>JAZPZA010000019.1:0-57540 GCA_045544435.1 Acutalibacteraceae bacterium | reverse complement strand
GAACGGAATATAGCAACCCTCAACAATAAGATTTTGCTTGTTTTCTATGGCAGTTTTAATCATTTCGCGAACTATTGGCCATAGATATTCGGTCAAGGCACTGTCATCACTCAAAGGTGTAAGCTCGGTGTTGCCGCTACGAATTAAACCCATTTTAAGATGGTCTATCGATAGATATGGGCATTTATATTTTTCGAGTAGTTTTTGAGCAAGAGCAGTCTTGCCGGTGTGCGAAGCGCCTGTAATTAAAATAATCATTGATTTCATCCTTACAAATGGGCTTTAATTTACTGTTACCAAATAAACGGTATCAAGCGGTACTTGACTTTTTGCTTGTACTCACGGTAGCCGTCGAGTTCTTTTTCGAGGAATTTTTCCTCATCCTTAATCCTTTTCGCTATGATAAAAGGATATGCTAGGAAAATTAGAAACGAATACACCGAGCCTAGCACTAACGGCATTGATAAAAACAAAAGCAAGGTTACGCTATACATTGGATGTCTGACAATGCCATAAAGTCCCGTATCTATTACCTTTTGGTTTTCCTGCACTTCAATAGTACGGCTTAGGTATGTGTTTTCTCTAAGCACCTCGGCATAGAGAATATATGCTACCAAAAACACCACAGCAGCACCGATGGAAACACCTTTTGGCAAGGTGTATAGGTTAAAGCGGAAGCCAAGCCCTGCAACAACAAATCCAGCCACAAACATAAGACCACTCAGTTTCACAACAAGACTTTGTTCCCGCCTTTTTTCTTTTGCGTTTAGTCTGCTTTTTAATAGGTCGGGGTTTTTGAGCATCATTACAATTCCCGCAAAGAACATTGGAATAAACAAAATTCCTAAAAGTAGCCAACCGCCCAAAAACGACAAACTGCCTGCGGGCAAGAATATGAGAAGACCTACTAAAGCCACACCGAGTATAAATTTTGTTATTGCCGAGATAAACAGTTTTAAGGTCATTGTAATTCTCCTTAAAAATAGATTTTATTTATTGCAATAAATTTTTATTGCTTCACCTATAAACTCTGCCGTACCTGTTCCGTTCTTGTCGATATTGTTTTTAAAACGTTCATCGGCGACGTACATAAGCCCCAGTCCTGCGAGGATTTCGTTTGTGCAAGTGTAGTAATTATCGGTAATATATGCTTGTAGTTCGGTTACTAACGCCTGTGCTTCAACAGAGTCGGCGGTGTAGCCATTTTGCTTACACTTAGCAAATTTCGCAAAGACTGACACTAAACCGTCATTTACCTCTTTCCATTTGTCTGCAGTATAGTTCGCAGTTTTTTCCGCGTGTTCTTTGTAAGCATCGGTATTACCGAAGCGTTGTTTTACTTCTAAATCATAATCGTTTTTATAATTCATCACTAATACTCCATCTTTAACATAAGAATTGGTGAGTTCAAAATCTTGAGCGGTGCTGTCCATAAACAGTGGTTTATCGTCTTTATCTGCTGTGATCAGCGCTACAACAAGGCTTATTTCATCAATAGCATTTGCGCGCTGAAATGCGCCGTTTATAATGCTTCCTCCCTCTAACAACAAGGTATCAATTCCTACTATGTTTTTTAGTTTAAAGAGTGCGAGTTCAATGTCAATTTTATCTCTGCCTGCGAATATGTAAGGTATTTCCATTTCTTCAAGGTAGCCGAGGTATCGCTCGTCTACATTTTCGGATAATACCTCAATTATTTGTGCGCCGTCATATCCTGGGTCGCCATCGGGATCGATAATTTTATTAGATTTCCAACCAAGTTTACCGTTTGTATCAAATGCAACGGCATAAAATCCTGACAAGTTTTCAGGTATGAAATCGGTCTTTTCTTTTGGTTCATACGCGTTTAAATCAGGATACCATCCGCCTGTAAAACTGCTCTCCATAGTAACGCGACCGCAAATAAAACCGTTTGATTTCAAATTGCGGTTGATTTCATAATATATTTCGCAAGCCTTTTCGCTATTAGGACTGCTTAAAAAATCGCCCGTAACCTTACCGTCAATCGAGGTTACCATATGGCAGATTATGTATGGTCTGTTCATAAAATCACCTATTTTAAATATCGGCTCCACTTGTCAGGGGAGCTGTCAACGAAGTTGACTGAGGGGTAGTTATTCTCTCCCTCCGTCTTTTGCTTCGCAAAATCCACCCACTGACTGTGGCGGTCTCCCTTTGTCGCTACACGACATTTCCCTCACACTGTGAGGGAATCGACCTCATCAGATGGAGGCTGATTTTAGTCGAGTATTACCGACTTTTTCTTTCCGTTTTTGTTTTTGGGATACTCGCGTATTCTTACAATAAAATCAAAGTTTACAGCTTCTAAAGTTCCTGATTTTTCAATCAAAACACCACCCTCGTTCACTTCTTTGATTGTTCCCGTAAACTGTGAATTAAAGGTGTAAATAACACATTCTTTATTTATAAATTTTTGTGCAAGCTCAAACATTTCGCTGTCCTCCGTTTTTCTTTTTTTAATTATGTTTTTTAAAACTGCTTTTTCATTTCGCTGAGTTATAAGGATAATTATAAGCAGTAAAAATATTGGGATATAAGAACTCATTTTTATCCCCCTGTTTCAGCATATAGAGATCTGGTTTCTTGGTTACGGTATTCGTGCTTTTCATAATAGCCGATAAGTGTGCCGCCCGCGTCACGCAAAGCGACCATATAAACATCTTTATTTTCTTTGTCGTTGCGCGAAGTATAGACGATATTATTATCCTTACTCTCAGCAAACCAAGCGACTACACGGTCAATTTTTGCACCCGATTCGGCATTGTGACAAGCCTTTAGGCTTTTGCCTGTAAGGTCGGTATGATAACGCGAAATAGATGCAGGGTTCATATAAATCACTGTATGCTCTAAATCGCAAATAACAACGGGCGCCGTGTCGGCATCTAATACGCTTTTAAAAAAATTTGATAATTCCATTTATTTCAACTTCTTTCCGTTAGAAAAAGTGTCGCTAACCTTGCTAACATAATACTCCATTTCAAATTTCGCACTTTCACCGGCTATTCTTAAAGCAACATAACCTGATATATTATCCACTTTAAAGGACTGATTTGATTCATTTGGATTAAATTTATGTATAATTTTATTGTCGACCAATAAGACAGCCTGTAAATTTCCCTCGATAATTTTTAAATTTTTCAAATCAATTTGCAAGCTTTCGTTATTATATTCCTTACCGTGAATTTCCATAACGCCACTGAATTTAATGAGAGAAAGTTTTGAGTCGTTTGTTGTGTTATCATTATCGGTTTCATACAAAGGACCGCTATTAAGTTTTATAATATTTCTATCGGTTATGATGTTTAGTGAATAATTATTAATACCATTTGTATCTTCAATGTGCTCAAATTTCGGGTCATAAAACCATAATACAACGAGAATTATTAAACAGACTGAAAGCACACTATAAATTATATATTTAAGTTTCTTGCTCATTTTAAATTCTTCCTTTTCAACTTAAAAATTAAATTCATATTATTTTCTTTCCGTCAGAAAAGGCGTCGCCGACCTTTTCGCCGAGTTTAATATAGGTATGGTGAACTGGGTCGTAAGTGATAGCCTCCAACTTTTCGGGGTCGATTTGTCCATCTTCGCCCAGTACTGACTCATCCGCGCTAACGTTTACAATCTCGCCAATGCAGATACCGTCTTCATTGAACTTTAAAAGTTTACATTCAACAGTCATAGGAAATTCGTTGATTATTGGCGCGTTTACAAAGGCGGATTTTGTGGTGGTAAGTCCTGCTTTTTCCATTTTATCGGGGACCTTGTTGCCCGAAACAATGCCGACATAATCAGCCTCTACAACGTGCTTTGCATCGGCAATGCTGACTGTAAAAGCACCGCTCTCGATAATATTTTTAGTTGTCTTATGGTCATCGGCAAGGCAGACCATAATCTGATTGATATCATAAACTCCACCCCAAGCCGCATTCATACAGTTTGGCTTTCCGTCTTTATCATAAGCTGCGACAATAAATACAGGCATAGGATAGCCCCAGGTTTTTACTCCAAAGTCTTTACGCATAATAAATTACCTCATATTATTTCACAGTTTCATACGGCCAGTCGATAATACCGCCGAATTCTTTTACATTGGTGTAGCCTAAGTTTACAAGCTCTTCTGATGCAATTTTGCTTCGTCTACCGCTTCGGCAGTAAACGAGGATTAAAGCATCTTTGTCGGGCAGTTCTTTTTCTGCTCGGTCTTTAATTTCATATTCGGGAATAAGAATTGCACCCTCAATATGTCCCTCAGCGAATTCTTCTTGGGTACGGGCATCTATGATAATATAATCCTGTTCGGTATCCATAATTGTTTTGGCTTCTTTTGCCGTAATCTGATCGTAGGTTGGTGTGTTACTGCCATCCTGACAAGCAGTCAAGCCAAACAACGAAAGTGATATTAAAAGCATTATAATAAGTCCTCTCAGTTTTTTCATAGTATTTGCACCTCGACTACTATTATATCATTTCAAATAATTTTTCTCAATCCCTTATTCTTTGTTTACTGCATATCAAATTTTGATACAACAAAAGGTGTTAACAAACTTTGCGACGGCTTGAATTCTGCGATAAAATGTTATATAATATGCATTACAAATTTTAGTTTTATGGAGCGAAATTATGAGCGATAACAAAGAAATGCTAGGCACTGCACCGATAGGTAAACTGCTGTTTAAATTGGCAGTTCCGACGGTGGTAGCCCAGCTTATTAATATGCTGTACAACATCGTTGACCGCATTTATATCGGTCATATGCCGGGAGACGGAAGCCTCGCGCTGACGGGTGTGGGCGTATGTATGCCGATTATTATGATCATCTCGGCATTTGCGGCGCTGATTGCTTCGGGCGGTGCGCCGAAGGCATCTATCTCGATGGGCAAGGGTGACAATGATTCTGCTGAAAGAATAATGGGCGGTTGCTTTTCTCTACAGCTTATTATCTCTGCCGTTCTGACTACCGTTTTACTGATTTGGAACAAAGACCTACTTTTAATGTTCGGCGCAAGTGAGAACACCATTGGTTACGCCAACGATTATATGAACATCTATGCTATTGGTACCGTCTTTGTTCAACTAACGCTTGGTATGGGCGCCTTCATCACCGCGCAGGGCTACACCAAAATCAGTATGATTACGGTGCTGATCGGTGCCGTAAGTAACATTATCCTTGACCCGATATTTATTTTCGGCTTTAAGATGGGTGTTAAAGGTGCGGCTCTTGCAACCATCCTTTCCCAAGCCATTTCTTGCGTTTGGGTGCTTACCTTTCTTTGCGGCAAAAGAACCTATCTCAAGCTTAAAAAGCACAACCTTCGCATTGATGCAAAGCTTGTTTTTCCCTGTATTGCACTGGGAACTGCGACCTTTATTATGCAAAGCAGCGAAAGTGTGATTTCGGTCTGCTTCAATTCTTCACTTCTTAAATACGGCGGTGATATTGCCGTGGGCGCTATGACAATACTTACAAGCGTAATGCAATTTGCAATGCTCCCAATGCAGGGGATTGCACAGGGCGCACAGCCGATTTTAAGCTACAACTTCGGCGCTAAAAAAGTGGAGCGTGTCAAGAAAACCTTTCGACTTTTGCTTATATCCTGTCTTACTTATTCCTTTATAATTTGGGGCGCTATTATGCTGTTGCCGCAAATGTTTGCCGGGATATTTACACCCGATGCGGCGCTCATTGAATTCACCGCAAAGGCACTTCGGATTTATTGCGGTGTTATGTGCATCTTTGGTATTCAGATTGCCTGCCAGATGACCTTTGTTTCCATCGGCAACGCGCCTTGTTCCATTATCGTTGCCATCGTTCGCAAATTTGTTTTACTCTTGCCGCTTATCTACATTATGCCGCAACTTACCCCCGATAAGACAATGGGTGTTTATACAGCAGAGCCTGCTGCCGACATGATAGCCGTAACCTTTACCGCTATCCTCTTCACTATACAATTCAAAAAAGCATTGAAATCATTATCATCAAATAATTAAAAATCATCCACTATATTCTTTGTTTACTGCATATAAAATTTAGATATACTAAACGCTTGATAAAGTCAGTTTTATGAGTTAGTATTCAAGCGATACAAAACACCCCTGATAGATGGCGTTATGCCATCTATCAGGGGTTTGCTTATTTTAATCCTTACTTAACACTTTTTTCTGCCAAGACTTTTTTTCGCATTGAGGGCAACGCATATATCTTGTTCTGCCCATGTGCGGAGCCATAGCAACGGCTCTATATGTCGGTGCATATCGGTGTCCGCATTCTTTGCATGTATAATATCCTGCCACTTGCTCCATCCGCAGTGCATAGAAGCAACCCGCTAAGAACAAAACAAATCCAAATACAATGAGAGTAATTCTTAGTCCATTTGACATTTGCACAAAAGCGGCAACAAATATCAAAGCAAAAAGAACGACCGTCGCGGTAATGCCTATAAACACTTCTACGGACAACAATCTTTTGTCTGCCTGTTCTTTTTGCTTAATCATTTCAAGCAAATTGTTCTCTAATTCTTTGTTGTATTTATCCATTGTAACTACCTCCCCACATAATAAATCATTAACACTGATACCTAAAAGCTTACATAATTCAAGCATTATCGAAGAATCAGGCATTGCTTTGCCTGTTTCCCACTTGGATACTGCCCTATCTGTGATATTAAGCTTTTCTGCCAACTGCATTTGCGTTAAGTTTGCTTTTTTTCTGCGCTCGGCGATAAATTTACCGATTTTTAATTGGTCCACTCGCCTACCTCCTTTCGTTTTCAGTATAGCTTCTGTTACTCGTAAAATCTACAAACCGTTGGTTGAGTGGGGATAAATCAACCGAAATTTCAAAATAAAATAATTCTTCAAATTTTAACCGCAGATATGCTCACAAGCCATCCTTGTGTGAGTTTTTGTTATTGGGTCTTGAAATAGTGGTATATCAGGGGGTATAAATGTGAAAACAAAGAATAAAACTGCAATAATACAAAGCATTACAATTGCCACTGTTTTTGACAGACAAAAATTTTTATTACTTTTCATAAGTCGTGTTTCGGTTAAAAAAGTGACAGCCGCCGCAATAAAAAATATTAAAACATTAAACCAATCTGCCAAAACGCCTAAAGCGCCTGTATATGTGTAATATAGAGTGGGTATTACCACAAGGCCTAACAGTATGCCAATAAGCTTTGAAACCCAAAAATTTTCATAGTCTTTGGCAAAATATCTGCTCTCAAATATCGCGAAGGCAAGCATTGGAAAAAATAATATCTTCATATGCTCCCATGTAGACTCATTCACAGCAGAAAAAAGCGCAACAATGGCGCTATCAGTCAAACCGTAAAGAAAATGCAGCAGTGTTCCCACTACACCTGTAAAAACAAAGCCAGCGAATTGCCAAAAGGATAATGATTTTTTCATATATTCGCCCCCTACCGAATTAAGTATATTCAGAAAAACTTAAACTATGAATATCGGCTTATTTTGTGCGAATAACTAATAAAAAAGGGGTGATAAAATGGACAGTAACGAGCTTGTTAGAAACACACTCGACCAAATTCCGCAGGCATCTAATGATGCCAAGCGCATAATAGGTCTTGTTAAAGAAAGCGGTAGGGTTACGGGATATAAATTATCAGATGAAACATTTCTATCAAAGCCACAGGCTGTGGAAATGGCAAAGCGCGGGCAAATTGCAGATGTTGCCATTGCGCACCGCGGCGATAACGAGTATCTTAAGGCTATCCCCAACGGGCAGGAAAATGATAATTTAGGCAACCTACCCTCTTTTTCGGCAAAGTGAAAAATGGAGACACTTCGCATAGAAGCTGTCTCCATTTTAATTTAATCTGATGTTGTAACCGTCATATTACCGTTTTCGATATTAAAGGTTATATCGCCTTGCTTATCGGTGCGGTAGGTTTTGATATTTCTATCATCAAGACGGTCAAGGAGTTCATCGTTTGGATGTGAATACTGATTACCCTCGCCACAGGAAATAACTGCGTATTCTGGTGTTGTGGCATCCAAAAGCTCATAGGTCGTGGAATATTTGCTGCCGTGGTGCCCAGCCTTCAAAACATCGCAGTCAAGGTTTAAGCTTTCCTTTAAAAGGCGTTTTTCTGCATCCTCCTCGGCGTCACCCGTAAAGAGAAACTTAAAGCCCTCAATTTCAGCCATTGCTATTATGGAGCGGTTGTTTTCCTCAGCTTCATCAGGAAAATATGCAAGCACAGTGAGGTTTATATCGCCTATTTTAGAATTCATACCCTGAACAGCAGTAAAGCAATCACCCTCATACGCTAAAACATTCGACATAACCGCCTTGATATCCGCGGTGTTTCTATCGGTGTTTATTATATCGGGAATTATCAGATTCTCAACCAAAAAGCGTTCGGTTATGCGCTCAGCGCCGCCATAATGGTCATCGTGATTATGGGAAAGCATCATCAAATCAATGCCTGTAATTTTAGCCGAATTGAGCTTTTTACATATCACATCACCAAAATCTGAGGTAGCAGTATCGATAAGCGCCGCCTGACCGTTACTGCAAAGCAACGCGCAGTCCCCCTGACCTACATCAAGAAAGCGTATGTAATCATCACCCGAAGTGTCCTGTTGTGCTACACCAAATAAGGAATAAAGCTCATTCCACAAAGCGGTATTATTTCGGTTAACAAAAGCAATTACCGCAATTATACCAATTGAAATTGCAAGCAGAATGCTAAGCACTGTTATTGCGATGTTTTGTTTACTGTAACGCCTCAATTACTCTCGCCTGCCTCGCGCTCCATAAGCTGCTCCTTGGTTATGAGCACCTTTCGCGGTTTTGAGCCTTCATAAGGGCCTACCACGCCGCGCTCCTCCATTTCATCAACTATTCTTGCGGCTCTTGCATAGCCGAGTTTTAGCTTTCTTTGAAGCAGTGAGGTTGAAGCCATTCCGCTTTCAACCACCACCCTTATAGCCTCATCAAGCATCGGGTCGGCATCGGGGCCATCCTCAGGGAGGCCTGTTCGCTGCTGCTTTTCAACAGCCGCCTGACGCTCAATTTCAACCATAATGTTATCGTCATAATTAGCGGCGCCGCCGTTTTTCACAAACTGCACCACCCGCTCAACCTCTTCATCGCTTACAAAGCAGCCCTGAATTCTTTTGGGCTTCGCAGCGCCTACAGGGCTAAAGAGCATATCACCGCGACCGAGCAGCTTTTCGGCGCCCGCGCTGTCAAGTATGGTACTACTATCAATATGCGAGGAAACAGAAAATGCAATACGGGTTGGTATATTAGCCTTTATAACACCTGTAACAACATTAACAGAAGGCCTTTGTGTTGCTATAAGCAGATGAATACCCGCCGCTCTTGCCTTAGCCGCAATTCGGTTTATGGAGTCCTCAACCTCTTTGGGGGCTGTCATCATAAGGTCGGCAAGCTCATCGATTATAATAACGATACGGGGCAGCTTCTTAACCTCAGGCTCGTTTTCAAGCGTTTCAACAAATTTATTATAGCCCTCGATATCACGAACACCACGGTCGGCAAACATCTGATAACGCTTTTCCATTTCGCTTACCGCCCAGCCGAGTGCGCCCGCCGCCTTTCGCGGATCGGTTACAACGGGAACAAGAAGATGCGGAATGCCGTTATAGATACCAAGCTCAACCACCTTTGGGTCGATCATCAATAGCTTAACTTCATCGGGAGAAGCCTTATAAAGAAGACTTATGATAAAGGAATTAATACACACGGATTTACCTGAGCCTGTGGCGCCTGCGATAAGTCCGTGGGGCATTTTTGCAATATCCGCCACCATAACATTACCGCCGATATCCTTACCTAAAGATACCGTAAGCTTGCTCTTTGAAGAAGAGAAGGTTGAAGATTCGATAATTTCACGAACACCAACCGTGGCGCTTGCGCGGTTTGGCACCTCGATGCCAACTGCCGCCTTATTTGGAATGGGCGCTTCAATGCGAACGCCCGCCGTTGCGAGATTAAGCGCTATGTCATCTGCAAGGCTTGTTATCTTGCTTATCTTAACGCCTGCTCGCGGTTGCAGCTCATAGCGGGTAACTGTGGGGCCGCGGCTCACATCAACAACCCTTGTTTCAACACCAAAGCTTTTTAGTGTTTCAACAAGCCTTTGGGCGGTGCTTTCAAGCTCAGAAGCAACCGTTTTGCTATCAGCATTGTTTATCTCGTTCAAAAGGTACATTGGCGGATATTTATAAATGGGTGTGTTATCCTCGTTTTCGGATATGCTTGCCGCCACCTCGCTTGTTTCCTTTTCAAAGTCAACAGTTATTCTTTCGGGCACTTTTTCAGCCTCTTCTCTGGCATTTTCGAGTGCCTCATCAACATCAGCGATATCATCATCGATTTCTTTTATAGGAAGTGTGGTTTGGGGAGTATCGTCATCATCATAATAGCTTTCAATAAGCTTATTCTGCTTTGCACCTAAATCCTCAGTTTTCTTTGAGCGCTTAGCTACGGGCTCATCAACGGGAATATCAACATTAAAACCCTTAATGATTTTAAGGTTGGATTTCTCACTTTTTTCGCCGTTTTCCTCCTCGCGCATAGCCCTTGCCTGATATGCGCTGCCTGCCTGTTCAGATACCGCCTTAACAGGCTTTGAAATGGTTTTAAAGAGTGTTATAAGCGTTGTTCCTGTGATTATCATAAGGAACACAAATATGAGCAAAATAACGGTTATAGCGGCGCCTGTTTTACCGAAAGCCAAATATACAGGCTGACCCACAAGCGCGCCGAAAAAGCCGCCGTTTCTTTTGAAAACGCCCGCTTCAAATGCGGCAGAGATATGCTGTAAGAAGGTATCCTCGGTATGCGCGCCGAAAATATCAATGCAAGCGCCAACGAGCATTGCAAGCACTACCGATTCGGTGACCTTTGCGCCTATTGTGGCAGAGCCTTTATCCATAGCGAAAATAACGGCAACCGCGCCTAACAAGAATGGATAAAAATACGCGGTAACGCCGAACAACTGGAACATAAAGTTATGTAAAACTGTCCAGACATTCTGCCCCTCGATGAACACTATGAACATAAGGAATATAGCCACCGCAAACCATATAACAGAATAAAGCTGTCTTTTACTGTTTGCCGCCGCCTGTGCCCTCTTTTGTGCCGCAGTGGTTCTCTTTTTTCTTTTCGCTGCCATTATTATGTAACACTCCATAATCGGATGTCGGAAATTCCCGACATCCCTTTTAATTTTCTTCTATCATTTTATATAGACGGTCTAAAACATCGCCTAAATTGCCAACCGAATCGATAAGCCCTTCGCTTACAGCCGTATCACCCGTGATAACCGAGCCAACATCTGTTACAAGCTCGCCTGTGTTCATCATAAGCTCGGTAAAACGCTCAGCTGAAATGCTTGAGTTTCGAACAACAAAATCGGTGATTCTGCCCTGCATTCTCGCAAAGTGGTTCATTGTTTGCGGAACGCCGATTACAAGCCCTGTCGTTCTAACAGGATGCACCGTCATAGTAGCAGAAGGCGCTATAAAGGAGTGCCTTGCCGATACTGCAAGCGGAACACCTATTGAATGGCCGCCACCCAAAACAAAGGAAACTGTTGGCTTTTTCATACCCGAAATCAGCTCTGCTATGGCAAGACCTGCCTCAACATCGCCGCCAACGGTATTCAAAATTATAAGCACACCCTCAATATCGGGGCTTTCTTCAATAGCCACAAGCTGCGGGATAACATGCTCATACTTGGTGGTTTTGCTCTGCTCGGGCAAAATATTATGCCCCTCGATTTCACCAACAATGGTAAGACAATATATTTTATGCTTGCCCTCAACCGTTTCAATAGAGCCCATTTCCTTTATGGAATCAAGTTGTTCATTGGTATTCTTTTCATCGGTTTTCTTATTTTCGCTCATATAATTTCCCTCCAAATATAGTATTCGACGAGAAATTATAACAATACATATTAATTATATAACTTTTTTGTCGTTTTTTCAAGTATTGTTTACATAATAAAAGCACCCTTAGCGGGTGCTTTTATTATATCACGAATACAAGAAAAGCGCCTCCTTGTATTATGTGTTACTCCTAATTGCGAAAATGAGTCTTTTTTAGAATCAAATATATCCCAAATCCTATTGCAGTAAAAGCAACTATACCTATAACTGTCCATATAAGCCAATACTTATTTGTGTGTTTGGTATTTTTATTATTATCTTCATTTTCACCACTAGTTTCAATATCGGAACTTGTGTTTGAAACATTATTGTTATCACTTAATAGGGCAGGTATTTCTTCTGTTGTTTCTTCACCACATCTTTTGCATTTACCTTGTTTTATACCTTTCTCGTTATCTGTGGGCTCTTTTATAACAACAGGGTTTTCAAAATCATGCCCCAAAGCCTTGATTGTGATTTTTTCGATTTCATTACAAATAACACAAACTCGCTCACGATTGCCGTCAATTGTACATGTGGCAGAAGTCTCTACCCATTCACCAACTTGATGTCCTGTCGCCAACAATTCCTTTTTTTCTTTTTCTTTGCATATCGTACACGCTCTTGTGGCAAGTCCTTTTTCAATACAAGTAGCAGCCTTTGTTATCTGCCATTCGCCAAACTTGTGAGTATGACCATCGGCGGCAAGTTTGGCAATAGTTTGGGTTTCTTTTAAACCACATTCATTACATTTCCTTACAGAAAGACCTTCTGCTTTTTCTGTAGCCTTCTTTTCTGTAACCCATTTACTCCAATTATGTCCACTTGCTAAAATTGTTGTGTGGTTACTTGTTGCCGAACAACGAGTGCAGTGATTAGATTTACTTCCTGCAGTCGTGCAAGTTGCTTTTTTATCAGTTGTCCATTCGGTTGAAAAATTGTGTCCAAGCGAAGAAATGGTATTGGTTTCTGTTTTAGAACAAACACTACACTTTCTAACTTTAGTGCCACTTTCAGTACAAGAAGCTTGTTTAGTAACATCCCACTCGCCATACTTGTGTAAAATTGTTCTGCTACTGTTGCAAATATTACATTGTGTGTCACATGAATTATCATAAGAATGTGGAACTGTCCTTGCCTCTTTACAGATATTACAAGTTGTATCACAAGCATTATCATAACTATGTCCTGATACAGTTCGTTTCTTGCCACAACCATTACATGTCTCATCACAATCATTGCTATATGAATGTGGTGCCCCCACTGGACAACTATCATAATGCCAAGTTGCATTTGTTAAATAAGTATTTTCATCACCGATTTTAATATTTCCCCGTTCGTTTTCGCCGCCCGTATACCAAACATCGCTTATCCCCGTACACTCTCTAAAAGCATTATTACTTATATAAGTTACACTTGAAGGTAATACAACTGATTTAATATCTTTGCATCCGTTAAACGCATCAGTGCGTATGCTAGTAACACCTTCTGGTATTTTTAATTCAGTAATCAAGATGTTATTTAAGTAAAGTTGCGCACTTTTACCATACGATAAAGGATTGTTTCCGTTATAGCTACCATCTCTTGTAATTTCACACCATGCTTTTATGTCAGCAATATAGACTTTATCAATTCTACAAAATTGGAAAGCTTGCCAATTAATTATTGATAATGATTTTGGTATCTTTATAGTTGTTAGCGAGGAATACTTAAAAGCACAATCATCTATTTCTATTACACCCTCATTTAATATAAGTGTTTCTACACAACTGTTTTCAAAAGCATGTGCTCCAATTTTCTTTATAGAACCAGGAACAACAAGAACTGAAGAAGACAAACTACCACCTTTAAAAGCAGATTGCCCAATTTCAGTAACCGGATATCCACCCAATGTAGATGGAATAATTAATTCATCGCTCGTTGTGTTATTCCCTTTATATTTTACTATTGTAGCTTCACCGTTAGATATAGAATATGTATAACTTCCTTCTGTTTCCGCACTAACCATAATCGTGTTAAATGATAATAGTGAAAAAATTAAACAAATATAACTTACAACTGCCAACAATTTTTTCATTTTCAAAACCCCTTATTTATAAAAAAGTGTGCCTCGTGAGAGACACACTGAAAAAGTATTGCCCCTCATAGTTGTCACACTATTGCATTCTACCCGTAGGATATTGGCAAAGAGAGAAAACACTTTTTACCAAAGTATTTTCCCACAGGTAGAAATTAAATATGCAATTAGTGTGACGCTGATATTATACCAAAATATGTATATTGTGTCAAGATATAGCGCATAACACAGGAGACGGTTCTGTGTGTTTATGTTTGAATAAAAAAGCACCCTTGTAACACCCTCCTCAAAGATGAATATAGTGAGTGATATTGTGAGACAGGTCTCACAGTGATATTTTGCCTTACGGCAAAGTGATATTAAAACTTTGGTTTTAGTTATATTATATTCGCCCTAAAACTCGCGAAGCGAATATCACTTGGCGAAGCCCAAATATAACTGCGTAGCAATATAACTCGCGTGAAGCGCGAATATAACTGAGGCACACTTCCTTACGGAGTGTGCCTCTACGGGTGCTTTTTATATTTTTAGTTTGCTGCCATCATTTCGCGGAATTCTTCGCCTGAAATCTTTTCTCTTTCAAAAAGAATTTTGGCAAGCTCGTGAAGCTTGGGCATTGCGCTTTCTAAAAGCTCAAGTGCCTTTTTATACTGGCTCATAACAACATTTTCGATTTCCTCATCAATAGCGGCTGAGGTTTTCTCGGAATAGTTAGGAGTTGAAGAGAAATCGCGACCTAAGAATACCTCGTTATTATCATCGCCGTAAGTTACAAGGCCTAATCTATCGCTCATACCGAACTTGGTAACCATTTTTCTCGCGAGTTCCGTTGCGCGCTGGATATCGTTTGAAGCGCCTGTACAGATATCATCCTGAGTGAGCTGTTCTGCCGCTCTGCCGCCAAGAAGTGAGCAAATCTGCTCTAAAATCTGATTTTTAGAGGTATGGCCCTTTTCATCAGTGGGCAGATACATAGTATAGCCTGCAGCCATACCGCGCGGAATAATTGAAATCTGATGCACGGGGTCCTGAGTGGGTAGAAAATAAGAAACAATAGCGTGGCCCGCCTCGTGATAAGAGGTAATCATCTTATCCTTATCGCGAACAACATGGGATTTCTTTTCTGTGCCCATAACCACCTTGATGGTGGCTTCCTCTATTTCCTCTTGAGTAATCGCCTTTTTGCCGTGGCGAACTGCAAGAAGCGCCGATTCGTTAAGCAGGTTTTCAAGATCTGCGCCTGTGAAGCCTGAGGTGGACTTTGCTATAGTGGAAAGCTCAACATCGGGGCCCAAAGGCTTGCCGCGGGAGTGAACCTTTAGTATTTCTTCCCTACCCTTAACATCGGGGTAGTTAACGGTTATCTGACGGTCAAATCTACCTGGGCGAAGCAGTGCCTTATCAAGTATATCAGGGCGGTTTGTTGCCGCCATAACGATTACACCCTCATTAGCGCCGAAGCCATCCATTTCAACAAGTAACTGGTTGAGCGTTTGCTCACGCTCATCGTGACCGCCGCCAAGGCCCGCGCCACGCTGACGGCCAACCGCATCTATCTCATCGATAAACACTATTGCAGGAGCATTTTTCTTTGCCTCGCCGAACAAATCGCGAACACGCGAAGCGCCCACACCAACAAACATTTCAACAAAGTCGGAGCCTGAAATTGAGAAAAACGGCACACCCGCCTCGCCCGCAACAGCGCGCGCAAGCAAGGTTTTACCCGTTCCTGGAGGGCCTACAAGTAACACGCCCTTAGGAATACGCGCACCAAGCTCGTTAAACTTTTTGGGGTCTTTAAGGAAATCAACAATCTCTGCCATTTCCTCTTTTTCTTCATCGGCTCCCGCAACATCGGCGAATGTGGTTTTCTTGCGACCTTCATCCTTTTTAACCTTCGCCTTGCCAAAGCCCATTGTTTTATCGGCGCCGCCCATAGAATTCATACGGCGCATAATAAATATCCAGAAAAACGCCATTAATGCGACCATAAACAGAGTTGGCAGCATACCAAGAATCCAAGAGCCCTGACCGCCCTCTATATAGTCATCCTTAATTTTGTTTTCTTCATTATCGGCGTTTTCGCGGTTATGATTTCTTACAATTTCGTTAACATCGTTATAAAAAATGGAAACATCTGCAACGGTATAATGATACTTTTTACCGTCCTCACGCAAGGTATATGTGAGGTCACCGCTATATTTATTGAGGGTGAATTCAGAGATTTCGTTATTCTCAATCATCTCAATAATTTCATAATATTTGGTTTGAGTGGTTGTCTTTGATACCTGATTTACCACCACAAACGATATGATGAGTATGATGGGTATACCGATATAAAGCAATAGATTTTTAAGATTCTTCTTCAAGAGATTTTGCTCCTTTCCTATTTTGGGGGCTTACTTCTCGTAAACCGATGGTGAAAGCACACCAACATAGGGTAAATTTCTGTATTTTTCATCGTAGTCAAGGCCATAGCCGACAACAAACGCATCGGGAATCACCTTGCCCACATAATCAGCCTTTATATCCGCCTTGCGGTTTTCAGGTTTATCAAGCAGAGTGCATATCTTTATGCTTTCCGCATTTCTGCCCTTTAAAACACCTGAAAGATAAGAAAGTGTGATGCCAGAATCAAGAATATCCTCAACTATAAGGATATGCATACCATCGGGATCTACATCAAGGTCCTTCTTAAACTTAACAACACCTGTGGTTTTAGTGCCGCTATAAGAGGAAACCGCGATAAAATCGATAACGCAATCGCATTTTATTTCACGAAGCAGGTCGCTCATAAAAACAACCGCGCCCTTTAGAACACTTACCACCAAGAGCTTTTTACCCTGATAATCTCGGGTTATCTGCTCACCAAGTCTTATGCAAATCGATTTTAATTCCTCCTCGGAAATCAAAATCTGCGCAATATCTTGCTTATTCATTTATAAAATCCCCCGTAAAAGATTTTTTAACATTAATTTTATATATTTTTTGACTGTCCTCATCAGCGGCGCATCTTTCTGCAACCCCGATTTTATACACCCAAACTACACCCTCATCATCGCAAATCACAGGCCAAACACCCCGTTCCTCCACAGGTACAGAATATTCGGTGAAGAGTTTTTTAAGCGTTTTGGTGCAGTTTTTGTTCTTGAGGCGAATTGTATCGCCGCTTTGGCGTGTGCGAAAAACCAATTTGCCTACTATTTTATCACAATCTATTGCATTTTTTAATAACAAATTATGAACTTTTTCGCAATTTTTAAATAAATCGTTTTCACTTTCGCAAATATCAACTTGATATGAAGCTTTTTGAGGCTCAGTATCCTGAGGAATTATTTTAAGGTAACCGTTTTTTGCTACCGCAAAATTGTTTCCGGAAACACTGGTTCTACCGCCGCTTAAACATATTTCATAAATATTGTTTATATGAAGGCTATCGACTTCGATGCCCTCACTTTCACAAAACCTTAAAATTATTCTTTTAGCTATCGATGGATGAAGTCCACCCATTTCACTTATATCAATGCCGTCATTATTATAAACAGCATCATATTGCTTTGAAACGATGGAATTTATAAAATCCTCATCCTCACGAAGTGAACAAGAAGTTCTAAGCACTGCAGTTTCAACCGCGCTGTTTATTGCGCTAAGCACAGGAACAACATTATGGCGAAGCTTATTCCTTGTGTAATCATCGCACAGATTAGTGCTATCAGTAACAAAGCCAATACCACGCTCGCGGCAATATTCCTCGATTTCATCGCGTGTGCAAAGAATAAGCGGACGAATAAACCGCTCGCGCTTAGGCGGTATGCCGCATAGCCCTGAAAGTGCCGTGCCGCGCGTGAGGTTTAAAAGCACCGTTTCAAGATTATCATCCGCATGGTGTGCGGTTGCAATAACATCGGTATCGAGGCTTTCAAAAAAGCGGTACCTCAGCTTTCTTGCCGCAAGCTCAACACTTAGATGATTATCCTTAGCAAACCCCGACACATCCGCACTGTCAACAGTAAGTGTGATGCCCGCTTTTTGGCACACATCGCGGACAAACTGCTCATCACGCTCTGATTCCTCACCGCGGATTTTATGGTTAAAATGCGCGGCGGAAATCTCGATATTAAGCTCACTTTCAAGCTCGAGTAACGCTTCAAGCAACGCCATAGAATCGGCGCCGCCCGACAATGCCACTGTAACCCTTTTTACATTTTCAAGCAGCGAAAACTGCTTTATAGCCTTTAAAATTTTTGTTTTCATTATCTGAAGTTTTCCACAGAAGTAAATCGTGTGTGCTCGCCATCCCAATGAAGCGGAATAATGCCCGTTTCACCGTGACGGTTTTTAGCAACTATGCATTCCGACTTTGTTGTGTCGCTTCTATCCTCATCGGCATCCTTTTCGCCGTCATAATAGGCTTCGCGGTAAAGGAAGAGAACTATATCTGCATCCTGCTCGATAGAGCCTGAATCACGAAGGTCTGCAAGGGCGGGTCTGTGAGATTTACCCTTTGCCTCAGTGCCACGGGAAAGCTGAGCGCAGGCGATTATCGGAACCTTTAACTCCTTAGCCATTATCTTAAGATTTCGTGTTATTTCAGAAACTTCCTGAACGCGGTTATCAATATTGCGAGCCGAGCGCATAAGACCTAAATAGTCGATAATAACAAGGTCAAGCTTCTTCATTCGGCGAAGCTTAGCCTTCATTTCGGGCACGGTTATATTTGATGTTTCATCAAAATATATCTCCGCCTTGGAAAGATTTTCGCCCGCTTGGGTGAGTCTTGTCCACTCGTTTGTATCCAATTCGCCTGTGCGAAGCTTTTCGCTCTTTATTGCAGCTTCACTCGAAAGCATCCTCTGCGCCAACTGGTCGCGCGTCATTTCGAGTGAGAAAAAGCACACCGTCTTTCCCGCCTGCATTGCAACATTACGCGCAATATTAAGCGCAAACGAGGTTTTACCCATACCAGGTCGCGCGCCGAGAATAATAAGGTCAGACTTATTAAGACCTGTAATCATTCTGTCAAGGTCGCCTATACCACAAGGGATACCCACATAATCATCGTGAGTTTCGGGGTCGGCAATTTTTGAAAGGCGGTCATAGGTTTCACCCGAAATTACATCCTTAATGTGTGTAAGTCCGCTTATCTCCCTGCCCTCGCGAATTTCATAAATGCGCTGCTCTGCAGAATCGAGCATCTTGCCCGAATCCATAACATTTTCATTTATATCCTTGATGATGCCCTGAGCGGCGCCCATAAGCGCGCGTGCATAATAGCGCTCGCGGATAATTGAAACATATGTAAGAACATTGGCAGAGGATGGCACGGTTTGAACAAGCTGAGTAAGATATGCTTTGCCGCCCGCCTCGTCATAAACTCCGTCCTTTTTAAGCCGCTCCAAGAGTGATATAAAGTCTATCGACTGGCTGAGCTCATACATTGAAGTGATGGCAGAATAAATATCTCTATGCTGTGGGATATAAAAATAATCCGCCCTTGTTTGAACTGCAACCTCACTTATGCATTTAGGGTCTATAATAAGCGAGCCGAGCACCGCCTGCTCTGCTTCAACAGAGTAAGGCAGTCTGCCGCCCTCTAAATCGTAAATAAGCTTTTGTTCGCTCATAATTACTCCGTTACCTTTACATTAATTTTGGCGCTAACGCCTATGTGAAGCTTGATTTCGGCGGTATATTCACCGAAATTCTTTATATCTGCAACGCTCATCTTTTTGCGGTCTACCACAATGCCGAGTGAATTTTTAATTTCCTCAGCGATTTCCTTAGATGTAACGCTTCCGAAAAGACGGCCGTTCGAGCCTGCCTTTGCCTTAATGGTTACGGTTTTGCCCTCAAGCTTAGCGGCTGTTGCCTTTGCGGCGTCAAGCTCCTCCTTTTTATGGTGAGCAACCGCTGCCTCGCGGCTTTTAAGCTCACTCATTGCGGCAGAATCTGCCTCTATCGCAAGATTTTTTGGAAAAAGGAAGTTTCTTGCATATCCATCGGAAACATTGCAAAGCTCACCCTTTTTACCCTTGCCCTTAACATCTGCAAGTAAAATTACCTTCATAATATGTATCTCCTCTCATTTAAGCCGCCAAAAGGCGGCTTAGGCTCTTAAAACCTAAATTATACTTCCATTATAACAGGCAACACCATCGGACTTCTGTGTGTCTTGGAATAAAGAAATTTGGCAACGCCATCCTTCATCCTGCCCTTTATGGTGTTCCAGTCTCTCACATTGTGGATATAGCAGTTTTCAAGCACATCGCACACAACCTCGCGAAGCTCGTTCATTAATTCATCAGATTCCTTAACATAAACAAAGCCTCTTGAAATAACCTCAGGGCCTGATACCACCTCGCGTGTAAACCCATCAATAGCCACAGTTACCACTATGATGCCATCCTCAGCCAAGTGCTTGCGGTCACGAAGCACTATGCTGCCAACATCGCCAACGCCCAAGCCATCGACCAGAATTCTGCCCGCGGGTACGGTTTCTGTAACCTTAATCGCGCTTTGCGAAAGCTCGATAACATTGCCGTTTGAAGCGATAAGCACATTTTTATTATCAAGCCCCATATTATAGGCTAATTGAGCGTGCTTATATAAATGCTTCTGCTCGCCGTGAACGGGTATAAAATACTTAGGCTTCACAACATTAAGCATAAGCTTAAGTTCCTCTGCGCACGCATGCCCCGATACATGGACATCGTACATCTTTTCATAAACAACATTTGCGCCACGCTTCATAAGCTCATTTACAACTCGGCTTACGAGCTTTTCGTTGCCTGGTATTGGAGTGGCGGAAATTATTATCATATCACCGGGTATTATTTCTACCTGACGATGGTCCGAGAAAGCCATTCTGTGAAGCGCTGAAAGCGGCTCGCCCTGACTTCCCGTTGTAACAACAACGATATCCTTTGGCGCATAGTTCTTAATAGTCTCAATTTCTATAAGAACACCCTCGGGTACATTAAGGTATCCAAGCTCAGAGGCAACATTTACAACATTTATCATACTTCTGCCCGATACTGCTACCTTGCGGCGGCAACGAGCGGCCTCATCGATTATCTGCTGAATTCGGTGGATATTAGAGGAAAATGTTGCAACTATAATTCTATGGCCCTCAGCCTTTTTAAAGAGGTTTGAAAAGGACTCGCCCACAAGGCGCTCAGATGATGTATAGCCTGCGCGCTCTGCATTGGTGGAATCCGAAAGCAGTGCCAAAACACCGCGAGAACCAAGCTCAGCAAAGCGGGCAATATCTATCACATAATCATCAATAGGCGTGGTGTCTATTTTAAAGTCGCCCGTTTGAATAACGGTACCCGCATCACAGGTTATTGCAAAGCCCACTGCATCGGGAATTGAGTGATTAACATGGATAAACTCAACCTTGAATTTACCTAAAGTCACAGACTGACCCGCCTCAACCTCGTTAAGCTTAGCATCAGCGAGAAGCTTGTGCTCTTTCAATTTTCCTTCGATAAGACCGATAGTAAGCCTTGTGGCATATATAGGTAAATTAAGATTTCTGAGAAGATACGGAATTGCGCCGATATGGTCCTCATGACCGTGGGTTACAACCAAGCCCTTTATCTTATCCTTATTTTCAAGAATATATGAAAAATCGGGGATAACGATATCAATACCCGGTGTATCCTCATCGGGGAAGCTCATACCGCAGTCAACAAGCAGCATATCACCATCATACTCATAAAGGGTGATATTTTTACCGATTTCGCCAAGACCGCCCAACGGTATAATTTTAACAGGCTTGCTTTCTGCCTTGCGCGGCTTTGAGCTTTTATAGTTTTTCTTGGGCGCAGACTTCGTGCTCTGCGGTTTTTTGTTGCTCTTTTGAGCAGAATTCTTGGTATTCCTTGAGGAATAATTCTTACCCTGAGAACGCTGCTTTGCAGGGGCAGTGCCGCTCACAACACTCTGCACCGCATTCTTAGATTTTGAAGGCTTGTTGCTCTTGCCCGCACTTGCAGAGTTCGTGCGAGTCTTATTATTTTTATTTTCATCCATCAATAAATTTTTCTCCTTTAAAAACAGTATATGTATGTAACCTGCATCCTTCCGACACAGGGTTAAAAAGTCAAACGGAAACGATAATTCCCCAATTTAATATCTTATTTATTTTAACTTCAAACTATACCCCTTGTCAAGTAAATATTATCCTATGATATAGTATTGTTATATTTTATATATAATAATCAAAAAACGGCTGGATTTTTCCAGCCGTAAATATTGTGATTTTGTTTCGTTTTTATTTTGTTCCTGTTGAACCAAAGCCGCCTGCGGCGCGCTCGGTTTCTTCCAAGGTTTCCGCCTCAACAAATTCTGCCTTTAAATAGGGCATAATTACAAGCTGAGCTATGCGCTCGCCGCTTGCAATTTCCTGAGCAGTATTAGAGTGATTATGAAGCGCCACCATTATTTCACCGCGATAGTCGCTATCGATAACGCCCACCTTATTAGCGGGAGCCAAGCCGCGCTTTGAGGCAATGCCGCTGCGGGCGAAAATCATACCCGCAAAGCCATCGGGAATCTGCATAGCGATTCCTGTGTGAATTAAAACGGTCTCACCTGAATTTATTGTGATGCTATCTCCTGTGGGCAAAGCGTAAAGGTCAGCGCCTGCGGCGCACTCGGAGCCATAGGTTGGAACGACTGCATTTTCACTCAGTTTTATAAATTTAACAATAGCCATAAAGCACCTCAAAAATCGTATTTATATTTAAATAATATACCTTTATGCTGAATTTTTCAAGTGCTTATTCTTGCAAGCGTTGTATTTCCCAATAATATCTGCGGTTAGATGGCGGAAAATCATCACACACACCATATTCGGGGTCATAGAATTTACCCTCGAAATAAAGCGACCAATGCCAGCATTTAGGCGTTTCAAGACTTAATATGGCGATGCTTGGTAAGTCACTTTTATCACTAAGTTCTACCCTATTTTCTTTAAAGCCAATTTCCAGGGATTTTAAAGCATTTTTCATATCCTTAAGAGTGGTTTCACGCTCGGTGCCGACAAGTGTGAAAATCTCCTCAACTCTAACACCTGAAAGCATAGCAAGCACTGCCTGCCCGCAAGCAAGCGGATTAGGCTCATAAATATGATTCGCCTTTTCAACTAACGGCATAGCTTTTCACACCCGACACTTTAGAATATAGATAAATATATCATAAAATCCGTTATTTTACAAGTGTGCCTCCATCGGTTTTAAGCAGTATATAAATCTGCTCATCCTCAAGTGTTTTAACATTTATATAAACCAAAATTTCCTCGCCCGTTTCGGTGCGACATAAAAATTCATAGCATCGCACCTCGCCTCCGCCATCGGTTGGAATAAGCGTGATAGCGGTCTTTTCAACTTGCAAATCACTGCTTACCACAGTTTGCGCCTCCTCGGCGGTGTGTGTTGGGATTTCAAAGGCACGCTCGGTATGATTTGTGAGATAGCCTGCGGTTTCAAGCAGCATTATCTCACCTGTATCCATAGCAACCCCCACCTTTATAAGGTCGGTATAGCAGATGGTTTGACCATCTAAAAAAGCAAAGTTTATAACACACACGCCGCTATCGGTATAGTAATAAGTGTCCACCATATTGCTAATATCCAAATTCTCTAAAAATTTACGCGCTTTAGTAAGGGCTTGGTCATAGGAAAGCAGTGTTTCCCCTACCACTCTGTTTTTGCGCATATACACGATATAGCCACCCTTTTTGCTAACTGCTACGGTGACAATTTCACTCGCAAAGCGGTAGGCCTCTATTTTACCGTTTTGCATATCCTCATACTGTAAATCGGCACCGTCGAGCGACCTTTTTGCCCTTTCGAGCGCCTGTGCCTGTGAGCATTCTGGTGCATTCTTTAGCATCAAAGGCTCTTTTTCTAAAATATGGTCGGAATAAGGTCCATCGTAAATGAGGTTTGGATAATCGGACATATCCTCTTCAAGCTCTGTGAGTGAGTTTGCAAGACTTTCGGAATTAACAGAGGTTTCAAGTTTTCCTTCTACCGTATCTGCCCAATATTGCGCATTATTAAAGCTCACATCGGAATCGTTTATCACCTGAGATACGGTTTTTGCGGTATCACTAAGTATCTTAAGCTCGTCGCGTTGGGTTGCGGTGACCTCATTCCCCGAAATCACGCTTTTTGAAACTGCGAGGGCATAATTGCCCACCTGAGATAAAAATCGGTAAACCGAGGAAAGCCCGTTTTCCCCCGCAGGTAGCTTAGAAAGGGCATTTTTCGCAAGCTCAGCCTCACCGAAAAGCTTAGCCGCAAAAGAGCTTATTTGCTTTGCTGAGGAAACATACAAGGTTTTATCAAGCGTCATTGATATATCATTAAGGCTTGAATTCAACTGATTCATCGCTTCGGAATACTGATTTTCGATATAGCGCAAATATGTTATGTTTTTGTTTTTTTCATTTATATACATACCGCCCACAGCGAGTATGACGGCGGCCATAAAGGACACTATTCTAACTACTGTTCTTTTTTTCATAAAATATTACTCTCCTTTCTACCTATTTTTTCCGCAAAATCCTTTTTTAATCTTGATTTTTAAAGTTATTTATGATAATATTAATCGGTAAAAGGCTGTGATGAAGACAGTAGCGGTTTTTAGATGCATCTAAAGCGAGTCGGCGGTGGTGTGAGGTCGGCGGTGTGGAAAGCGTGAATATCACTTCTGAGCTGCGGTGTGAAAGGTGGAAACACCCATTAGCATTTGCCGGTTGCTTCACCGTTAAAGGGGGCGCGGATGTCGGTCCGTTCTAATAGGTGGTTACACCGAGGCGATTTTACTCCTCGTCCTATTAAGGGCGGGGATTTTTTGTTAAGAAGGAGTATATTGTAATGTACGAAAGCATTTCACCAAATGTAAATTTTGTGGAGCAGGAAAAGAAAATCGAAAAGTTCTGGGAAGAAAACAAGATATTTGAAAAGAGTATCGATTCCCGCGCTCAGGGCGAGCCATATGTGTTTTATGACGGCCCACCCACCGCTAACGGTAAGCCTCATATAGGCCATGTGCTCACCCGCGTTATCAAGGATATGATTCCGCGTTACCGCACAATGAAGGGTTGTATGGTGCCAAGAAAAGCAGGCTGGGATACCCACGGTCTTCCCGTTGAATTAGAGGTTGAAAAGCTTTTAGGTCTTGACGGTAAGGAGCAGATAGAGGAATACGGCCTTGAGCCCTTTATCGACCACTGCAAGGAAAGTGTTTGGAAATATAAGGGTATGTGGGAGGATTTCTCAAAGACTGTTGGCTTTTGGGCTGATATGGATAACCCTTATGTTACCTATCATAATGACTTTATAGAATCCGAATGGTGGGCACTTAAGCAGATTTTTGATAAAGGCTTGCTTTATAAGGGCTTTAAAATTGTTCCTTATTGCCCACGCTGCGGAACCCCCCTTTCCTCACACGAGGTGGCTCAGGGATATAAAAATGTTAAGGAACGCAGTGCGGTTGTTCGCTTTAAGGTTGTTGGAGAGGATGCTTATTTCCTTGCTTGGACCACCACACCTTGGACACTGCCTTCAAACGTTGCGCTTTGCGTAAACCCAGATGAAACCTATTGCCGAGTTAAAGCCGCTGACGGCTATACCTACTATATGGCAGAGGCTCTGCTTGATAAGGTTTTAGGTAAGCTTGCAAGCGAGGAAGCTCCCGCTTATGAAATCTTAGAAAGCTATAAGGGCGCTGAGCTTGAGCACAAGGAATATGAGCCGCTCTTTGACTTTGTGAAGCCTGTTTGCGAAAAGCAGAACAAAAAAGGTCACTTCATAACCTGTGACAGCTATGTTACTATGACTGATGGTACAGGTATTGTTCATATTGCTCCCGCATTCGGTGAAGATGACGCTAAGGTTGGCAGAAAATACGACCTTCCCTTTGTTCAGTTTGTTGATTCTCAGGGTAACCTTACCGAAGAAACCCCCTATGCAGGTGTTTTTGTTAAAAAGGCTGACCCGCTGGTGCTCGTTGACCTTGAAAAGGCAGGTCTTTTATTTGATGCACCCAAGTTCGAGCACGATTATCCGCATTGCTGGAGATGCGATACTCCCCTTATTTACTACGCACGCGAGTCTTGGTTTATAAAGATGACCGCTGTTAAGGATGACCTTATCCGCAATAATGATACAGTTAATTGGATTCCCGAAAGCATCGGCAAGGGCCGCTTTGGCGACTGGCTTAAGAATGTTCAGGACTGGGGTATTTCACGAAACAGATATTGGGGTACACCTCTTAACATCTGGACCTGTGAATGCGGTCATATGCACTCGATAGGCAGTATAGCAGAGCTTAAGGAAATGAGCGATAACTGCCCTGATGATATTGAGCTGCACCGCCCTTATGTTGACGCGGTAACGATTAAGTGCCCACATTGCGGCAAGGATATGCACCGCGTGCCTGAGGTTATCGACTGCTGGTTTGACTCAGGCGCTATGCCCTTTGCACAGCACCACTATCCCTTTGAAAACAAAGAGCTTTTTGAGTCACAGTTCCCTGCTAACTTCATATCCGAGGCGGTTGACCAGACAAGAGGCTGGTTCTATTCACTTATGGCTATATCCACACTTATATTCAACAAGGCGCCATATAAAAATGTTATCGTTCTTGGACATGTTCAGGATGAAAACGGCCAGAAGATGAGTAAATCAAAGGGCAATGCAGTTGACCCCTTTGAGGCACTCGAAAGCTACGGCGCAGATGCTATTCGTTGGTATTTCTACACCAATTCCGCTCCTTGGCTGCCAAACCGATTCCACGGCAAGGCTGTTGTTGAAGGTCAGCGCAAATTTATGGGCACACTTTGGAATACCTATGCATTTTATGTGCTTTACGCGAATATAGATAAATTTGACCCCACTAAGCACACACTTAAGAGTGAAAATCTCACCGTTATGGATAAGTGGCTTATTTCTAAGCTTAATTCAATGGTGAAGGCGGTTGATGATAACCTTGCGGGTTACCGCATACCTGAGGCTGCACGCGCATTGCAGGAATTTGTTGATGAGCTTAGCAACTGGTATGTTCGCCGCGGTCGTGAGCGCTATTGGGTACAGGGTATGACCGAGGATAAGGAAACTGCTTACTTAGTGCTTTACAATGCACTTGTTACCACCGCTAAGGCTGCAGCTCCTATGATTCCGTTTATGGCTGAGAGCATTTATCAAAACCTTGTTAAAACGGTTGATAAGGATGCACCCGAAAGCATTCACCTTTGCAATTTCCCCGAGGTGGATGAAAACGCTATCGACATTACCTTAGAGGAAAATATGGAAAGCGTGCTGCAGATAGTGGTTCTCGGCAGAAGTGCCCGTAACGGCTCTGCTATAAAGAACCGCCAGCCGCTTAATACTATGTATGTTAAGTGTGAGCTTGAGCTTGGTGATTACTTCACCGATATTATCAAGGATGAGCTTAACATTAAAAATGTAAGCTTCACAAGCGATGTTGATAACTTTGTAAGCTATAACTTTAAGCCACAGCTTAAGACAGTTGGTCCTAAGTATGGCAAGCAGTTAAATGATATTCGCGCGGCGCTTTCTGCTCTTGATGGCAGCGCCGCTAAGGCAGAGCTTGATAAAAACGGCGAATTGGTATTGCCGCTCGCTTCTGGTGAAGTGAGACTAGGTGCCGAGGACCTGCTTATTGAAGCTACTCAGCGCGAGGGCTTCTATACAGTAAGCGACCGCGGAATCACCGTAGCTATTGATACAGCCCTTACCGAGGAGCTTATTGAAGAAGGCTTTGTTCGTGAGATAGTGAGCAAAATTCAGACCATGCGCAAGGAAGCTGACTTTAATGTAACCGACCGCATAACCGTAACAGTTGAAGGCAGTAAGAAAGTAATTGACATTGCAATTAAGAACACTAATGATATTGCGGGCGACACACTTGCAAACTCTATCACCGCGGCTGCAACCGAAGGCTATTCCAAGGAATGGGATATCAACGGCGAAAAGCTTACAATAGGTGTTAAAAAAGTATAAAAAGGAGAAATTGCTATGCAGGATAATCCTAATATTACATCAAACAATATGGAGGATATAAGCTCCACCTCGGCTGAGTTTCGGGCAAAGAAGAGTCCCGTTAACGCATACAGCGGCGGCATATACAAAAATTTAGGCAATATAATTAAGATTATCGCCTTTATTTTAGGCTTCTCGATAGTGCTTGTTTGCTTCCTGCTATCCTTTTTACTGTTTATAAAATCAATGCTTTCATTAGTTGTTAGCCTTGCGATAATTCTTTTTGGAACCGCTGTGGCGGCAGTTGTGTTTTTCCTTACCTTTGCGATAGGACAGATACTCTGCCAGAACAATGAAATTTTGAAAAGACTGGATGAAGACAGATAAAAAAATAAACGCTCTTGGAAATTTCCAAGAGCGTTATTTTTTTGCTTTGTTTAAGAAAGGGTTGCAGCCATAACCGCTTTAATCGTGTGCATACGATTTTCGGCTTCATCGAATACTATCGACTGCTCACCTTCGAACACCTCTTCGGTAACCTCCATACAGTCGATACCGAATTTTTCATATATATCCTTGCCGATTTTTGTGTCAAGATTATGGAATGCGGGCAGGCAGTGCATAAAGCGGCACTGTTTACCTGCATTTTTCATAACCTTCTCATTTACCTGATAAGGTGAAAGCTCACGAATGCGCTCCTCCCAAACGGAATCAGGCTCGCCCATAGAAACCCAAACATCGGTGTATATAACATCAGCGTTTTTAGTAGCTTCCATCGGGTCCTCGATAAATTCGAGTTTGGCGCCCGTTTGACTTGCAACCGCTAAGCACTCGTCAATAAGCGCTTTATCGGGGAAATACTTTTTAGGCGCGCAGGCAACAAAATGCATTCCCATTTTAGCGCATCCCACCATAAGAGAGTTGCCCATATTATAACGCGCATCACCCATATAAACGAGTTTTTTAGCCTTAAGCTCACCAAAATGCTCGCGAATGGTGAGAAAATCTGCCAAAATCTGTGTGGGATGGAACTCATTTGTAAGTCCGTTCCAAACGGGAACTCCCGCATATTTTGAAAGCTGTTCAACTATATCCTGACCAAAGCCGCGGTATTCAATGCCGTCATACATTCTACCTAACACCCTTGCGGTATCGGCAATGCTTTCCTTTTTGCCTATCTGTGAGCCTGTGGGGTCAAGATAGGTGCAACCCATACCCAAATCATTAGCCGCCACCTCAAATGCGCAGCGGGTGCGGGTGCTTGTTTTTTCAAATATAAGCGCTATGTTCTTGCCCTCGCAAAGGCGGTGGGGTATGCCCTTTTTCTTTCTTTCCTTTAAATCTGCCGCGAGCTCAAGCAGATACTCTATCTCTTTAGTTGTGAAATCGAGAAGCTTTAAAAAGCTTTTACCTTTAAAATCCATAAATTTCTCCTATTTACAGCATTCTTTAATTATTCGAGTAGCAGTTTTTAAATCGTCGAGCGGGATATTAAGCGCGGGAAGCAGTCTCACCTTATCCTTAGCAGTAAGGCACAGAACACCCTTTTCCATTGCTGCTTTTACAATTTCTGCCGCAGGCTTTACGGTTTTAATGCCTATCATTAAACCTAAACCGCTCACATCATCAACGCCCTCTGCGCCCGAAAATTCAGAGAATATATAATCACTTTTAGTCTTTACCTCATCTAAAAATTCATCAGTGAGGCGGTTAATAACAGTAAGCGCGGCTGCGCAGCAAACGGGGTTTCCACCATAGGTGGAGCCATGGTCGCCAAAGCCTAAAACACTCTGAGTTTTCTCACTCAAAAGCGTGGCACCTATCGGAAGCCCGCCGCCAAGTCCCTTAGCGGTTGAAACTATATCAGGCTTTATATCATAGTTCATATAAGCATAAAGCTTGCCTGTTCTGCCGTTGCCTGTTTGCACTTCGTCGATAATTAGCACTATATCATTATCTTGAGCTATGTGGTAAACTCCCTCAATAAAGCTTTTTTCAAGCGGTATCACACCGCCCTCGCCCTGAATGCATTCTATCATAACGGCGGCGATTTCATCTTTATTTTCATTTACCATTTTACGAAAGGCTTCAAGGTCATTGGCGGGCGTATGGATAAATCCGTCTGTTAAAGGATTAAAAAGCTCGTGGTAATGCGCCTGCCCTGTAGCAGAAAGGGTGGTTATTGTTCTGCCGTGAAAGCTATTTTCAAGGGTGATTATTTTATAACAGTCATTCCCCTTTTTATCGGCGGCATACTTTCTTGCAACCTTTATTGCGCATTCGTTTGCCTCGGCCCCCGAATTTGAGAAAAACACCTTTTTCATACCTGTTTTCTCGCAAAGCGCCTTGGCTAAAAACGCACAAGGCTCGGTATAATAAAGGTTCGAGGTGTGCTGAAGTTTATTTATCTGCTCAGCAACCGCCGTTTTCCACTGCTCATCATTAAAGCCGAATGCGGTAACGCCGATACCCGAGCCCATATCGATATACCTTTTACCGCTCTTATCAAAAAGGTAAGAGCCCTCCCCTTTTTCCAGCTCAAGTGGGAAGCGGTTATAGGTATTGGCTATATACTGCTTATCCTGTGATATTAAATTAAACATTATCGCTCACCATCGTACCCGCACCTTCATCGGTTAAAAGCTCCATAAGAATTGAATGCGGAACTCTGCCATCCATAATAACAACATTTTTAACACCCTTATGTATTGCCTCAGCACAGCAATCCACCTTAGGTATCATACCTCCTGAAATTATGCCCTCGCCCTTTAATTGCTCAATTTCCTTTAAGGTTAAATGAGGAATAATGGTAGTGGGGTCATCCTTATCACGAAGTATACCGTCAATATCGGTCATCATAATAAGACGCTGAGCACCCAAAGCGCCCGCAATATATGCGGCTGCGGTATCGCCGTTTATGTTATAGGCATTTCCCATTTTATCACAGCCAATGGTGGAAACAACGGGAATATAACCCTTTTCAAGCAAATCTAAAACGGGTGAAATATGAACCTTTGTTACCTTACCGACATAGCCTAAACGCTCATCCTTTATTTCGGCTTCTATGAGTCTGCCATCCATACCAGATATTCCCATAGCCTTGCCGCCCTTCATTTCGAGAAGGTTGACAAGTGTTTTATTCACCTTGCCTGCAAGCACCATTTGAACAATATCAACCGTTTCCTTATCGGTGACTCTGAGTCCATCCACAAACTGCGGCTTCTTACCAAGCTTATCCATAAGCTCGCTGATTTCGGGGCCGCCGCCGTGAACAAGCACTACTTTAACGCCGATAAGCCACAGAAGGACTATATCCTCCATAACCTGTTGCTTAAGGCTTTCGTTTATCATAGCATTTCCGCCGTATTTGATAACAACGATTTTGCCACTATGCTTCTTAATATAAGGAAGCGCCTGAGTTAAAACCTCTGCACGCTCGGCATTAGAAAAATGATTTTCCATTATATTAATTTCCTCACAATTCATTAATAATGTGTTATAGTTCGAAAGAGAATTGTTCACAGCGCCGTCTTGCAGTGAGTGGTGCTGTATATCTAATACTGCCCCACACAAAAGCGGTGCTGTGGGCAATTTTACTCGAACTTTTTAAGTTCTATAATCTCCGTTGATTTTAACATAATCATATGTAAGGTCGCATCCCCAAGCGGTTGAACTATATTCGCCGCTATTAAGATTTACCTTGATTTCTATTTCCTTTTCAAGCAAAATTTCCTTTGCCTTTTCCTCCGAGAAATCAACCCCCGCGCCGTTTTGGCAGACAAGTATTTCACCCTTATTTGAAAGGAAGGAAACATCTATCTTGTTAACATCCACTTTTGCGCCGCTATAGCCTATCGCGCAAAGCACTCTGCCCCAATTGGCATCAGCACCGAACATTGCGGCTTTAAGCAGACTTGAGCAAACAACGCTTTTGGCTACTGTTTTTGCGGTATCGAGGCTTTCTGCACCGCTCACTTTACATTCAAGCAGTTTTGTTGCACCCTCGCCATCACCCGCTATTATTCTGCAAAGATTTACGGTAACAGTATTAAGCGCTTTCATAAAGGTGTTAAAATCCTCGCCCTCAGCGGTGATTTCGGCGTTTTCTGCCATACCGTTTGCAAGCACCACAACCATATCGTTAGTTGAGGTGTCACCATCAATGCTAAGCATATTAAAGGTGTTTTTGATATCACCCGAAAGCGCTTTTTGAAGCATCGGGGCTGAGATTGCGGCATCGGTTGTGATGAACACAAGCATTGTTGCCATATTGGGATGAATCATTCCACTACCCTTGGCAATTCCACCAAGGTGGCACACCTTACCGTTCAATTCAAACTCAACCGCCACCTGCTTATCAATGGTATCGGTAGTCATAATTGCTTCGGCCGCATCAGTGCTTCCATCATAAGAAAGGATTTCTGCAAGTTGGGGTATGCCATCTGCTATAGGCTTTATATCAAGTGGCTGACCGATAACACCCGTTGAAGCAACAACGATATCTTCTGCTGAAACATTAATAGCTTCAGATAAAATGTCACTCATTTTTTCAGCAATCTCAATGCCGTTTGCATTGCAGGTGTTGGCGTTTCCGCTATTGCAAATAATCGCTTGCGCACAACCATCTGAAATATGCTGTTTAGTAACTGTGAGCGGCGCGCCCTTTACAAGATTTGTTGTGTAAACCGCCGCCGCATTCGCCTTTACATCACTGCAAATTAAAGCCAAATCCTTTTTTGTGCGGTTTTTGCGGATACCACAGTGTATTCCGCTTGCTTTAAATCCTTTTGCGGCACAAACTCCGCCTGAAATTAGTTTCATTTTTACTCTCCTATTATGAGTCCTGTAGTTTCCTCGACACCCATCAGAATATTCATATTTTGAATGGCGGAGCCCGAAGCGCCCTTACCGAGGTTATCATAACGGGCAACAAGAATTATTCTGTCATCATTACCCGAAACGGTTATTTGCATATCGTCTCTGCCAGAAAGCGCGGCGGCAGACAAAAAACCGCTCTCATCGGCGTTTTCGCAAAACTGCACAAGACCGCTGTTATAATAACTCTTATAAATATCGCTGATATTATTGATATCCGCCTTTATATCCTTTTTAAACAGAGGCACCGTAACCTCCATACCGCTATAAAAGTCCGCCACTATGGGGCAGAACAGCGGCGCTGAATTAATGCCGCTTAAAGTCTTCATTTCAGCAAGATGCTTATGCTGTTGGGTAAGACCATACTGCCGCGGCGCTTTTAAAAGAGGATTTGCATTTTCAGCCTCATATTCGGCTATCATCTTTTTTCCACCGCCCGAATACCCCGTGAGCGAAAAGCAAGAAAGCGATGCCTCGCGGCTTAGTACCCCCGCTTCAACCAAAGGCGCTACAAGCGCTATAAATCCGCTTGCATGGCAACCAGGGTTTGCAATAAGCTTTGAAGCTGCTATCTGTTCACGCTTGCTAGTAAGCTCGGGGAAGCCGTAAACCCAGCCATCAGCTGTGCGGTGAGCGGTTGAGGTATCAATAATTGCGGTGTTCTTATTATCTAAAAATGATACCGCCTGCCTTGCGGCGTCATCGGGCAGACAAAGAAAAACTATATCTGCCGAATTAATTGCCTCACGGCGGGCATTATCATCCTTACGGTACTGCTCATCGAGCGTTATAAGGGTTATATCTTCCCTTGCTTTTAACCTATCATAGATGCGAAGACCTGTTGTTCCCGCACTTCCATCAATAAAAATTTTAGTCATTATATCACTATTCGCCTGCATAAGGCAACCCTATGCAGGCGATACTTTCCTTTTGTTTTTTACTTGTTTTTGTTGTTTTCGTCAACCATAGCCTGAACCTTAATCGGCAGACCGTAAAGGTTGATAAAGCCAGCAGAATCCTTCTGGTCATAATCACTCTCGCCAAAGGTTGCAATTTCCTCGCTGTAGAGTGAATATGGGCTCCACACGCCCGCCTTTATGATATTACCCTTATAGAGCTTAAGCTTAACGGTACCTGTAACCTTCTCCTGAGTTTTATCAACAAATGCCGAAAGTGCCTCACGAAGAGGAGTAAACCACTGACCGTTATAAACAAGCTCTGCAAAGGTGATAGAAAGCCTTTGCTTTTCGTGCATTGTCATTTTATCAAGGCAGATGCTCTCGAGTGTTTCGTGAGCCTTGTAAAGAATGGTGCCACCTGGGGTTTCATAAACGCCGCGGCATTTCATACCTACAAGACGGTTTTCAACGATATCAATTATACCAATACCGTTCTTTCCACCAAGCTCATTAAGCTTTAAAATGATATTTTTAGCAGACATTTTTTCGCCGTCTATTGCTACGGGAACACCCTCTTTGAAATCAAGTGTTACATATGTTGGCTCATCGGGGGCTTGCAATGGAGAAACGCCCATTTCAAGGAAGCCTTCCTTTTCGTACATAGGCTCGTTACCTGTATCCTCAAGGTCAAGGCCCTCATGGGATAAGTGCCAAAGGTTCTTATCCTTGGAATAGTTAGTCTCACGATTTATCTTGAGCGGGATATTGTGTGCCTCAGCATACTCTATCTCCTCTTCTCTTGACTTGATATCCCATTCACGCCAAGGAGCGATTATAGGCATATTAGGTGCGAAGTGCTTAATTGTAAGCTCAAAACGCACTTGGTCATTACCCTTACCTGTGCAGCCGTGGCAGATGGCATCAGCGCCCTCCTTGATAGCTATATCAACAAGGCCCTTTGCTATACATGGACGCGCATGGCTTGTGCCCAAAAGATAATCTTCGTAAACAGCGCCCGCCTTAACGCAGGGAATTATGTATTCATCAACATATTCATCGGTCTGGTCAAGAACATAAAGCTTTGAAGCGCCTGTCTTTATAGCCTTTTCCTCAAGGCCCTCCAATTCATCAGCCTGACCCACATTGCCAGAAACTGCTATTACCTCACAATTATTATAATTCTCCTTAAGCCAAGGAATGATGATAGATGTATCAAGGCCGCCCGAATAAGCGAGAACTACCTTTTTAATATCCTTCTTATCCATTTCTGTTTCCTCCTGAAACTATTTTTTCAATATGCAAACCATTATATGCCTGTTTATCGCATTTGTCAAGCATTTTTTGAATATTTATTCAAATATTTTTTGTTTTATGCATTTTTATTGCATATTCTCTAAAATATGCAAAATGATTGCCATAAAAAGCATAAAAATGACGAAAAGACCCCTTTCCGTCATTTTTAATTTAAAGTATTTCTTTTATATCGAGTATGTTTTTTATCTCATAAGTAGGGACATTTTTGCCCGCGGCGCCCTTTGGGTTAAGCCAGCAGCTATCCACACCGAAATTTATGGCGCCTAAAATATCCGAGGACTGGGAATCGCCGATAACGATTATTTTTGATTTTGCCTTTTCGGGAGAGTTTGCCATAACATAGTCGAAGTATTCCCTCTCGGGCTTTTGATGGCCCGCATCCTCTGAAACAAAAACATAATCGAAATACTGCTTTAAGCCGCATTCCTCAATTCTGCGATACTGTGTGGTGGATACGCCGTTTGTAGTTATGCATACAGTATATCCCTTTTCTTTTACATACTTAAGTGCCTCCTCGGCGCCCGCCATAACATCGTGCCCTGCCGCCAAAAGGCCGAAATAGTCTTTAGCCATTTTTTCAGGATCACCCGTTAGGCTATGTACCTCAAGAAAGGTTTTGAATCTGCCTGCAAATATTTCGTTTTTCTTAATTTCTCCGCGTTCAAAGCGCTCCCACCAGCTTTGGTTTATCCTTGAATAGCTGTAGATCATTTCCTCGCTAACAGGGAGATTATGAAGCTTTAATAACTGCTCAATGGCATTGTGCTCGGTTGCGGTGAAATCAAGTATTGTATTATCAAGGTCAAAATAAATGGTTGTATACTTTTTCATTTTCTCTTTCCCTTAGACTAAGAGATTTTGAATAACGGTTGATATAGCATCAAAAATTTCGGTTGTTAGTATCAAAACGAGTATACCAAGCCACGCCATACCCGATGAGGTGCCGCCGATAGAAGCAAGTCCCAACTGATAATAACGCGGGTCAATATTGCTTGCTCGGTACATATTTATCTGCTGTGCGATATGCTTCTTATAAAAATACATTGAAAAGAGCCCGCCAAGAAGCAGTGTTGCTAAATTGATTACACCCTCTATTAAAGAATATACGGGTGAATATTCAAGCTCATCATATTCATCAAGCAAGAAATCAAAATAACCGTTTTGCTCCTCAATAAACTGCTCAAACTGCTCCTCGTAAATCGGGCCCGCTATACCGCTTACATAGCCATCAAGAACGGCATTAGCACCGCCGAGCAACACGCCTATTGCCACTAAAATCAAGGCGATTTTATACATCTTACGATAGAAAAACCAAATAGCCGCACCCAAGGGACCGAATATATATCCAAGCAGCGCTACAGGCCAGCACCAGCTAACTCGCGAGCCTGAAAGCTCCATTTTGGAAAACTTGGGAACAAATTTCATAGCATTCTTACCCGTAAAGGCTATAACATCATCGGTGGGATTGCCATCGATAGTGTCGATAATAAAAGCAGACTGTGAATAGTCATAGGCAGTATATCCACTGTTTTCTTGTGTTCTGCGGCCCGCAAAATTATCATATTTGGGGTTATCATTAGTGCTATGATTAAAGTTACTGTTTTTATTATTTTCTTCAGAGCTCGCCTCCGCGGCGAGTGCAGCTCCGCAATTTTTGCAGTATGTATACTGCGGCTCGTTTTCGGTGCCGCATTCGGGGCAAATATTGATATTTTCGCTCATATATAAATCCTCCTAAAACAACATCATTACAATTGATGGCAGATATAATCCTATAACACAAGCGATGAGGCTAAGTCCCCCTTTACGGCGAAAATCCTCATTAATATCATCGCTTTCTGCCTTTATTCGCTTAATAGTTGATACAACATGATTTCTATAAATCAAATCACCGAAAATTCCACATATTATATGGAGAATCAGATTAAAAACGCCACCTGCAAAGGCGGTAGCAACCGCAACCATACCTATTGAAGGAAGATTTTCAGCAATAATTTCAGCCATTTCAACATAATTTTTAACGCCTTCAGTATCAATATAATAAAGCGCATTTGTTAATGGTATCAGTAACATTGAAAACGCCGTTTGGAGCGCACCCACAAGCGCACCCGCTTTATACATTTTTCGTGATAAAAACCACGCGCAGGGCTCTAAGAAAGCAAGCCAATTCCAGCTTGCGCGCTTTTTTAGCTTTTTAAATGCCGCAAACTTGGGTAAATAGCGCTGAGAATTTGTTAAAACAAAACGCTTGGCTTCATCTGCTGTAACGCCGTCACCTATATCCATATCAGCGGGAACACCGCCGAGGAAATCGAACATAACAAATCTGCCGCCGCTTTTAGCAAGGTTGGGTGCGCCGCATTGTGGACATGTATTCTCGCTAAAATCATAGCTTTCGCCGCACATACCGCACTTCACATAAGCATTATGCAAAGGTTTGCTTCTATCCTCCTGCTGATTCTGAGCATTTTCTTGCTCCGCAGGCTTTCTTTTATACTGATTATCGGTACCGTGAAAAGCCTCAACACCGCATTTACCCGCCGTTTTATAGCAGTCCTTATGATGGGGTGCGCCGCATTCGGGGCAATACACCACATCATCATCCTCGAAAAGATATGCTTGGCATATCGCACACTTTTCACCTTTAATATCTAAACTCATACAGTAGCGCCTTTCAAATCGTCAATTTTGGAAAATACGGTATTGAAATATTCCTTACCGTAATTATGGTATTCACCATTTTCTATCATTCGAATAAACTCATCACGGCTTATCCACTTAGCCTCTGCCACCTCACTGGCTTGAAGGCGAAGTCTTTCGGTTGATATATCGGTGTTAATAAACCAAACATCAAGCAAAGAATTTCTGCGCTTAATGCGGGTGAGTTTCTTAAGGGTGTGGCGATTTGAGGGAATACCAAGCTCCTCAAAAAGCTCACGATTAGCGGCGGTATAAGAGCTCTCGCCTGCTATCGCGGCGCCGCCCGTTGCCGCCCATTCACCCGGCATCAGCTTTTTATCATCCGCTCTTCGCTGAACAAGAAACCTGCCATCAGATGATACTATCCATATATGCACCACAAGGTGATATTCCCCAGGCTTAAGATTAACTCTGCCGCGGAGTGTTGTTCTGCCTGTGGGATTTCCCTCGGCATTTAAAATATCCCATTTTTCAGCGTTCATCAGCATTTCTCCACAACATTGCCTCGCGACTTATATATGCTGTTTTCGCTAACATAGCCGCGCACACTTGACAAGGGATATATATTCGTGTTTTTTCCAATTATCGTACCGGGGTTCAGAACACTGTTACAGCCCACTTCAACACAATCACCAAGCATTGCGCCGAATTTTTTAAGCCCCGTTTCATACCTTTTGCCATCCACATTAACTGCAACCAGTGTTTTATCGGATTTAACATTAGAGGTTATAGATCCTGCGCCCATATGGGAACGATAACCAAGGATAGAATCGCCCACATAGTTATAGTGCGGAACCTGAACGCGGTCAAAAAGTATAACATTTTTAAGCTCTGTAGAATTTCCCACAACGCAATTTTTACCAACAATAGCGTTGCCGCGAATAAATGCGCAATGGCGAATTTCGGCATCTTCATCGATGATGCATGGTCCTGTTATCGAGGCAGAGGGCGCAACCTTTGCGGTTTTAGCAATATAAATATCCTCGCCACGCTTTTCGAATATTGACATATCAAGCGTTGATGCTAATTTTTTTATAAACCCGCTAATTTCAGGCAAAACCTCAAAGGGATATTCCTTGCCTTCAAAAACATCTGCGGCTATCGTGTGTTCGAGGTTAAAAAGGGTTGAAATTTTCAGTCTATTCATCAAACCAAACTCCTCACCAAATAATATAAAGCAAATAATTAAATTTATTATAACAGTATTATAGATATTTTTCAACAATTTATGTTTTTTACTATTGCAAATATTTAATTTATATATTATACTAAATTGACGGAGCTTGTATATCCGGTCGTGCGAATGGGCGGGTCCTATGCGATGGGAGGCTGTGAACCATGTCAGGCGGGGAACCGAGCAGCATTAAGCAGTTTATCCTGTGCGCGTAGCAAATCGGTCCATTCGTACGACCGAGTATACAAGCAATTTTTTAATTTGAGGTGAAGAAATGGCATATCAGGCGTTATACCGCAAATACCGACCGCAAACCTTTTCAGATGTTGTTGGTCAAAGCCATATTACCGAAACCCTTAAGAATGAGCTCGATACGGGCAAAATGGTGCATGCATATTTGTTCACAGGTACCAGAGGCACAGGTAAAACAAGCTGTGCTAAAATTTTTGCAAAGGCCATAAACTGCCTTAATCCTATAAACGGGGACCCATGCGGCGAGTGTGAAATGTGCCGCGCAATAGCGCAGGATGAAATCACCGATATTGTTGAAATTGATGCCGCCTCTAACAACGGTGTTGATAGCATAAGAGAGCTTCGCGAGCAGGTAAACTTTTCCCCTGCCGCGGCAAAATACCGCGTTTATATAATAGACGAGGTGCATATGCTATCGGGCGCCGCATTTAACGCTCTTTTAAAGACCTTGGAGGAGCCGCCGCATCATGTTGTGTTTATTCTCGCCACAACCGAGGTTCATAAGCTGCCCGCTACTATACTTTCTCGTTGCCAGAGATTCGATTTCAGAAGAATAGATAGCGGCGAAATATGCAGCCGCCTTCATAAGGTTGCGCTCTCGGAGGGGCTTACGCTCACGGATGATGCCGCAACACTTATAGCCTCCGCTGCTGACGGTGGTATGCGCGACGCGCTTTCAATTCTCGACCTTTGCGCATCAAGCAACTCAAATATTGATGAGGATGTTGTTGCCACAGTTTGCTCTATGGCGGGAAATGACTATCTTATAAAGATGGCTGAGTTTATAAAGACTCACAACACCGAGCAAGCGCTAATGCTTATAGATACGCTTCATAACAGTTCTGTGGATATGCTAAGGCTTTTAGCCGAGCTTACAAACCATTTCCGCGATTTAATGATAGTTAAAACCGTTAAGGGTGAGCAAAAGCCAATTGTTTGCTCTGCCGCAAGAATGAATGATTTAAAGCAGCAGGCCGATTCTTTTGATATTAAGGAAATTATGTGCATTCTAAGTGTTTTGCAGTCGGCAAATGCGGGAATGCAAAACGGCAACCGCCGTTGCGAAATGGAAATGACCTTAATAAGGCTTTGTAACCCAGAAATCAGGCAGGATTTAAACTCGCTTGAAATGCGTGTTGCGGCGCTTGAAAAGGGCGGAATAAAAATAGTTGCTGAGCCTGAACAAACAGAAGAAATAATTGAAGACTCGGAAGAAATACCGCTACCTGAAGCGCCCACAGATGAAGAAGGTGCGCCCACCCAAAAGCCGACGGCTAAAAAGAGAGAAATGGGCGGAGTTATACCTGTTGAACAATGGGAAGATGTGCTTGCCGTTTTGCAAAAGAGTTGCCCCATAATCGCGGGTGTTTTGCAGGGCTCGAGCGCATATATAAGCGGTGACAGGCTGCTTATTGATACTCAAAATTCACAGTTCCGCACGCTTGTTAACGGTGCTAACAACCTTTATCGCGATTCTATTCGTAAGGCGGCTTACAATGTGCTTGGAGCCACATATAAGTTAGGCCCCTACCGCGCAAGCGAAGCTGCTTCTCAAATGGATGACCCACTTAAGAGCTTTGCTGAAAGACTTAAAAATTTAGAAAACAATTAATAGGAGATATAAAAAATGAAAGTAAGAATCCCAAATTCAGGCGGCCCAGGTAATATGAATCAGATGCTCAAGCAAGCACAGAAGATGCAGGAGGATATGGCAACACTTCAGTCTGACCTTGAGCAGCGCGAATATTCTGCCACCTCAGGCGGCGGAATGATAAGTGTTACGGTTGACGGTAAGCATCTTATAAAGAACATAAAGATTAACCCTGATGCTGTTGACCCTGAGGACCCCGAAATGCTTGAGGACCTCATAACAGTTGCTGTTAATGAGGCTATTAATAATGCCATAAAAACCGCAGAGGAAGAGATGGGCGCCATAACAGGCGGTCTTAACCTCCCCGGAATGTTCTGATATGAATTATAATATTGTACCTCTCACAGAGCTTATAAACCAATTTTCCCGTCTGCCAGGTATAGGCAAAAAAACCGCTCAACGCTTGGCTTATAGCATTTTGCAGCAGCCGCCTGAGCGAGCACGGCAATTTGCAGAAGCTCTTGTTAATGCGAGAGAAAAAATACATTTTTGCAAGGTTTGTCAATCTCTTACAGACCTTGAAATATGCCAGATATGTGATGACGAAAAGCGTGACCACAGTATTATCTGCGTTGTTGAAGAGCCGCGTGATGTTATGGCTTTTGAACGCACACGCGAATTTGGCGGTGTTTACCATGTTTTGCACGGGGTGCTCTCCCCTCTTGACGGCATCACACCCGACAAGCTGCGCATAAAAGAGCTTATGGCGCGCCTTAGCGACGGAACGGTTACGGAAATTATAATGGCTACCAACCCAACCGTTGAGGGAGAGGCTACCGCGAGCTATATATCTCGACTTGTAAAGCCTATGGGTATTAAGGTTACTCGCCTTGCGTATGGTATACCAGTGGGCGGCGACCTTGAATATGCTGATGAATACACCCTCGCCAGAGCGCTTGAGGGAAGAAATGAGATTTAATTATGGAACAAAATAAAATTGATAGAATTAATGAGCTTGCAAGAAAGCAAAAGGCTGAGGGACTTACTGAGGAAGAAAAAGCAGAGCAAGCTCAGCTCCGCCGTGAGTATATAGAGTCTTATAAGAAAAGTCTTATGTCTCAGCTTGATAATATGTATATAGTTGAGCCTGACGGCACAAAGCGAAAGGTAGTACCAAAGCAATAAACTAAAAAAGCACGGCATAAGCCGTGCTTTTAATTTTTATTATATAAGTGATTTATAATAATCCTTCATTTGCTTTGCGTCCTCTGCTTGAGTGCCATCGGACTCGCAGATAAAGGTGGGGCTGCAGTTTTTCTGCGCCACAAGCTCCATAACGGGCTCAAAGTCGGGACCGTAGACAGTATCAGCAAAGGTTAGATGCTTTTTTTCGCCGCCTGTTGTGTATTCTATCTTAGAAAAATGAGAATGGAATGCTTTAAGGCGGTCGGAGCCTAATTTATTCTCAACACTGTCAAACACTGTTTTGTAATCTTCTTTAGCCTTAAAGTAGCCTAAGTCGCGGGCATTAAGGTGACCGAAGTCTATGCAAGGGATAAGCCGCTCATCCAAGCTGCAAAGCGCTAACACTTCATCTAAAGTGCCAAGCTGATTTACCTTGCCCATCGTTTCAGGGCAGATATGAATATGTGAAAGCCCTGCCTCATCAAGCGCTTTTATTGCAAGCCGCATTGTATCCATAGCAAGCTCTAATGCATATTCACGGCTTATCTTACCACAAGAGCCTGTGTGAACGATTATTCGGTTGCCGCCCATATAATCTACCGCTTTTGCGGAAGCCATAATATAGTTTATTGAATTAAGGCGCTTTGCCTCCTCCACGGAGGACATTGAGATATAATAAGGCGCGTGAAGCGATAGAGCTATTCCCTTATCTGCGGCGAGTTTGCCTAACTCGCGAGCCTTATCCTCACCTATATTAACACCTCTGCCACACTGATATTCAAAGGCATCAAGTCCCATTTTTTCCACATATTCAGGTATTTGCAGACTACCCTTATATCCCATTTCAAAAAAGCTTAGCGAATTACCCGCGGGGCCGAATTTTGCTGACATATATTTATCCCTCGTAATCTTTAATTTTATATAGCTTGAAAACTACCCTTTCAAGGCGGCGGCGCAATTTAAAGCTCCAGCCACTCTCAGGCTTTATTGGTGTGAGCAGTATGGTTTTAACACCCACAGCATTTCCGCCCAAAATATCGGTGAAAATCTGGTCACCCACTATGGCAACATTTTTTCTTTTTTCACCCAAAGCCTTAACGCCGCGAAGATAGCCTGTTGGCAGTGGCTTTAGACCTAAGCTGATATATGGCAGACCGATTTTTTCAGCAAACGGCTTCACCCGCGCTTCCTTAGAATTTGAAAGCACGCGGAGTTTTATACCGCTCGTCTTCATATATTCTATCCATTCGAGCAGTCCATCAGTAAGCACCATACCGTGATGGGTGGACATAGTGTTATCAACATCCAAAAGCAATGCTTTTATATTATATTTATTTAAAATTTCAACCGTTATATCGGTGATTTTTTCAAGCTTAATTTTTGGTTTTAGTAGCATAAAATTTCTCCTAAAAGATAAAAAGGCGATTGCAAAAGCAACCGCCTTTTAAAATGCCGTTAAATCAGCGGAACTTTCTCTTGCGAGCAGCTTCCGACTTTTTCTTACGCTTTACAGAGGGCTTCTCATAGTGCTCTCTCTTGCGAACTTCCTGAATAACGCCGTCCTTAGCGGTTTGACGCTTAAAGCGACGAAGTGCGTTATCAAGTGATTCATTTTCTTTAACTCTTACCTGACTCATTTACATTCCCTCCCTCCGCAAAATTGCAGGGGTAAAATACTTGCAACTGCTATTATACAATAAGAGGGGGTGCAATGTCAAGCAATAGTTTTATTTTACTCTATCATTTTAAGAAATTCCTGCTCATCTATAACAGTAACGCCCAAAGCGTTAGCTTTATCAAGCTTACTTCCTGACTCCTCACCCGCCAAAACATAGGTGGTTTTTTTAGAAACCGAGGAAGATACTTTACCACCGAGAGACTCTATAATCTCCCCTGCCTCGCTTCTTGTATATGTGGGGAGAGTGCCCGTTAGAACAAAGGTCATACCAGCGAATTTATCGCCTGCTAACTCCTTAGTGGACTTAGTGTTTACACCCAGCTGCTTTAACCGCTCTATCATATTTTTAGTTTCCTCGAGGGCAAAAAACTCTGCCGCAGAGGCGGCAAGAATACCGCCAAAGCCCTCGATTTGCTCAAGCTGCTCGCGGCTTACTGCGATTATAGCATCTATATCCAAAAATGTTTCGGCAAGCAGCTTTGCAGCCTTTGTGCCTATATGCCGTATGCCCAAAGCTGTAATAAGACGGGATAGGTCGTTGCTCTTTGATTTTTCGATAGCCTCAAACATATTTTGAGTGGACTTTTCGCCTATACGCTCAAGACCTTTAACAGCCTCGAAATCAAGGGTGTAAAGGTCTACTATATTATTGACAAGGCCCGCATTCACAAGCTGCTCGAGCACAGCGGGTCCAAGGCCCTCAATATCCATAGCATCACGCGAAGTGAAGTGGATAAGATGCCTGAGTAGCTGCGCAGGGCACTCGACATTAGTGCAACGGATTACCGCCTCACCCTCCTCACGGGAAACAGGCGCGCCGCAAGAGGGGCAGTGTGTGGGCATTTTGAAAACGCGACTGTTTTCAGCGTGGTGGCTAACGGAAAGCACCTCAGGGATAATCTCACCTGCTTTTCGAACTATTATCGTATCGCCTATTCCAATCTGCTTTTCGTTAATAAAATCCTCATTGTGAAGTACCGCACGGCTAACGGTTGTGCCCGCAAGCTGAATTGGGTCAAATTCAGCGGTGGGGGTAAGCGCCCCCGTTCTGCCGACATTTATTTCTATCTTGCGAAGCACGGTTTCCTTTTCCTCGGGCGGATATTTAAAGGCTACCGCCCAGCGAGGATATTTAGCCGTGCTACCTAAAGTCTCACGATAACTAAGGCTATCTGCTTTAATTACCGCGCCATCAATATCAAACTCCAAATTTCCGCGTGTGTTACCTATGCGCTCAACCTCGGCTATTGCCTCCTCAATGGTTTCGCATCGCTTATAAGAGGGCAAGACATTAAAGCCAAGCTCTTTTAAAAAGTCAAGGGTTTCTATGTGAGAAGCAAACTGCTTACCGTCAATTCTTTGGATATTAAATATAAACATATCAAGCCCGCGACTTGCTGTTACAGCGGAGTTTTTCTGCCTTAGTGAGCCTGCGGCGGCATTGCGGGGGTTTTTGGCGGTTTTTTCACCCAAAAGCTCCTGCCTTTCAACAAGCTTTAAAAATGATGCCTTGGGCATATAAACTTCGCCGCGAACCTCAAGCTCACCATCGAAGTCTATTTGCTTAGGTATTGCATCAATTCCTAAAAGATTTGCGGTTACATCCTCTCCTGTTACGCCGTCTCCTCTCGTGGAGCCGCGAACAAAGCTACCGCCCGAATATTCAAGCGACACTGAAAGACCATCAATTTTAGGTTCAACCGAAAAGGCGGTTTTAGAGGTATCTATTTTCGCGCCAAACTCACGAAGCTCATCGATACTGAAAACATCCTGAAGGCTCTCCATTTTAACAGAATGCACAACAGGCGAAAAAAGATTAAGCGCCGCGCCGCCTACCCTTTGTGTGGGTGAATCGGCGGTTATAAGCTCAGGGTATTCCTTCTCGATAGCCTTGAGCTCACGCATCAAAGCATCATACTCAAAATCCTCGATTTCGGGCGCATCCTGATTATAATAAAGTTCATTATGGTAGCGAATAATTTTTGTGAGCTGCTGAGCTCTTTTTTTTGCTTCCTTAAAATCCATAACTTCCTCCGTTAATAAATATCCGCATAGTTAAAAATATCATCTGCTATGTCATCGCCAGGATACTCCTCAACATCAGTAAAGGAATCGGGAACAACTCCTGCAATAACGGTTTGCGCCGCTATAGCTGAGGTTGAAACACCAAAGCCCTCATAGCATCCAAGCATCAGAACATTCGCTGTTATATCCATATTTATTATAATTTGATGCAACACATTATTGATTCCCGCATCCTGAAATTTGCTTTCAAAATCCACAATGGATGTTTCTGTAAGCTGCATCTTAAATCTGATATGCGGTCCGTAGCCCGTGGTATATTCAGACCCCAAAAGCGTGCCTAAAGGAATAAAAATATCATAAAATTCCTTCTGCGCGGTTATTTCCATCATCTCATTTGAAATAAGACTTTTCAACAAATTTATATTTTCTGTGTTGATTTCAATACCCGTTATATTTCCATCACCGTCTCTTGAAACCAAGGATATATTATCATAAGAAATATCGTTTTCCCTTAAGACATTAAGCACCGCGGTGTTGGCGGCATTTAGCACTATTGTTTCCGCCTTGCTTTTAGCATATGTAAAAACGAGGGGCTTTACCTGCATAAAGGTAATAAAAATCACTAAAAGAATACACAAAATCAAGCACACCCACCTGATAAGGGTGGGAAGCACCCTGTTTTTCCAAAATCGCAATTTAACCACACCCTTCCGCAATATATTTTACGAAAAAATGCGATTATTGTGATTTTTATATTACATAGAAAAAGATGCAAATAAAGTGCATTATGCTTGCAAGGTCAACAAAGATATGAAAAATCGAATGAATATATCGCTTTTTAGCCCCTATACCGTAAAGCACGGCACCTATGGTATACATTATGCCACCGCCAAGCAGCCACATAAAGCCCCAAAAGGTAAGCGCTTTATAAACGGGAACTATGGTGAAAATAATGCACCAGCCCATGCCGATATAGCATATCATTGAAAAGATATTATATTTTTTAAGGTCAATAGCAGTAAGTGTTATAGCAAGTGCAGCAATACCCCACACAACACCGAAAACCACCCACGCAATAACGGGGTTGGTTTTTCGCAAAAGCGATAGCATTATCGGCGTATAGGTACCCGCTATCATAAAATAAATGGTGCAGTGGTCAAGCACCTGCAGAACCTTTTTACCCATCCCCGCTTTAACACCGTGGTAAACGCTGGACATAGTAAAAAGCGAAATCACCGATGCGCCGTAAATCGCGGAGGACACAACCCCCCACACATTACGGTGCAACGCTGAAAAAATAACGCATAACACAAGATATATAACACCCAAACCGCCGCCAACTATGTGGGTTACCATATTAAAAATTTCTTCGCCGTTTGTGTAATCAGGCAAAAGGCGGTCTTTAAGTTTTGTTCGTTTCATAATAAGCCTCTTAAAATAAAATTGCTATCTCAAATTATACTATATTTTTATCTCTTTTTCAACTAAAAACCAAGCTTATAAAAAATATTTTAGCCCCGAAAATTTCGGGGCTTAAACACTAAAATTGCTCTACTACCGCTATTATCTTTTTAAGTATATTAATATCAATATCAAAATCTTCAAACTGTTCAATTTCTATCTTCTTATGCGTGAGTGTGTGAAACCAGGTGGCGGCTGCGGCGAACCGTCCATAATCGAGGGTTAAGTGAAAGCCATCGCGGTTGAGCGACATTCCGCCGTTTTGATAATCAAACTCAGCAACCGTTTCGCGAAGCTTTTGAATCACCCCGCCACTAGGTATTAATTCTGCGTTAATAAGCTTTGCTGCCATAGATGTTACATCGCAAATTCTGCGGAACATTTCGTCCTGATTATAGTTGTAGTTTGCAAAGCCTTCTCTCTCAAAATCAACTTCATAAGCCCAGGTTTGATGAAAATAAATTTTTGCGTTGGGACATATTCCTTTCACATAATTATAAAGATTCTCTAAATAAGGAATATAAGTAGCTGCCAAGCCGCTATTCTGGCTTACCTGCTGCAAGGTAATAACGTCCCATTTTTCAAGAGTAAGCGCTTCTTTAATAGAAATCTTACGCTCTCCCTCGCCACCGTTTATCTCTAAATCATAGTTAGCGTTATCGCCGACAACATTATCCCAATGCCCTTCGAGTGAACAACCACCGATATTAAGATTTGCGGTTTGAATATGAGCGCCGCAAGCCTTAGCAAGCTTATAAAGCCATTTGTGTGAATCTTGTGAAAAGCTGTTACCTATTGATAAAACCTTCATATTTCCTTCTCTGCCTTTCTATCCAAATTTCTGTTTATAAAATATAGGACTAAGTCTATAGCAACCATAATGAAGTTTAGGAAATAGAAAACCAATACATACCATTTTTGCGCAAATTGCGACATATAAGCCTCATTCATAAGCTTAGATGTGATACCCGCTATGTAACCAAATAAAATGAGACATAGAAAGCTTACGCTCTTACCCTTTGCTGTTCTTGCTTTCCAAGACTTCATAACATTAAGCGGCCATGAAGCTCCAAAGCTCAAAATCATTATAATTTCGAAAATTTCTGACATATTAAGCCCTTCTATTATATTAAAATACATAAAATTGAGCTAAATCTTAATTTTAAACTTAACTTTTAGTTATCTTTGATTTTTTTGCTCTAAGATATAGCTCCTCTGTGGCAAAGGCAAGCTTTGTTACCGCATTTTGAGACTTAGGATAACAATAGAACGAATCGTTTTCTGTGGAAATATCCACACAGTCAAAAGGCTTTATATAGCAATAATCATACTCAATATGCAGGCTATTATTTTCAATTGGCTTCCTTTGAATACGATATGGCTTGCCGCGATAGAAGCCTTCAAGGGTAAATCCTTCCTCAATGGAATGTGTTAACTTAGCCTTGCCTAAATTCATAAAACGCCAACAGCGCGGCATAGAATATACTTCGACCTCATCGCTAAAGCTATATTCCCCATTCGCTATCTGCTGTCTTACCTGCTCACGCTCCCAGTTGAACCAATCGGGAACATGTGAAAACTCGGTTTCACCGCTTAAAGCAGATAGTGTGCCATCCTCATTCAAATTCCATCTTTTCCCGCATTCGGCGCAATATATCTCGGTGCCGCTTGAAGCCATTTTCGACTCTGTTAGGCAATGGGGGCACTGATAAAGTATTTTATGCATTCCCTCTGCGCGGAAAGGCTCGGTAATAAGAATACCGTTTTCCTTTTGATATTTATAATCATCATATGTAAGCGCCTGCTTTACAGCCTCATTTATCTCACTTGCCGACATCGATTTAACCTGCTCGGCGGTGAGAATTCGGGTAACGGTTGTGTAAAGCGGTGCCTTGCGCTTTTTGCGGAAGTTCCAGAATGGTGAATGCAGGTAATTGCCATGGTGAACAACCGCTACAACGGGTACCTTGTTCATTTTGATAAGCTTGCCCAAGGACTCAGGCATATAAGAGGTGACACCACAGGGCGAATAGCGGGCTTCGGGGTACATTGAGAGTATATCTCCCCTTTTAAGCACGCGATTAATGGATTTTATAAGGTGCAAATCCATTGTGAATTTTCTGGTACAGATAGCACCAATAAGCTCCATAAGCCACGGACGGCGGTAATAACCATCTATACTCACAACATTATTAACCCTATGCGGTAAGGTGGCTGTTGCAGTTAGCTCAAAATCCACAAAATACATATGGTTACTAAGCATTATATATGGTGGTTTCAGTCCCTCCATATTTATCTTTTCAACCTTATATTCTTTACCAATAAGCGCAATTTTTGAAAGCAGCCATATAAGCCACACAATAATAATCGGCTGACGGATAGGATATTTTGCAGTCTTATATCTCTTTTGATTTTTATAATTAACCTGCATTTTCATCTCTCCTTGCTTTGATTTTACATTATCAAAATTCAAAATGCAACAACTTTATTTTGGTAGTTGTGTTGAATTGCTGGAATTTAGTGGTATAATATATAAATAAGTAATTTTCGGAGAAGATTTAATGAATATTTTTTGGATTGTTGTTGCCGTTATGGCATCTCTTATACTACTCATTTTAATAGCGTCATATATTTGCTTTTATCTCGCTTTTTATTCCCCTAAAGATTTAAAGGAGGAAGAATTTTCTCTTCCTCCTGGTAAAATTTACGAGCCGCACCGCGACACAATGCTTGCTTGGATGAAAGAAGTAAAGGCGATGCCTCATAAGGAGTTTTGCATCACCTCCTTTGATGGCCTCAAGCTTTACGGCAAATATTATGAATATTCACCTGATGCACCGATAGAGCTTATGCTTCACGGATACCGCGGCCGCGCCGAACGCGACCTTTGCGGCGGTGTTCAGCGTTGCTTTGAGCTTAAAAGAAGCGCGTTTATAATCGACCAGCGCGCTTGCGGAAAAAGCGAGGGTAATATAATCTCGTTTGGAATAAACGAGCGGCGCGACTGCCTTTCTTGGGTGCAATTTATGGTTGAACATTTTGGAAAGGATGTTAAAATAATTCTCACAGGCATTTCAATGGGCGCGGCTACCGTTATGATGGCTTCGGCTATGGAATTACCCGAAAATGTTATCGGCATACTTGCCGACTGCGGATACACTTCTGCCAAAGAAATAATTAAAAAGGTTATTCGCCAGATGAAGCTGCCCGCCAATCTACTTTACCCGTTTGTGCGGCTTGGTGCTCGTCTTTACGGCAAATTCGACCCCGACGAAACCTCACCTATTGAGGCGATGAAAAACTGCCGAGTGCCCGCGATATTTATTCACGGCGAAGCTGATGATTTTGTTCCTTGTGAAATGACTAAAAGAAACTATGCGGCTTGCGTTGCCAAAAAGATGATGATGACTGTTCCCAATGCGGGACATGGGCTAAGCTATATCATAGACCGCGAGGGATACATTAAAAGGGTAAAAGAATTCGATAAAGAATACGGCTTATAAATTAATGCGGTGGCTATGCAGGTTTGCATTTGGCTACCGCATTTAATTTCATAGTTGTTTTTTAGCTTAAAATATAGTATAATAATTTGGTTAAAATGAAATTCAGTGTTATTTATATAGTTATTCTTTTAGAAAGGATAGTTTATTTCTATGAATGCATCGAGAATCTTAAGCAAAATTGCTTGCTTTTTTAAAGACAACTTTGAAATAAAAACAAAGAAAAGCTCTAAGATAACAGGCGGTATAGTGGCTGCCGTGCTGATGCTTTTTGTTGTGTTTGAAAGCCGAATTTTTTTAGCTCTCGGATTCAGCGCAAAGTGGTTGCTTTTAGCATTCTGTCTTGTGGCGCCGCTTATAATCGGCGCTTGCATCGCTTTTACTATCAGAATTAAAAGCGACATTTTAAATAAGATATGGCATTTTGTTTTTATTATGCTGATGCCTATAGTGACCATCACTATGACCGAATGCCTTAACAATATCTTTATTTATGATATGACCTATTTAGGCTTTCTTGGAAACTATTTGGTGGTATTGATACTATATTTCCTCGTTTTCGCCGCTTGCGGTAGCTTCAGGGTAGCAATTCTCACTGTAAATCCCGTGCTTTTTGGCTTAGCGCTTGCGCATGCTTATGTTGTGGAATTCCGCGGCACTCCCTTTATCCCGATGGACTTTTTAAGCATCACAACAGCCGCGAATGTTGCTAACACCTATAACTATGCACCCACACATATTATGGTAATCGGTATTCTTATTTTCATATTTATACTTGTTGTGGGAATCAAGACAAATACTCCGAAATATAATGCGATAACAAAAATTATATCTCGAACCTTTATGGGCACCTTTGCCGCTGTTTTGTTGATACTTTTCTATTTCACATCCATATTTGCCAACGCAGGTGTGAAGCCCGACTTTTGGAATCAATCAAGAGGTTACAGAAACTATGGCTTTGTGTTCAGCTTTTTCTGCAACACAAAATATCTTTATATGTCTGAGCCTGAGGGCTATAACGCTGAATCTATCGGCGACTATGTAAGCAGTACGGTAGAGAGTGAGAATAATACCCAAACCACCATAAAACCCAACAAAAATGCCCCTAACATTATCTGCATAATGAATGAATCACTTTCGGATTTGCAGGTTTTAGGCGAGTTTTCCACAAACGAGGATTATATGCCTTTTATGCGAAGCCTTACTGAAAACACCGTTAAGGGTAATTTATATGTTCCTGTTATAGGTGCGGGCACCTCAAACACCGAGTTTGAATTTTTAACAGGACACACCACCGCGTTCCTCCCATCAGGCAGTAATGCTTATATGCTTTATATCAAAAACCCGATAGCCTCACTGGTTTCAACACTTGAAGGTCAAGGCTATTCATCATATACACTTCACCCTTATTATTCAAGCGGCTGGAATAGAGTTAGCGTATACCAAAATATGGGCTTTAATTCCTTTATAAGCCTTGAAAACCTAATTGATGTTTCAATTCTTAACGATTATATTCAAAACGGCAGTGATGCCGATTATTTGCAGTCTTTGGTTAGCCAATATTACCCTGAAAGACAGAATATGCTTATCCGCCAGTATGTAAGCGATGAATATAATTATCAGGTGCTTATCAACGATTTTGAAAACCGCGATAAGTCTATCCCCTATTTTGCATTTAATGTTACCATGCAAAATCACGGCGGTTATTCTGCAGGCGCTTCCAACTTCAATGAATGCATAGGAATCACCTCTACCGATAAATATTACAATAAAACAAGTAAGTATCTATCACTTGTGAAGGCTAGTGACGATGCATTCAAGGGCCTTGTTGAGTATTTTTCAAAGGTTAAGGAGCCTACTGTTATTTGCATGTTCGGCGACCATCAGCCCTCTATTGAAAAGAGCTTTATCGCCTCATTGCTTGGCGTGAATAGTTTAAACAACCTCAGCATTGAGCAGGAACAGCAACGCCATGTAACACCCTTCTTTATCTGGGCAAACTATGATATTGAGGAAGAATATATCGATAAGCTTAGCGTTAACTATCTTTCCTCTTATGTTCTTGATGTTGCAGGTGTTAAGCTTACAGAATATAACAAGTATCTGTTAAAGCTCTCAGAAACTCTGCCCGTAATCGACACTGTGGGATATATCGATGCTAACGATACCTATTATAGGTGGAGTGATAGCAGTGAATATCAGCAGATTTTGAGTGAATATGAAAAGATACAGTATAATAACATCTTTGACTATGAGCACAAAGATAACAGCATTTTCTACATTGAAGGATACACTCCTCCCGCAAAAATCGAAAAAACAGCTGAGGAAGCGCAATGAGAAACACCACACTCTGCCATATTGAAAAAGACGGCGCGTATCTTATGCTTCACCGCGTAAAAAAGGAAAACGACCTCAACCGTGATAAGTGGGTGGGTATAGGCGGTAAGTTTGAGGATAAGGAAAGCCCCGAACAGGCTAACCGACGCGAGGTTTTAGAGGAAACGGGACTAACCCTTATTTCGAGTGAATACCGCGGAATTGTAACCTTTGTTTCCGATAAATGGGAAACCGAATATATGCACCTTTTTACAAGCACCGAGTTTGTGGGTGAAGTTCGCGAATGCGATGAGGGTGTGCTCGAGTGGGTTGATAAAACCGCCCTTTATTCCCTACCACTTTGGGAGGGTGACAAGATATTTCTAAAGCTTTTAGAGGACGAAAACTACCCATTCTTTTCACTAAGACTCCAGTATGAGGGCGAAACCCTTATAAATGCCATTCTTAACGATAAGGAATTAACACTATGAAAATTTGTATTTACGGCGCATCATCCAACCAGATAGACAAAGGTTTTATTGACGCAGGTGAGGACCTTGGAGCAGTTATTGCTGAACACGGTCATAGCGTGGTTTTCGGCGGCGGCGCCGCGGGTCTTATGGGCGCGGTAGCAAGAGGCGCTAATAAAAAAAGCGGCGAAATCATCGGCATATGCCCCTCGTTTTTTAATGTTGACGGCGCGCTTTTTGAAAACTGCACCGAAATGATTTACACCGAAACCATGCGTGAAAGAAAGCAGCTGCTTGAGGATATGTCCGATGCATTTATCATAACCCCTGGCGGTATCGGCACCTTTGATGAATTTTTTGAAACCTATACCCTGCATCAGCTTGGTATTCTGCCAAAGCCTATAGCTATACTCAACACAAACGGATATTATAACCCGCTGATTGAAATGCTCAACGCGGCTGTGGAAAAGAATTTTATGCCACAAGCTAATATGGACTTATTCTTTGTGTCCAGTAATCCGCAAGAAATTATACAGTACTTTGAAAGCTACACCCCAACAAAGGGAAATGCGCAAAACTTTAAATTTATAAATAAATAGAAAAAGCTTCGGCATATGCCGAAGCTTTTTTGTTTAATAACACTGCTCGAATATTTCCTTTATTTCATCAAATCCAAGCTCGATATAGGTTTTAACGGTACGGGCTTTACCAAAGGTGCAAAGCTCGGCAAGCCGACTGCTCACGCCCTCTGCTATACCGAAATCGCGAATGCGCAAAGGCATACCGATACTTGCAAAAAACTGCGCCATGCATTCAATTCCTGCCAGAGCAGCTTTTTCATCGTCACTCTCTTTAACTTCCCAAACCCTACGAGCAAACTGTGCAAAACGAGGTATTTTGTGCTTATACACATATCTGCCCCAAGCTGGAAACAAAACTGCAAGACCTGCGCCGTGGGCAACGCTATCATATTCGCCGCTTAAAGCATGCTCAAGCTGATGAACAGGAAGCGCATTTTTTCTGCCGCAACCCGTAAGGTTATTATGAGATAGACTTGAAGCCCACATAATAGTGGCTCTCGCCTCATAATCGTGCGGGTTTTCCATAAGAGTTTTACCCGCGGCTATCACCGATTTTAAAATGCTCTCTGCAATACTATCGGTAAGCGGCGTATCGTCGCAGGGGGTAAAATATCTTTCCATTGTGTGCGCCATTATATCAACAATACCGCAGGCAGTCTGATATTTACTCACAGTATAGGTAAGCTCGGGGTTGCATATAGCAAATTTTGGGCGGTTAAGCTCGCTTGTGAAGCCGCGCTTCATATTAAGCTCCATATTAGTTAAAACGGATGAAGCGCTCATTTCACTGCCTGCAGCAGCAAGCGTGAGAATGCAGCCAACGGGTATGGTGGATTCAGGTGTTGCCTTGCCTGTGTGGAAATCCCATACATCGTTTTGGCTCAAGATTCCTGCGGCAGTAGATTTTGCGGCATCAATAACACTGCCGCCGCCTACTGCTAAAATCATATCAACCTTGGTGTCACGAGCTTTCTTTATAGCTTCACGCACAAAGCTTACTTTTGGGTTGGGCTCCACACCGCCCATTTCAACTATATTAATATCTTTCGCTTTAAGTGAGGCTAAAACTATATCATAAAGTCCGCTTTTTTTAATGCTTCCCTTACCATACATAAGCATTACAGTTTTATAACCATAACCGCTAATTATTTCGCCTACCAGCTTTTCCTTATCTCTGCCAAAAAACACCTTAGTTGGCGCATAATATTCAAAATCAAGCATTATTGTTCCTCCTAAGACAAACCGCCCTTGAATTTAAGGGCGGTTTTATTGGTTTAATTAAAGCTTGCACACATCGGCATCGGTTATAAGGTGGAAGCCTGCCGCTTCAAGCACTGCCTCAGCTGCGGCGTTATCTGCCACGCGCAAAACCACATAGGCATGCTTTTCGGTGCGCGCCATAAAGGCATAAAGGTATTCTAAATTGATATTTGCATCATCAAGCACCTTAAGAGCCTTTGAAAGTTTTCCAGGCTCATCACCTATCTTAACGCCCACAACATCTGTGGTTTTAATAAGATAGCCTTCATCTGACAACTGCTTTAAAGCAGTATCATTATCATTAACTATAAGACGCAGAATGCCAAATTCCTCAGTATCGGCGATAGAAAGCGCACGAAGATTTACATTGTGGGAAGCGAGAGTATCGGTTATAGCCACCAAAGCACCCTGCTTATTTTCCACAAAAACGGTAAGTTGTTTTAATGACATAATATTCTCCCTTTCTATACAAGCTTACGCTTATCGATTACGCGAACCGCCTTGCCTTCACTTCTGGTGATGCTCTTAGGCGGAACAAGGTGAACTGCGGGATTAATACCAAGCATAGTTTTCATAGCGCCTGCAAGCGATTTTTCAAGCGCTGTTACACCGCTTACAGTATCGGTGAACTGCTCGGGATTCATTTCCACATTAATATCAAAGGTATCGTTATTATTTACACGGTCAACTATAATCTGATAGTTAGGCTGATAGCCCTCTTTCAAAAGAACAGTTTCTATCTGGCTTGGGAACACATTTACACCGCGAATAATCATCATATCATCGCTTCTGCCCATTGGCTTTGCCATCTTAATGAGCGTTCTGCCGCAAGAGCACTTTTTGCGCGAAAGCACACAAATATCACGGGTGCGATAGCGAAGAAGCGGAAATGCTTCCTTATCAAGCGAAGTGAACACCAATTCACCCTTACTGCCCTCAGGTAAAACTTCACCTGTATCGGGGTCTATGATTTCGGCAAGGAAATGGTCCTCATTAATATGCATACCTGTCTGCTCTGAGCATTCAAAGGAAACTCCTGGGCCTGAGGTTTCGGTGAGACCGTAAATATCATAAGCCTTTATACCGAGTGTTTCTTCAATACCGCGGCGCATTTCCTCGGTCCAGGGCTCAGCGCCGAAAATACCCGCCTTAAGAGGGATATCGTCGGGACCGTAACCCATTTCCTTAAGTGTTTCGCCTATGTATGCGGCATAGGATGGTGTGCAACAAAGGATAGTTGCATTAAGGTCGGTCATAAACTGAATCTGTCTCTCAGTAACACCTGATGACATAGGCAAAGTCAGACATCCAACCTTATGTGAGCCGCCGTGAAGACCTGCACCGCCTGTGAAAAGACCGTATCCGTAAGCCACCTGACAAACATCCTCGTCCGTACCGCCTGCCGCAACAATAGCGCGGGCACAGCAATCTTCCCACAAATCAATATCGTGCTGGGTATAAAAAGCGACAACACGGCGGCCGGTGGTGCCGGATGTAGACTGAATACGTACGCAATCGGAAAGAGGCTTGCCCATCAGCCCGTAGGGATAGGCGTCGCGCAGGTCGGCCTTGGTGAGGAAGGGCAGCTTATGCAGATCGTCTACGCTCTTGATGTCAGCGGGCGTAACACCCTTTTCTTCCATCTTCTGACGATAATAGGGCACGTTGTCCCATACATGCTTTACCTGCTTGACCAGGCGTTCGTTCTGCCAGGCGAGAAGCTGCTCTCGTGAGGCGGTTTCAATCTCCGGCTGGTAATAATTTGGCATACGGCATCTCTCCTTTTGTATAGCGGGGTATCAGGCATCCCTGCCGAGCAGGAATGCTTTTTTGTTGAGTTCAAGGAATTTTGCAGGTACGCTCTTTTCAATTGCGTCCATCCATTCGGACAAATCAAAGTCAAAGTGGCGGGACAGATGGCCCATCAGCACGATGTTGACAGCCTTGGCAGAGCCGGCCTCATTGGCGAGCTTGAGCGCGTCAATGGCCTCTACGTTTAGAGAAGCGGACTGCATTTTTTCTACCAGTTCCTGCGGATATTGCGCCGCGCCCGTGATGACAGGCATGGGATTGATTTGCTGGGTGTTGGTGACAATCGTGCCGCCGTTTTTCAGATACTCCGTCCAGCGGGCAGCCTCCAGCAGCTCAAAGGAGACGATATAATCCGCTTCGCCCTTGTCGATGACAGGGGAATAGACCTTGTTGCCAAAGC
>JAZPZA010000018.1:0-9189 GCA_045544435.1 Acutalibacteraceae bacterium | reverse complement strand
AGAATTGTCGGGTCCTTATTATTTGTCGTTGTTTAATTTTCAAGGTCCGTTTGCACCGCTTAAACAGTGCTTCGCTCGCCCCTCTTTTTAGGGCGCCCGATTATATTACCACATAAAAACCCCTTTGTCAACACTTTTTTTAAACTTTTTTGCATTATTTTTTTAACATTTTTTAAGGCACAATATATTGGGTATACACTGCAGTTTGTGGCACAATTATAATATGTATATATGTTAAAATTATACAATAAATATTAAAAGCCAAACCCATATGCTTAGGTTTGGCTTTTTGATTTAGGAACAAATTATCTAATAATTATATCTTCCTTGCCCTCTTCCTGATAAAGACGAATGTAATCTACGCGCATTTCAACATCGTTTGTATCGCCCGCACCGCCAAAACGCTTTTCGGGTGGGCCGCCCCAATGTGCACCGGGAGTCATAATATGGTTATCAAAGATGAAATACATATACTGATTCCAGCCATATTTGCCATCGTGATAGCCATCGAACTCTTTGGTAAGGTCAAGGGTATAATAATCAACGCCGTCGATAGAGAAGGTCATCTCCTCATCGGTCCACAAAAAACCGTAGGTATGGTAATCATTCGGGTTTTCAATTAAACAACGGTGATTTGCACCTGTTTTTCTGTATATGCCGCCGATATTGGCTGTAAACTGAGTAGCCTTGCCTTCGCCATCATAATTTATATCTACAATACCTTTGTCTATACGATCGGTAACATCATTGCCATCATAATCGAACACCTTACCAAATCCCTTGCGATCGGTGGTGCCGTCGCTCACAAAATGATTTTTATACCATTTATGAACATTTGGATATACATATTCGCCAATATATGCCCAAGACTCTATCATATCTATTTCAAAGGTGTAAATTGGATCCGTTTGGTCGGTGCCACCGAATTCTTCATACTTTATAAGGTCAGAGCCTGTGGATCTGGTCCACCAAGCAGGCCAAGCGCCGTTTGTAAAGGGCAATTTTGCGCGGATTTCGGCATAACCCTTGCGGTAAACCATTGTGCTGTTTGTTGCAAGCACACCGCCGTTGGCATATTTAAGCCCTTCGGTTACCTTGCGGCTTGTATAGGTTTGTTCGCCCACCTTGTACTTACTCCAGTCAAACATGCCTGCCTTAAGCACCAATTCACCGTTTTCGGTATAGTTGTATTTCTTAATATCCTCAATGTCGCGGGGTATATAAAAATCGGGGAAATAACCCATCATACCTGTGATTTGCCACTTTTCGGGGGCTTCAGGTGCCTCGCCAAACGGGCCGTAATGAATCGAGTTTTCATCAAACTCATCATTCCAAACAAGCTTATAATTTTTGCCCTTAATTACCTTAGAATCCATAATTTTTACCTCCGTTTCGGAAAATGCAAGCAACAAAAGCCTACTATCTGCATAATAGCACATAGCAGGCTTTATTTCAATACTTTTTTGCCTTTTAATTCCAAGAAAACGAGCTTGAAAGCAAGGTTGTTTTTTCTCCCGTTACGGTGAGTATTCCGCCGCCGATTTGAGCGGTTTTTTCACTGTCATCAGGTAGCACTATCACGCACTCGCAAGGCTTAACGGCGGTTATAAAGGGTATATGCCCCGCAAGAATTGCAAGCTCACCCTCACTGCCGCGAAGAGTTAGCATTGAAGCGTCCCCCTCAAACACATTACCATCGGGAGTGGAAACCACAAGATTATAACTTTTCATAATTACAACTCCTTGTAATTCTTAAAAGCGCAATTTTTCGCTTAAAAGAAAATTGATCACAGTGCTATTTTGAAGTGAGCGGAGCCGCATCGAGATACTGCCCCGAGCAAAAAAGCGCTGTGGGCAATTTTACTTAAGCCTTGGCTTTTTCTACTGCCTCATCAATGGTGCCAACAAAAAGGAATGCGCTCTCGGGAAGCTCATCGTGCTTGCCCTCGATAATTTCCTTAAAGCCGCGGATGGTCTCTGAAAGCGGAACATAAGTGCCCTTAATACCCGTAAACTTTTCAGAAACATGGAACGGCTGAGATAAGAAGCGCTGAATCTTGCGCGCACGACCTACAAGCAGCTTATCCTCATCAGAAAGTTCATCCATACCCATAATTGCAATAATATCCATAAGCTCTTTATATCTTTGAAGTATGCGCTGCACCTCACGGGCAACGGTGTAGTGCTCCTCACCCAGAACCTCGGCAGAGAGAATTCGGCTGGTAGACTCCAGCGGGTCCACTGCGGGGTAGATGCCCTGAGATGCTATATTACGCGACAAAACGGTGGTAGCATCAAGGTGGGCGAATGTGGTAGCAGGTGCGGGGTCGGTAAGGTCATCAGCGGGAACATAAACCGCCTGAACAGATGTGATAGAGCCTTTTTTTGTGGAGGTGATTCTCTCCTGCAAGGCACCCATTTCATTTGCAAGTGTGGGCTGATAGCCAACGGCTGAAGGCATTCTGCCCAACAGCGCTGAAACCTCGCTACCCGCCTGAGTGAAACGGAAAATATTATCTATAAACAGCAGCACATCCTGACCCTCTTGGTCGCGGAAATATTCTGCCATAGTGAGTCCCGAAAGACCTACGCGCATACGCGCGCCGGGCGGCTCGTTCATCTGACCGTAAACAAGTGCAGTATTAGAAAGAACGCCCGATTCCTTCATTTCGTTATAAAGGTCGTTACCCTCGCGGGTGCGCTCGCCAACGCCAGTAAATACCGAAAGACCGCCGTGCTCTTTAGCAATATTATTAATAAGCTCCATAATAAGAACGGTTTTTCCAACGCCTGCGCCGCCGAAAAGACCGATTTTACCGCCCTTTGAATAGGGGCAGATAAGGTCGATTACCTTGATACCTGTTTCAAGTATTTCTGTGCTCGTTGCAAGCTCATCATATTCGGGAGCCGCGCGGTGAATATTCCAGCGCTCGGCATCCTGCGGATCTGGTTTATTATCTACCGCATCGCCCAACACATTAAATATTCTACCTAAAGTCTCTCTACCCACGGGAACGCTTATAGCTCTGTTAGTATCGGTGACCTCGGCACCACGCTGAAGACCATCGGTGGATGCCATTGCGATACAGCGCGCAACATTATCACCTATATGCTGAGCCACCTCAACGGTAAGTGTTTTATCACCAATCGGCACTGTGAGCGCGTTATAAATAGGCGGCAGACCGCCCTCCTCAAAACGGACATCGACAACAGGTCCCATTACCTGAGAAACCTTACCGATATTTTTATCTGACAACTCTATCACTCCCTATAATAATGCACAATGCACAATGCATAATGCACAATTAATTGCTAAACGAAGTTTTAACTATACTTGTCAGCAACCTATTGATTTCTTTTAAATCATTATTTATGCTTTCAAATTCTTTATCGCTTATATATTCTGATTCATGAAGAATATCTAACCAATATTCTGTTTCAGAGGCTTCTTTTAATGCTATATTCATTTTTGAAGCAAAATCAGCCTTTGATTGACCACGCACCGCTTCTTTCACATTTGCGCCAATACTTGTTCCACTTTTTAGCAATTGCTGCGCAATAACATACTCTTTATTTTTTGAATTTAAATATTTATAGAGTTTTATTGTGCGTATAGCAAACGCCCTGCTTTTAAACACAATTAAATTGTTGTCATCATACATATCCTTAACCTACCAAAAATTGTGTATTGTGAATTGTGCATTGTGAATTTTGCATTTAGTCCCCTGCTCCTGCAACGATTTCAGTGATTTCTTGTGTAATCGCTCCCTGTCGTGCACGGTTATATTTAAGCTGAAGCTCGTCTATCATTCCGCGAGCATTCTTGCCCGCGCTATCCATTGCCATTCTGCGGGCGGCAACCTCACAAGCATAGCTTTCGCGAACACAGCTCATTATAATTGCCGAAACATATTCGGGAACCGCAAGCTTTAAAATCTCTGCCTCATTAGGCTCGAAAATAGCAGAGGTGCTTTTAGCATTTTCATCCCTTTCGAGTGGTAGCACCCACTTGATTTCGGGGGTTTGAGTCATAATGGAAACATAGTTTGTGGTAACGATTCCAAGACGGTCATAATCTCCTTGCAAAAAATCCTCGCAAAGCCTATTGGCTAACTCTAAGCCCTCAGCGGCGGTGAATTTTTCGGAGGAATTTATTTCCTTGCCGTATTTTTCGCACGCGCGCTTGCCAATGGCAAAAACCTCACACTCGCCGAAATCGCGAACCGTGCGGAACACATTGGCATTGTAGCCGCCCGCAAGTCCGCGGTCACCCGCTATAACCACAAGGCGGGTTTTGCCACCCTCAAACTGCTTCATATAAGGGCTTTTTGAGCATTCGGGACTGGCTGTGAGCAGCTTTACAATCGAGGTAACTGCCTCGCCATACTGTCTGCCCGCGCTCATCGCGATATTTGCCTTGCGGATTTTTGATGATGCAACAAGCCCCATCGCCTTGGTTAAATGAAGCGTTGAATCAACGCTTTTAATTCTTGTTTTTAGTGATTTAATATCGGCTGACACTGCCTATCACCTCGTCATTTCCTTGAGGGTTTCAACAAGGCTCTCAATATCCTCATCCTCAAAGAAGCCATTATCAAAGCGGTCAAGCAGTCCCTGCTTTTCGTTTTGCAGCTTTTCAAAGAGGCGCTGTTCAAATTCACGCACTCCCTTTACAGGCACATTATCAAGCCATCCCTTTGTTACGGCATAGATAATAGCTACCTGACAGCCCACAGACACAGGACTGTTGCGGTTTTGCTTTAACACCTCAACAATTCTCTCACCCAGTGCCAAGCGCGCCTTGGTATCGGCATCCAAATCACTGCCGAACTGTGCGAAGGACTGTAGCTCACGGTACTGTGAATAGATAAGCTTAAGTTCCCCCGAAACCTTTTTCATAGGCTTTAGCTGCGCCGAGCCGCCAACACGGCTTACCGAAATACCTGGGTTTATAGCAGGCATTATACCGGCATGGAAAAGCTCGGTTTCAAGGAATATCTGACCGTCGGTAATTGAAATTACATTGGTTGGGATATATGCCGAAACATCGCCTGCTTGCGTTTCGATTATCGGGAGCGCCGTGATAGAGCCGCCGCCGTATTCCGGTGCCACACAAGCCGCTCTTTCAAGAAGACGGGAATGCAGATAGAACACATCACCTGGGTATGCCTCACGGCCGGGTGGTCTTCTGATAAGAAGCGAAAGAGCACGATAGGCAACGGCGTGCTTTGAAAGGTCATCATAGATAATAAGCACATCGCGGCCCTGCTCGCGGAAATATTCTGCCATAGCGCAGCCCGCATAGGGCGCTATATACTGAAGCGGCGCGCTTTCCGAAGCGGAGGCGGATACAACTATTGTGTATTCCATAGCGCCTGCTTTTTCAAGTTGATTTACTATTTGAACAACCGAGGTGCTCTTTTGACCTATTGCTACATATATGCAAAGCACATCGGAATTTTTTTGATTTATTATGGTATCAATAGCGATTTCTGTTTTACCCGTCTGGCGGTCGCCAATTATAAGCTCACGCTGACCGCGACCTATTGGTATCATACTGTCAATTGCCTTGATACCCGTTTGAAGCGGCACCGATACGCCCTTGCGTTCGATAATTCCGGGAGCTTCGGATTCAATGGGGTGTGTTTGCGTGGTTTTAATCGCGCCCTTACCGTCAATAGGCTCGCCCAGCGCATTAACAACGCGGCCTAAAAGCGCTTCGCCAACAGGCACCGATAAAACCTTGCCCGTTCTGCGCACCTTAGTGCCCTCACGGATGTTATTATTATCCGACAAAACGGCAACCGATACCGTTTCCTCCTCAAGGTTTTGCGCAAGTCCCGCAGAGCCATCCTCAAACTCTAATAGCTCGTTTGCCATACAGTCGCGAAGACCGTAAACTCTGGCAATTCCGTCACCAACGAGGATAACACTGCCCGTTTCCTTCATTTCTATATTAGAGCGGTAATTTTTAATCTGCTCTTTAATTATATAGCTTATCTCTTGCGGTCTTTCACTCATCTGCTAATCACTTCCTTAATGTCAGATAGGTTTCGTTTGATACTGCCGTCAAGCAGCTTGCCGTCTATTTCCACAACGAGCCCTCCAAGAAGACTGCTATCCACCGCAGTTTCTAAAACCACAGTTTTGCCTGTGCGCTTTTCGAGCGCCGCTTTAAGCGACGACTTTTGAGACTCGCTAAGCTCTACCGCGCTTAAAACCTTTGCGGCAGCGGTGTTTTCCGCCCATTTTTTAAGCCGCTCGAATTCAGCGCGACATTCGCTGAATTCCGCGATTTTACCATGCTCACACAGCAACTGCAAAAAGGACAGAATATGCCCGTTTATTCTGCCGCCAAAGGCTTCATCTAAAGCGGCTATTCTCTCACTCTTGGGAATATTGGGAGACTGCAAAAAGCGGATATAGTCGGGGTTTTCACTGAAGGCTTTTGCCACACTCTCAAGGCTTTCGGAAAACACTTGAAGACTGTTTTCCTCACGCGAGAGCATAAAAAGCGCCTCGGCATAGTTGTTACCTGTCGCTATCATCGCCGTCACCTATCTTCTCGATAAACGAATCGATAAATCCCTTGTGGTCGTCTTCCGTTATCTCACGCTCTAAAAGCTTTTCGGTGAGGGCGGCGCCAACCTCCACTATCTGGGTCTTTATTGAATTTTCTGCCGCCTTTAGCTGCAGCTCAGCATTATTCCTTGCCTGACGGATTATCCCCTGCGCTTCAGCGCGGGCATCGGCAACAATCTTATCCCCGCGGCTTGAAGCGGTGGTTGCAGCCTCTTTAACAATTTCCTCTGCCCTATCGCGCGCGTGGCTGAGTTCTTCCTCCAACTCACGGGCGTTTGCCTCGGCTTCAGATTTTGCGGTCTTTGCGTCAAGGTAATCTTTATCTATCTCCTCACGGCGTTTTTGTAGCATTTTTGTTACAGGACCGTACAAAAATTTCTTGAGTATCAAAAACATCAGCGTGAGGTTAGCAAGGGATATGAGTATCTGCCAGATATTTACGGATATAATATCCAAGGATTGCATTTATACTTCCCCCGAATTATTTTATTGCGTTAAGCAAAATGTTTACAAATGTGTTGGGTGCTACGAATATAAGAAGAATAGCGATAACAAGCGCATAAAGACCTGTGGTCTCTGCGATAGCGCAACCCATAAGCATTGTGGTTGTAACATCGCCCTTGCACTCAGGCTGACGGCCGATAGCCTCACAAGCCTTAGCAACTGCATTACCTTCACCTATACCTGGGCCTATACCTGCTATCATAGCGGCGCCCGCGCCTATAGCGCATCCTGATAAAATAAGACCGATTGCGAGTTCTAACATTTTTGTTTCCTCCGTTTATATAAAATTAAAATTAATTTTTAGCCTTTTGTTGTTTTTTGGCAAGTCTTTTTGCCTTGCGAGCCATAAAATCCTCCTCGGGGAATCCGCCCGATACATAAAGCATTGTGAGCATCGCAAATATAAACGCCTGCAGCAAACCGCTGAACAGGTCAAAATAAAGCGATAGCACAGCGGGAAGACCTATCTGCAAAAGCGGAAATTCGCCAAGAAAGCCCGGCAGCCAGCCAAGCACAATATTTGAAAGCCCTTGAAGTGCTGTTGCAATGAGAATACCGATTACCGAGCCCGAAAGCACATTACCATAGTGACGGAACGCCATCGAAACAGGTGTTGCAACCTCACTTATGATATTAAGCGGCGCCAGAAACGGAACGGGGTCCCCAAAGCTTTTAGCATAATGCAGCGGACCGCATTTCATTTTATAGTAGGTTATAAGTATGAACACAAGCACTGCCCAACCGCCAACAATATTAATATCCGAGGTGGGGGCATACATTCCAAGCAATGTGAGCAGACTTGAAAATGCCGAAAGACCCATGATTGCACCGATAAAGGGGGCAAAGCCCTTGAAGTATTCACCCATATTTGTCTTTACAAGTGAATTTGTTTTTTCAACTATCCACTCGGCGATTAGCTGCCTTTTAAGCTGCGCCTTAACCGAAAGACCGTGGGTGAAATAAAGGCAGAGGAAAAACAGCGATACCACAACTATACTCGAATTGACCTGTGATTCTGTGATGGGCAGATTTTGAAGCGGCATAGGTATTGTGAAATATATGTGCGCGCCCGAAATCGCAATGCCCTCAGAAGCGGGGGTTGTGAGCACCTTTAATACCATACCGAAAATCAACGGTATTATAACACCCGCAAGCAATAAAATATCGGTCAATACAAAGCGCATATTTCGTTTGTTTTTCATTCTCACCACACCTTCCAAGTATTAGTATATATACATTAATCAGTTTTTATTTACTTTTTTATCTATTAACGGTCTAAGCATCACAGCTATTCGCGGAAAAAGCAAAGGAATAAGGGAAGCAACAGGATTAAAGAAGGGCACTAAAACGCCTATCATACCAAAAACAAAGAGCGCAAAAAAGCGAAGTGTTTGCGAAGCCTTGAGTGTTTGGCGAGCCGCCTTTTCCTCTTGAAGCACCGCCTTTTGAACGCCCAGTCCCATACCAAGGAAGTTCGCAACGCCCGCGGCGCCGCCCCAGATGTTGCCAAGCAGCACCTCATAGCTCCACTTGCCGATTATAAGGAACACCGCTTGAAGCAGCACACTGAAAATCACCACAAAAGCGGCTATATATTTTGTTTCCTTTAACACTGTTTTATCTATCTTCATTATTTAAAATCCAACTTTCACCCAGTATGCGATTATTTTATCATATTAAAAAGATAATGTCCATAACAAACATTTATTTAAAGGCAAAAATTTACATATAATTATTAGTTTGTTAATAAATAAAAGCACCTGTATCCCAACTAAGTTTGCCCTTCCAGGCAAGTGAAGTTATCTTCGATAGTGAAGTTGTCCCACGGACAGCGAAGTTTGCCTAACACGCGAAGTGGGCGAACTTAACTTCACTTGGGACGAAAGTCCATACTTCACTGTGAACATAGTGAACAACTTCACTTTTGCGATAGCAAAAACTTCACTTTATAACTCTCATCAATGTTTGTGAGATTCGCTCGGCGGCAACGCCGCCGACACGCACCCGGACTTTTCAGCCGTCCACCGGAAGGCTGAAATTTGCCCTTTGGGCAAACCGTCCTTTTCGAATCTCGTACGGCAAAACAAAAAGAGCACCATAAAG
>JAZPZA010000017.1:0-3657 GCA_045544435.1 Acutalibacteraceae bacterium | reverse complement strand
TACAGGCTCGGGTGTTAGTGTAAAATCCATATTTTTCTCTCCTTTGTTCTTATACATCATTTCTATTATTAGAATAGCAGGAATATGAATCTTTACGCAAAAAAGCTATCTATAAATAATAAAGAGAGTTAAACGTTAACTAAATCCATTGAATGTATAAGTAGTACATATACAAACGCCAAGGATTTGCTTGCTGTATCAACCACTAAGCAAAAAGAGAGTCGGAAAAATCCGACTCCCTTTTTCATTGTTGTTTTGTATTTACAAAAAATTTCTCTGCCTCTAAATATTACTTATGAATGTATAATCTTGTCATTTCAGGCTCGCCGTCACCCTGTGCCATACAGTAAAACTCCCAGCCGTATCGCTCGTAAAAGCCTGTGTGGTCGGTAACCAGATACACAGGGCTGATACCCTTGGATTTAAGGTCATCCACTACCATATTAAGAAGCACGCCTGCTATTCCCATTTTACGATAGCTTTCTTCTGTATATACGGCACAGACATTGGGCGATAGGTCTTTGCGGTCGTGAAAATCATTTTCAATTACACCCATTCCACCAACAATTTTATCATCGTCTAAGCAGAGATACCACCCAAGCTCGGTATCCCCTTTGAGGTAGCTTTCCATACACTCAAGGTATGCTTCCTTAGGCACACCCCACTTACTATTAAACCAGCGTGCGGCTTTATCCATAAGCTCAGGCTTTTCTCTTAATGTTATAAAACTTAATTTACTCATTTTAATTTTCCTTTCTTATTTAAGACTTTTGTATTCGGTATACTCTAAGACACCGCTGATATTATCAAGAGCATTTTTCTCAAGTTCTTTTACCATAAGGCACTCAGGCGCAGGCAAGTCTACGCTTTTCCCTGCAACTATGCCGAAATCTGCGGAGGTCACAAAACCTCGGCTACGGTAATTCTGAGGGTTACCCTCTACAAGCACAGCTTTAAAGCCCATCCCCTTAGCTTTTTCAAAGCCTGCCTCGATAAGCTCTTTTGAAATATGCTGACGCTGTAATTCTGTTTTTACTGCCACAGGGGTAAGAATAAGAAGTTCATCCTTAAACTTACCGCCAAGGTGGAACCTTGAAAACTGCGTATAGCCTATTACCTCGTCGTTTTCATCCACCATAATAAGCTCAAGCTCAGGCACATAATATTCCATTGACCTGATTTCCTGAACCAAGTTCACAACAATCTGTGCGTCCTCAGCACTCTCGCTGTTTGTAAAGGTTCTTCTTATCATATCTAAAGAAGGTATTAAATATTTATCTTCCATTGATTTAATTGTTCTGCTCATTTTAAAATCTTTCCTTTCTCTTTTTCTTATCGCCGATTCTGAGGGATTTTTCCCACTGCTGTTTCTGCTTTTTGTAATCATAACCGTCATCGCTGAACTTTGCCTCGGTTTTAAGCTTTTTGTAGCTTTCAAATCGAGCAAGGTCAAGCTCACCGTTTTCAATGGCTTTTCGTACCGCACAGCCAGGCTCGTTTTCGTGCTTACAGTCACGGAATCTGCACTTGCCGATGAATTGTTCAACATCTTCGAAGGCTTCGGATAAGCCTTCAGTTACATCCCACATACCAAGCTCACGCATACCTGGGGTGTCAATTATCATCACGCCATTTTTGAGCATAATTAGCTCTCTGTGAGTGGTGGTGTGTCTGCCCTTGCTATCATCCTCACGGATGCCGTTTACATCCATAATATCTTCATTTGCAAGGGTATTGACAAGGCTTGATTTACCCACACCCGATGAACCTAAGAAAACAAGAGTCTTGCCCTTTTGCATATACTTTGAAAGCTCGTATAAACCAAAACCTGTTTTAGCACTTACTATGTGCGTGTTTACATTTGGTGCTACTCGGCTTACCTCAAGAATGTATGGCAGATAGTCGCTTGTTAAATCAGCCTTTGTCAGCAAAATGACAGGCTCTGCACCTGATTGCACGGCGGCGGTTAAGTACCTTTCAAGTCGCTTTGGGTTAAAATCGTTATTAAGTGACTGCATAATAAATACATAGTCAAAGTTCGCGGCAACTGCCTGCTCTCCTCTGCCTTTATCGGGGTCACGACGGGAGAAGTAAGTTTTGCGGTTAAGGGTTTTAATAATTCGGCTATCGCCGTTTTCTACATAGTCTATAAGCACAAAGTCACCCACCGTTGGGAAAGCCTCACCTTCAAAGTAATATTCCTTTGACTTTAGCTGAGCATAACCCTCACCAAAATCAGAAACAATACCAAAACGACCTTTGTGAACTGCGATTATCCGTGCAGGTGTACCGACTTTGTTTTCGGGATTCATATTACTTTTATATCCATAATCATTTATACTGTACATTGTTTTAAGTCACCTTTCTAAGATAATATTGCTATTAAAGTTTAAGAACACATACCGATCCGCTGTTACTGAATATTTCCTTTTATAGTTGACCTTTCCAAAGGCGAATTGCCCACCCGTGGCAAATGGGCACAAAAATGCCGCAGAAAGTAACCCTTGAGGGATTTCTGCGGCTGAAAATAATTTTGGACACAAAAAAACACACCCCTTTGAGTGTGCCACAACGTCAGTCATAGAATTCACGAAAGGTTCTTTAAAACGGCACGACAAATAAAGGGGCTTGGAAGTCCCGAATTATTAAAACCGTGTCAATATTCAGTTAGCGGTTAATTACCTCGCTGTAAATCATACTGAAATTCTCCTTTCTCGTTTGCTTGTAAATATTGTGAAGCAAACTATTCTTTCCGTAGTGTACTACTAAAATTTTATTTTGTCAATGTTTATTTACCTTTTAAGCTTGCATTGCAGAGTTATTAGCTCTGCAATGCTTTGCTGTTAACAGATTTTTCTTACGAATTAAATTTAAAAATAGCTTCTCGTAATGCCCTCACGAGTAAAACCATTTTTCTCGTAGTAACGCTGAGCAACTTTATTATCAAGGGCAGTGTCGGTGTCAAATCTTCTGATACCTTTTTCATAAAGAAAAGTCTTTAAAGCATTCATACATTTTGTGCCTATCCCCTTACCTACTATATCTCCATTGACATAAATCCAACGAAGATATGCCGTAGTGTCGCTCAGATAATGCACCTCGCAACCGCCAACCTGATTGCTGTCGATTCCAAATTCAATGTACTGATGATTGCCTTTTGACAAACCACCCGAAGTAAGCGTTACCTCAGAGTTTTTGTTCTCAGTTAAAACAGATGAGTAGTACACGTTTTCGTGTTCAACTTCAAAGCCATTTTCTTTGAGCAAGGAATCGATATGAGCGTTGCTTTCAAAAAGCTTACCATGACGGGCAAAACAGGCCATACCAAAGTAATGAAAGAATGCGTATACCTGCTTGTCTGTACAAAGGTTTTTCACAGTTTCGGCTAAAAGCAAGTTGCCTGCATCTGCTCTGTCCTCTTTAAAATACAGATTGCGGATAACAGGATATGAAATATCGCTTGAAATCTCGCCGTTATCATCAAAGCCAAAGGCGGTTTTGCCGTACTGGACAAAACCCAAAAGCACTTTTTCATCATAAACTGCTTTTACAAAAAGCTCTTTGAACAGCTTTCTGCCCTCGCCGTCGATATCGTCTTCAAAAGACTTTTTCCAATCTTCAAAATCCACATCAAAAAAATATGGTGTTTTGAAACTA
>JAZPZA010000016.1:0-130420 GCA_045544435.1 Acutalibacteraceae bacterium | reverse complement strand
TCCTTGGCTCACAGAACGACATGGCTACGATCCGACTTCTTCGGTATCGGTAATATGGGTCAGGTAAACAAAATCGTGGCCAATTTAGAAAGTGCATTCGATATCCCTGCCCTCTCCGGTGTGGTGCTATACGACAACGTGACACTGTATTCCGTCGTCATCGGCGGCGTACTGATGTTGCTGACGGGTCTCATCGTCATCGGCGGTCTGCAGCGCATCGCCAACGTGGCGGAAAAAATCGTACCGGTGATGATTGTGCTGTTTATCATAGGTTCCCTGACCATTATCGGTGTCAATTACAGCCGTGTGGGTGCGGCCTTTGGCTCCATCTTCGCCAGCGCTTTCAGCGGCAAGGCGGTGTGGGGCGCTACGGGCGGTATCGTGCTCAAGCAGGTCATTACGTGGGGTTTCAAGCGTGGCGTTTTCTCCAACGAAGCCGGTCTCGGCTCCTCTGTGATGGTCCACTCTAGCTCCAACGTAAAAGAGCCTGTGCGTCAGGGTATGTGGGGCATTTTCGAGGTGTTTGCCGACACCATGATCATCTGCACCATGACCGCTCTGGTCATCCTCACCAGCGGTTTGGTAGACCTCTCCACCGGTGCGATGGCGGAGGGCGTCACCGACGCAACGCTGGTAGCCACCGCGTTCAGCAACGTATTCGGCAAGGCCGGTGAAATGTTCGTGGCCATCGCCATTCTGCTGTTTGCCTTTACCACCGTGCTGGGTTGGTCCCAGTACGGCGCCAAAGCGGTGGAGTATCTGGGCGGCAACAAAGCCAAGCAGGTGTACAAGGTGATTTTCGTGCTGCTGATTATGTCCGGCGCGGTGATGACCTCCTCCCTGGCTTGGGATATCTCCGATACCTTCAACGGCCTGATGATGATTCCCAACCTGATTGGCGTGATTGTGCTCAGCGGACAGGTGAGAAAGATTACAAAAAACTACGTGGACCGCAAGATTAAGAAAAAAGACGTGGCTCCCCTGCTGTCCTACGACGCTCGGATTCAGAAGCAGATGGAAGACGAGCTGGCGGCAGAGGAATAGGCCGCCCTACCCTATCGACCTACTCCAGTCCTCTACATAGGCGCCTCTGCCGTTTGCACGCGGCAGGGGCGCCGCCTCTTTTGCGCAAAAAAGAAGGCTTACCGCAGCAAGCCTTCTTTTTGCTTACAGAATGATAAGGTTTTTGGGAGAGGCGGTGAGGTTGAGGCTTCCCTCTTCGGTGACGTACACCATATCCTCTATGCGGACACCGAATTTGTTCTCCAAGTAAATGCCCGGCTCAACCGTCATCACGGTACCGGCACGCAGGACGGTTTCGCAATTGGGGCTGAAGGCAGGGCTCTCGTGAATCTCCACGCCCACGCTGTGGCCAAGACCGTGGCCGAAGCACCCCTCGTAGCCGGCGGCATTGATGATGTCACGGGCAATCTTATCGATGTCGTGGCACACCGCACCGGCACGGATGGCTTTTTCAGACTCCAGTTGAGCCTTCAGCACGGTGTCGTACACCAAGCGCATCTCGTCGGTGGCGGAGCCAACGGCGACGGTGCGGGTCATATCCGAGTGATAGCCGCCCACCACAGCGCCAAAATCCATAGTGACGAAATCGCCTACCTCCACCAGCTTATCGGTGGGCTCGCCGTGGGGCAGAGAGGAGTTTTTGCCCGATACCACGATGAAATCGAAGGACACGCCCTCGCTGCCCATACGGCGCATAAAGAACTCCATATCCAGCATAATATCCCGCTCACTGCGACCGGGGGCGATGTGACCCAGAATATAGGAGAAGGTCTCGTCGGTCATTCGCTGTGCCTCACGGATGAGGGACAGCTCCTTTTCATTCTTGACGGTGCGCATTTCCTCAATCATACGGTCAAAGCGGTCGCTGTCCGACACGGTGAGGTCGGGCAAGGCGGCACGGATGGCCGCCAAGCGGCTGACGGAGATGACGTTGGCTTCTACGAACAATTCCTTGATACCGTGGGCGGCGCAAATCTCCCCCACCTCGGCAAACAGCCGCTTGCACAGCTGCACACGGCAGCCGTCCACGTTAGCGGCGGCGCGCTCGTAGTAACGGAAGTCGATGAGAAACACCGTCTCGTCAGGGGTGAACAGCACCGAGCCGGCGCTGGAATGAAAACCGGTGAAATAGAATCGGTTGGTATCCCCTGTCACGAGGAAAGCCTGACCCGGCTCCAAAGCGGACTGAATCCGCTCTACACGTTCTTTGAACATAGCAACACACTCCTTTTAGAGTTCTTTCAATACATCGCACAAATAGGCGTACACCCGGGCGGTGGAGGCAACGGACAGCCGCTCACGGCAGGTGTGCACGTCCCACATATTCGGACCGATGGACACGGCGTCGAGGCCGTGGATTTTCTCGCAGAAGAGACCGCATTCAAGGCCTGCGTGGATGGCGGCAACGGTGGGTTTTTCGCCATATTTCTGCTCCCACACGGCGCACATCACGTCACGCAGGCGGGATTCTTTGCGGTATTCCCACGCAGGATAATGGCCGTGGGAGGCGTAACTGCCGCCCATAGACGTGATAAGCCGCTCCAAGTGAGCCAGCAGGGCGGTTTTCTCCACGCCCACGCTGCTGCGCACCGCAAAAGAGGCGCGGAGCGTATCCCCATCGGTGGTGAGGATACCCAGATTCAGCGAGGTCTGCACCAAGCCATCAATATCGGCGCTCATCGACTGAATGCCGTTGGGAACGGTGGTAAGCAAGGTCAGCGCCGCCGCAGAGGAGGCGGCTTCCATAGCCGTACTCGCCGCAGCAGGCGTCACCGTGATGGTGAGATTGGGGTCGCCGTCCACACGATGGGCGGCGGCGAAGGCGGCGGCAGCGGCGGTGGGGTCGCTGTCGCAGGCAATGACGGCAGTGCAGGATACGGGGATGGCGTTGTCCTTTTGACCGCCGGCGATGGTGACGAGACGACAGTCGATGGACTGCAAAAACTGCGCCATCACCACGTTGGCGTTGAGGCGGCCTTTATCGATCTCGATGCCCGAGTGGCCGGCCTGCAATCCGCCTACCTCCACCTGCCAACAAAGGGCGGTGTTGGGGGCATAGGTCACGGGCAAGCTGAGCTCGGCACGAGCGCCGCCGGCACAGCTGACGGTGAGGACGCCTTCTTCTTCGCTGTCAATATTGATGAGCAGTTTGCCCTCGAGAAAAGCCGGGTCAAAGCCTTCGGCGCCGTACATACCCGTTTCCTCGTCCACGGTGAGCAACACCTCCAAGGGAGGATGGGGCAGGTCGGTGGATTCGAGGATGGCGAAAGCCATGGCCACGGCAATGCCGTTGTCGCCACCCAGGGTGGTGCCGTGGGCGAAGACGAATTCGCCGTCGGTATCCACCGAAAGACCGTCGGTGGCGAAGTCAATGGGACAATCGGGAGCTTTTTCGCACACCATATCGATGTGTCCCTGCAGAATGACGGCAGGGTGTCTCTCATAGCCGGCGGTGGCAGGCTTTTTGATGATGACGTTTCCCAATGCGTCCTGATGATAGGCAAGGCCGTGAGCCTTGGCAAAGGCGACACAATAATCGCTGATACGAGCGGTATCCCCCGAGCCGTGGGGAATGCCGCAGATCTCTTCAAAATAGTGAAAAACCCGTGTGGGTTGCAGATGAGTGAGTTTTCCCATAGAGGTCACCTCGGTGAGTAGATTACTCTCCATATTATAGCACAGATGAAAAAGCTTTTCAACAAGAAAAGGAGAGAAAAAACACCCCTGAAACAGGTTGTTTCAGGGGTGAAGGGGTTAAACTTTACAGGAGATAAACCCTTGATATGACTGAGTTTACAGCTTCTCTACGTCGGCGTTGGTGATAAGGTGGAAATTGGCGGCCTCCAGCGCCTTTTCGGCGGCGGCGTTATCCGTAGGACGGATGACCACATAAGCGTGCTTCTCAGTACGAGCCATAAAGGCGTACAAATACTCCACGTTGACCCCTGCCTGTGCCAAGACGGACAGCGCCGTGGACAGTTTGCCCGGCTGGTCGCCGATCTTGACACCGATGACGTCGGTAATCTTCAGCACGTAGCCTTTCTCCTGCAAAACGGAGGCGGCAGTGTCGTTATCGTTGACGATCAAACGGAGCAGGCCGAAATCCTGGGTATCGGCGATGGACAACGCACGGAGATTGACGTGATTGGCGGCCAACGTCTCGGTAATGTCCACCAAAGAGCCTTGCTTATTCTCCACAAAAACGGTTAACTGCTTTAACATAGTCACTCTCCCCTTTCTTAGTCGTGCAACTTACGCTTATCAATGACGCGAACGGCCTTGCCCTCGCTGCGGACAATGCTCTTGGGTGCCACCAAATGCACCTTGGGATTGATGCCCAGCATCACCTTCATGGCGTTGGCCAGTGCCTTTTCCTGCTCGGTGATACCGCTGACGGTATCGGAGAACATCTCTGCGGTCATCTCCACATTCACATCGAAGGTGTCGGTATTGCCCACACGGTCCACCACGATCTGATAGTTGGGCTCGTAGCCTTCTTTCAGCAACACGGCCTCAATCTGGCTGGGGAATACGTTAACGCCACGGATAATCATCATATCGTCACTGCGGCCCATGGGCTTGGCCATTTTGATGAGGGTGCGGCCGCAGGAGCACTTTTTGCGGCTGAGCACGCAAATATCGCGGGTGCGATAACGGAGCAAGGGAAACGCCTCTTTATCCAACGAAGTGAACACCAGCTCGCCCTTGCTGCCCTCGGGCAACACCTCGCCGGTGTCGGGGTCGATAATCTCCGCCAAGAAATGGTCCTCGTTGATATGCATACCCGTCTGCTCACAGCACTCGAAGGAGACACCGGGGCCGGAAGTCTCGGTGAGACCATAGATGTCATAGGCCTTGATACCCAAGGTCTTTTCAATGCCTCTGCGCATCTCCTCAGTCCAGGGTTCGGCGCCGAAGATACCCGCCTTCAGTGGGATCTGGTCGGGGGTGTAGCCCTGCTCCTTGAGGGTCTCGCCGATGTAGGCGGCATAAGAGGGAGTGCAACACAAAATGGTGGCGGACAGGTCGGTCATAAACTGAATCTGACGCTCGGTATTACCCGAGGACATAGGAAGCGTAAGACAGCCCACCTTATGCGAGCCGCCGTTAAGACCCGGTCCGCCTGTGAAAAGTCCATAGCCGTAAGCTACCTGACAAACATCCTTATTAGTGCCTCCCGCAGCCACTATTGCGCGGGCACAGCAATCCTCCCAAAGCTCAACATCCTTTTGGGTATAGAATGCTACCACACGGCGGCCGGTTGTGCCTGAGGTGGACTGAATGCGAACACATTCCTCAAGCGGTTTTGCAAGCAGACCGTAGGGATAAGCATCGCGGAGGTCAGCCTTTGTGAGGAAGGGTAATAAATGCAGGTCCTCAATGCCATGGATATCTTCGGGCTTAACACCTTTTTTATCCATAAGATCACGGTAATAAGGCACATTTTCATAAACATGCTTAACCTGCTTCACCAATTTTTCGGACTGAAGCTTTTTAATCTCCTCGACAGGCATTGTTTCAATTTCTTTTTGATAATAACGCTGTTCCATTATTCTCATCGCCTTTTTATAAATTTAAGAGTTATATCCTAACTCAAAAGCTTTCTTATTCATTTCAACAAACTTGGGAGCCACTGTGTTTTCTATAGCTCTAATCCAATTTTCATAAGGGATATCAAAATATTTTGCCGCCTTGCCCATCAGCACTATGTTTACAGCCTTTGCCGAGCCTGCTTTTTCTGCAAGAGATAGTGCATCAAGCGACTGAACATCGAGTCCCTTTGCGGTAAGCTCATCAAGCACATCTTGAGGATACTCGGCCGCGCCGATGATTACAGGCATTGGGTCTATTTGCTGAGTATTAACAATTATTTTGCCATCTTTTTTAAGATAGCGAGCATAGCGCGCAGCCTCAAGCTTCTCGAAAGAGATTATAATATCTGCTTCACCGTCGGTAATAATTGGCGAATAAACCTTTTTGCCGAAACGAACATAGGTTACAACCGAGCCGCCGCGTTGGCTCATTCCGTGTACCTCGCTAACCTTTACATCGTAGCCCTCGTCCACAAGCAGTCTACCAAGCAGCTTTGAAGCCAGCAGACTTCCTTGTCCGCCAACACCTACTATCATTACACTTTTGGTATTCATAAGCTCGCCTCCTTAATTTATAGCATCAAAAGCGCAGAGTTGTTTACAAACACCGCAGCCAACGCAGAGTGTGTTATCGATTTTAGCTTTATTATCCTTAAAGCTGATGGCGGGACAGCCAAGTCCCATACAACGCTTGCAGGATTTACATTTATCATTTTCCACCTTAAGCGGTGCTTCGTGCTTAACGGATTTAAGCAGCACGCAAGGACGGCGCGATATAATTACCGATGGCTCCTGCACCCCAAGTTCCTCTTTAACTGCAACCTCACATGCCTTAAGGTCATAAGGGTCAACCACCCTTACTCTGTTAATGCCGAGCGCGTGGCAAAGAGCTTCTAAATCCACCTTAGCAGCGGGGTCGCCCTTTATGTTATAACCCGTGGTGGGATTTTGCTGGTGACCTGTCATACCGGTAATTGAGTTATCAAGAATAATTACGGTGGAATTTGTAGCATTATAAGCCACATTAACAAGACCTGTCATACCCGAATGCATGAAGGTTGAGTCACCTATAACGGCAACCGACTTACCGGTTGCCTCATCCCTTGCGGCGTTAAAGCCGTGTAGCCCTGAAATGGAAGCACCCATACAAAGGGTGGAGTCAAGCGCGTTAAGCGGCGCTACTGCGCCAAGGGTATAACAGCCTATATCGCCTAGTGTGGTTATCTTATTCTTTGAAAGCACATAGAACAGACCTCTGTGCGGACAGCCCGCACACATCATCGGCGGACGCGCAGGAATCGGGGAATCGGCGCACACAGCACACTTTGCTTCCATATTAAATGCAGCTGCTACTGTTTGCTGAGAAAACTCACCAAGAATAGAGAAAAGCTCTTTTCCTGTAACCTCTATGCCCAACGCACGAACATAGTTTTCAATTACAGGGTCTAATTCCTCGATAACATAAAGCTTTTTAACCTTAGCGGCAAAATCGCGGATAAGCTTTTCGGGCAGTGGGTTTGGCATACCGATTTTAAGGATGCTGGCGCTATCGCCCATTACCTCTTTAACATACTGATAAGAACAGCCTGAGGTGATTATGCCTATTTCATCGCTATTCATCTCGACCGTGTTATAGATGCAGTCTTCTGCAAAATCTGAAAGCGCCTTGGTGCGCGCCTCAACTATCGGGTGGCGCTTGATAGCGTTACCAGGCATCATTATGTATTTTTGCGGGTTCTTTTCATAATCCTTTAAAACTGCGGGTATTTTTTCTCCCGTTTCAACTATTGACTGACTGTGTGCTATGCGGGTGCACATACGAAGAATAACGGGGGTATCAAATTTTTCGGATAGTTCAAATGCAGTTTTCGCAAATAAGTAAGCCTCGGCAGAATCGGCGGGCTCAAGCATAGGAATCTTAGCAGCTATCGCATAATGGCGAGAATCCTGCTCGTTCTGTGAGGAATGCATTGCAGGGTCATCGGCAACGCAGATAACCATTCCGCCGTTAACGCCTGTATAAGAAAGTGTGAAAAGCGGGTCGGCTGCAACATTGAGGCCCACATGCTTCATAGCACAAGCAGAACGCGCGCCTGCAAGGCTTGCGCCAAAGGCAACCTCACAAGCCACCTTTTCATTAGGCGCCCACTCACTATGGATATCATCATACATAGCTAAAAATTCGGTAATCTCGGTAGAGGGGGTACCTGGGTAGCTTGATACTACGCCGAGGCCGCCATCATATAGACCTGCGGCTACCGCCTTATTACCTATCATTAATTCCTTCATAGAAATATTATCCTTTCAATTAAGATTTGTTCTGAGAGTCAACAAGTCCCTCCGCGCCGTAAAGCTTGCGAAGCTTTGGTTTTTCTATTTTACCTGTTGGGTTGCGCGGAACATCAGCAAAGATTATCTTGCGCGGGCGCTTGTAACGAGGAAGTTCTAAACAGAAGCTGTTAATCTCCTCCTCGGTGCACTCCATACCCGATTTAATCTCTATAATAGCAGTTGCAATTTCACCAAGACGCGCATCCGGAAGCCCTATTACCGCCACATCCTTGATTTTGGGGTGAGCAGAAAGGAAGTTTTCTATCTGCACGGGATAAAGGTTTTCACCGCCTGTTATAATAACATCCTTTTTGCGGTCAACTAGATAAATAAAGCCCTCACTGTCCTGCATAGCCATATCACCTGTATATAGCCAGCCGTCCTTAAGAGTATCCGCGGTAGCCGCCTCATCGCGGTAGTAGCAGGTCATAACACCCGGACCTTTTAAGCACAGCTCACCAACATCACCGTTTTCTACCTGCTCACCATCTGGGGATACTATCTTAACCTCCCAGCCGTAACCCGGTATGCCGATAGCACCCACCTTGCGAACATTTTCTACACCCAGATGCACAGCTCCAGGTCCTGTGGACTCGGAAAGACCGTAGTTCGTGTCATACTGCTGATTTGGGAAATATTCAAGCCATCTTTTTATAAGACTTTGCGGTACAGGCTGAGCGCCGATATGCATAAGTCGCCAGGACGACAGGTCAAACTCATTAAGGTCTATGTCCCCGCGGTCAATAGCATTGAGGATATCCTGCGCCCACGGCACCAAAAGCCATACTATAGTGCACTTTTCCTCACTTGCAACGCTTAAAATGTTTCTTGACTGTGTGCCCTTAAGGATAACCGCCTTAGAGCCTGAAAGCAAACTGCCAAACCAATGCATTTTAGCGCCCGTGTGATAAAGAGGTGGAATGCATAAAAAGCAGTCGTCCTTTGTTTGACCGTGGTGCTTTTGTTCAACTATGCAAGAGTGCATAAGGCTTTGGTGATTATGTAAAATAGCCTTAGGAAAGCCCGTAGTACCCGACGAAAAGTAAATCGCGGCATCATCGGCTTCAGTTAGCTCACACTCTGGGTAAATACCTGAGCATTCCGAAATTAAATCATTATAATCATCTGCAAAAGCGGGACAGCCTGCGCCTAAATATATAAGTGTGCAATTTTTTGAGATTTTATCTGCCACCGCCTCAACTCGGCCCACAAACTCTGTGCCGAAAATAAGCACATCCGCTTCTGCTAAGTCAAGACAATAATCTATTTCATCAGAGGAGTAACGGAAATTAAGTGGTACTGCCAATGCGCCCGCTTTAAGTATTCCGAAATATATCGGTAGCCAGTCGATGCAGTTCATAAGCAAAATAGCTACCTTTTTTCCCTTGCCTATACCGTTTTGCTTAAGCATATTGGCAAGGCGGTTTGCCTTTTCGTTAAATACCTCCCAAGTAATCTCACGGCGATATGAGCGCACGCGGTGGGTAGGCTCAACCAATTCATATTCGTGCCAGGTCATCTTGCGGGTTTCGGGTTGTTCAGGGTTAATTTCCACAAGAGCCACATCGTGGGCATATTCCTTGGCATTCCTTTCGAGTAGATGAACGATGGTCATTTAAATTCCCCTTGTTTTCTAATATACTTCATTAATAATACTTTAACACTTTAAAGCGAAAATGTCAACACCAACCAACGATTTTTTGTAGTTTTTGAAAGTTTTTGTTGACAAACACGCTTTAAAGTGTTAAAGTATGCTTATGAACTTTAACGGTTTAAAGCGTTAAAAAGAAAGGTTGATGTTAAATTATGGCTGTCGGTAATATCTTAGCGGTAAATATTACCCCCACAATGATGATTTCCATACCTATGCTGATATGCTTTTTTGCTTTGATGATAGGTGTTGGCTTTGCCTGCAGAAAGCATGCAAAAAGCGTTGATAGCTTTGTGCTCGGCGGCAGAAATGTTGGTCCTTGGCTTACCTCTTTCGCCTTTGGCACCTCCTACTTTTCAGCGGTTATCTTTGTAGGCTATGCGGGCCAGTTTGGTTGGAATTTTGGCTTGGCTTCTACTTGGATAGGTCTTGGTAACGCCTTTATCGGTTCACTTCTTGCGTGGACGGTGCTTGGCCGCAGAACGCGTGTTATGACGCAGCATTTAGGCTCTAAAACTATGCCAGACTTCTTTGAAAAGAGATACAACTCTAAAAACCTTAAGGTTGTGGCATCGTTTATAGTGTTTGTTTTCCTAATCCCCTACACTGCCTCTCTATATAACGGTCTTTCCTCTCTCTTTAACAATGTGTTTGCCGTACCCTACTGGGTGGTTGTTGTGGTTATGGCGGTGCTTACGGGAATATATGTAATATTCGGCGGATATATGGCAACGGCTATCAACGACTTTATTCAGGGAATTATTATGCTTGTTGGCATTATCGCTGTTATTGCCGCTGTGCTTCAGCAAAACGGCGGCTTCACTGAGGCCGTTAAAGCGCTGGGAGCAAGCGAGCACGCAGGCAGCGAATACATTGCAATGTTTGGACCTAACCCGATATTCCTGTTCTTTGTTGTGATGCTCACATCCCTTGGCACTTGGGGACTTCCTCAGATGGTTGGCAAGTTCTATTCCATCAAGGATGAGGGCGCGATTAAGAAGGGTACAGTTATTTCCACCATTTTTGCGATTATTGTAGCAGGCGGTTGCTATTTCCTCGGCGGCTTCGGCAAGCTTTATTATGGAGAAATGCAAAACGGCGGATACATATCCTCAACAGGCGCTGTTATGTTTGACAAGGTTATTCCCACTATGCTTTCAGAGCTGGCGCCCGTTATTGTTTCTCTTATTATCGTTTTGGTGCTTGCGGCATCAATGTCAACACTTTCTTCACTGGTGCTTACCTCCTCCTCAACACTAACTCTTGATGTGGTAAAGCCCTTTGCCGAGCGCAAAAAGCAAATGAGTGAGAAAAAGAGCGTATTTATTATGCGAGTGTTTATAGTATTCTTTATCGCGATTTCCGCAGTAATAGCGATTTTAAAGGATACCGTGTGGAGCGACTCGGTGTTTATAGCCCAGATGATGGGCGTATCGTGGGGCGCACTGGCAGGCGCATTCTTGGCACCGTTTCTATACGGTTTATATTGGAAGAAAACCACCAAGGCGGCGGTTGTTGCAAGCTTTATTTTCGGCACGGGACTTGAGATTATTCAGCTTTTAATAAGCGTTGGTTTAATAAAGCTGAGCGGTGGTTTCTTAGGCTTTGTGTTCACAAACTCACTTTATTCGGGTGTGTTTGCGATGATCGGGGGTCTTATCCTCGTTCCAATTGTAAGCCTGCTTACACAAAAAACTTTACCCCAGAATGTAGAGGAAAAATTCACCTGTTATGACGCGGTTGTAACAACTGTTAAAAAGGATTCATTGGGATAAAACAACAAAACAAAAGTGGCATCACAGTAATCTGTGATGCCACTTTATTTTTATAGCTTTAAATTATTCAGCTGCTTCCTCTGCAACCTCGGCAGTTTCAACAACCTCGGCGGGTGTTTCGTAAACAACCTCTTCCTCAGGCTGTGCTTCTACTGCTTCCTCTACTGCGGGTTCATCATCAAGAAGAACACGGATAGAAAGGCTAACGCGCTTCTTTTCAAGGTCAACAGCGGTAATCTTAGCCTCAACCTCCTGACCGATAGAAAGCTCGTCCTGAGGCTTAACAACATGCTTATTAGCAATCTGTGAAATGTGGATAAGACCGTCAACACCTGGGATGATTCTTGCGAATGCACCGTAGGTAGTCATGCTAACGATTTTAACGGTAACAACATCATCAACATTATAGCTATTTTGGAAGATAGCCCAAGGATTATCCTCTGCCTTCTTATAGCCAAGAGAAATCTTTCTCTTTTCGGTATCGAGAGCCTTAACATAAACCTCGATTTCATCACCAACAGCTACAACCTCAGAAGGATTCTTGATGCGAGTCCAAGAAAGCTCAGAGATATGTACCATTCCGTCAACGCCGCCGATATCAACAAATGCGCCGTAGCTTGTAAGAGACTTAACAGTACCTACATAACGGTCGCCAACTGCGATATTTGCCCACACCTTCTCTTCAGCTTCCTTGCGAGCCTCACGAAGTACGCTGCGGATAGAGCCAACCGCTCTTCTGCCACGGCCGATTTCGATGATACGGAAATCAACCTCCTGACCTTTAAGTTCCTCAAGAGAATCACCTCTTGAAGCGGTAGCCTGAGATGCGGGAATGAATACGCGAACATTGTTTGAGTACACTACAACGCCGCCCTTAATGATATCACGAACTACACCGTGAAGCACTTCACCGGAGTCCTTAGCGGCAACTATATTGTCCCAACCGGCAATAGCATCGTAACGACGCTTAGAAAGCATTGCGGTTCCTTCCTGATCATTGATCTTCATAATGATAAGATTAAGCTTATCATCTACCTTAACTTCGCTTAACAAATCGACATTTGAGTCTGATGAATATTCATCAGCGGTGATATAGCCTGTTACACCTCTGCCGATGTCCACAGTAATCTCGGCTGCGTTTACTGCAATTACAGTACCGCATACCTTCTGATCGCCTGTAAGGCTGCTGAGCGAAGCCTCAAATGCTTCCTCATCTGTCATTTCCTCGAAGCTTTTTTGAACAGTTTCATTTCCCTCCATCTGTTCATCAACCGGTTGTAAAATTTCCGACATGGTTTTAATAACCTCCTTTATAATACCCGCGGGCGTTGAAGCGCCTGCGACAACCCCTACATTCTCTATACCCGAAAACCATTCGGCGCTAATTTCCGAAGCGGTTTCGATAAGATGCGTTCTTTCACAAAGCGATGCACAAACATCAAATAGCTTTCCCGTGTTTGAGCTGTGCCTGCCGCCGATGACAACCATAACATCACTGACCGCCGCAAGCTCGCGCGCTTCACTTTGTCTTGTAGAAGTTGCAGAACATATTGTATCAAAAATTTTTACATTTGTACATACTTTTTTTAAAATTTCTTGGCTAAAAATCCATTTTTTTGCGTTAAAAGTGGTCTGTGACACCACTGAAACAGGATTTTCTTTGAGTTCAGGGTGATTTTCAAGCAATTTTTCGAGCTCATCAGGTGTTGAGAACACATAATACTGACCGCTACAGTGGCCGATAATACCTATAACCTCGTGATGCTTTTCATCTCCCGAAATGAGAATTATATCTCCCGCGGCTGAACGCTCAGCCACAATTTTATGTATCTTTTCAACGAATGGGCAGGTAGCATCGCATACTGTTACCCCCAAATCCTTGGCATTCTTATAAACTGCGGCACCAACACCGTGTGAACGGATGACTAGGGTTTCGTTTTCCCTTACCTCATCAGGGCTTTCCACAATGCGCACACCACGCTCTTCAAGCTGAGCCACCATTTGAGCGTTGTGGATAATAGGACCTAATGTGCAAACCCGCTCACCCTTTTCAAGAAGGTCATATACCATCTGCACCGCGCGATTTACTCCAAAGCAAAAACCCGCGGTTTTAGCAAGTGTTATTTTCAAATCAGTTTAACCTCTCATTCAACAGCTTCATAAGGCGGTCTAAGGACTGCTCGAGATTACAGCCTGTGGTATCGAACATAACCGAATCCTCGGCGGGTTTGAGTGGCGCTATCTCGCGGTGGGAATCATTATAGTCGCGCTGCACGATATCATCATAGATGTCCTTATAGTTTACATCCATTCCCTTTTCCTTGAGTTCCTTATAGCGGCGGTCGGCTCGCTCCTCGGCAGAAGCGGTAACAAACACCTTAACTGTGGCATTGGGCAGAACAACGGTGCCTATATCTCTACCATCCATAAGCACATTATTTTCACGCGCAAGTTTTCTTTGCATTTCAAGCAGAAATGCTCGCACTGCGGGTTTTGCCGATACGGCAGAAGCCATCATAGAAGCCTTTGGAGTGCGGATTTCATCCGAAACATCCTCGCCGTCAAGCAAAACATGCTGTGTGCCGTCCACAAATTTTATATTTATTTCGGTGCCGTTTAAAATTGCCTCAATATCGCAATTAAGGTCGGTGTCAAAGCCTGCGCGGCTGAATTTAAGACCTATTGCTCTGTAAAGGGCGCCTGTATCAACATATATAAAGCCAAGCTCCTTTGCCGCCGCCTTTGCAAGTGTGCTTTTACCTGCTCCTGCAGGACCATCTAATGCAATTGAAATCATATTTATTCTCCTTTAGCTGCACTTTTACCCGCTAAAAAGCCGGTTGAAAATGCTATTTGTAAATTAAAACCGCCAGTAAAGGCATCAACATCAATTATCTCGCCCGCAAAAAAAAGACCAGATATTAGCTTTGACTGCATAGTAGCGGGATCGATTTCCTTAACAGATATGCCGCCGCTTGTGATTATCGCCTCCTCAATAGGGCGAAAAGCAGTTATATTAACTGTGAAATGCTTAATTGCATCTATTAAAGACTGCCTTTGCTCGCGGCTTATCTGATTAACCTTGGTTTGAGGCGCAATACCCGATATTGATATTATAATCGGAATGATGCTTTTTGGAAGCAGCTTATCAAGCGAATTTGCAAAGTCTTTATTTAATTCACCCTCAAAATCACGCAAAATTCGCTTATCAAGCTGCACTTCATCCAAGGCGGGCTTTAAATCAATTTCGGCATAATATTCCTTTTTACCCATATATCTAAGATAAGCCGAGGCGCTGAGTGTCAAAGGACCGGATATGCCTGTGTGGGTAAAGAGCATTTCGCCCATATCCTTATAAAGCGGTTTTTTCTTTCCTTTTTCAAAAACGCTAAGTGTTACATTTTTAAGCGATAACCCTGCAAGGCGGGTACAAAAGCCTTCGTGACATTCAAGTCCCACAAGCGAGGGCTTAAGCTCGGTTACAGTGTGACCTAATTCCGCCGCCATTTTATAGCCATCCCCTGTGGAGCCTGTAAGCGGATAGGACATACCGCCTGTGGCAAGTATCACGCTATCAGCCTCAAGAATTCTGCCATCGGTAAGCTTGACTGCTGTAACAGAGCCATTTGGCGCGATTATACTTTCGGCAGTACCCTCTATAATATTACAAGTCTTCTGAACGGGTTTAACAAGCGCATCAACTATATCCACTGCTTTATCGGATACAGGGAAAACACGGTTGCCGCGTTCGGTTTTAAGCGGCACACCCATACTTTCAAAATAGGACATAGTGTCCTGAGAATTATAGTTATTAAAAGCGGAATAGAGGAATTTGCCGTTTTTAGGAACATTGGCGATAAGGGTTTGCTCATCACAGTTATTGGTGACATTGCATCTGCCCTTACCTGTTATCATAACCTTGCGTGCGGGGCGGGAATTCTTTTCGATAAGCGTTATGGTGTGCGGCTTATCCTTTAAAAAAAATGCCGCGGCGCTTGCCGCTTTGAGTCCTGCGGCGCCGCCACCGATTATCACTATATTTCTCATTCCCTCACCCCTCTTGCATTTTTATCATTTTACAACAAAACACAACAAATGTAAATAAAAAATCGGGACGATGTGCGGCATCGTCCCCTACTTTATAAATTTTTTGATTTTCCCGTGCAGGCGATACATATAAAATGAGGCTACTCGCGATATGCCGATATCATAAACCACAAACACGATATTGCAAAGTACTAAGAAAATAAGCGCGCCGTATCTGCCCCATTCGCCAAATTCATCGAAAGAAATTGCAAACAGGAGGCTTGAAACAAAATAGCTTGCAATAGCCGCTATATTAAAGCATATAAGCTTTAATATCCACTCAACTGCCTGACTGTTTATCCTTTCGATAATCGCTTTTAATATCGGATAATAGCCGAAAAACAGTATAAAAAGCACCTTGGTTTCGCTCTCACCTATAAGAAGCACTATTAATGATATTGTTATATAAGTACCTAACGACCAGAAAGCGCCGCACTCTATAAGTGCTATCATTGTAAAGAGCCCTGCAAGCGCGGGTATGGCGTATGTGAGGTATGGGAAATATCCCGTAAGCATTACTGCCACAGCGAGAGATGCCATTATAGCGCAAAAAGTGATTTTTTTAGTGTTCATCATATCAACAACAAGGTATCAAATCGCCGCCCATACATTCGCAGCAGCAATCTGCACAGATAAGGCCTTGACAAACATCGCAAGCACTGGTGCTTGTGCCGTAAGAACGGTAGGGATTATACTGCGCGCCGGTTTGACGCTGGGCGTTGTTCATAGCGTTGCGGTATTCGGGATTTGCAGGGTTCATTCTAACTGCGGTTGCAAAGCTTGTGTAGGCTTGGTCGAACCAGCCGCGGCGATAAAGAACTGTGCCGTTAAGGAAATACCATTCGGCATCGCGACGCTGTGGGGGTACGCCATCGAGCACCTCTTGAGCCTGTTCAAGTCGGTTTTGGTTTATAAGCGAGCGCACCTCAGGGAAGCTTGACTGCGCCGATGAGTTATAGCCGCTATTTCCGCCATAGGATTTAGAACCCGAGCGGCGAGAGTTCATAATTGCATCATATGCTTCATTAATCTCTTTCATTTTTTCGCCTGCGAGGTCGGAAAGCGGGTTATCACTATAATTATCGGGGTGATACTTTCGTGCAAGCTCACGATATGCGTTTTTAATTTCCTCTTCGGTTGCGTTTTTGGAAACGCCCAACACTTCATATGGATTTTTCATTTGTTAACTCCTTTGTGAAGGTATCTTCAAGTCCTAAATAGATTATATTGCCAAGTATAGATTTATACTTCTTTATATCAAGCAATTCAAATGCCTTTGCGGCCTCGTTAGCGCAGACATAAAGCTGAGGGGTTATGCGCTCCTTTGCATATTCCCGTGGGTTACCCTTTATTTCGCTCTTTAACACATTATAAGAGCCATCCTTAATATCTTGTGGCAGGTCACAGGCGGCATCAAGCAGATAGATATACCTGCCTATGCAATAACCCAAACGGCTGAGTATTCGCTTTTGAACTTCATCCTCACTGCAAAGGGAAAGCATTTCTGACATTGCTTTAGCTGTGGGGTCTGCCGCCTCATCAAGGCTTTTACAGTCGTTTTTTTCTAATTCCGACTGCCTTTTTATATAATCTGCTACAACGCTTTCTATCTTCGGATAAGACTTCGCCGCCTTTTTATGTGCGCCCGAAAAAATTGGCTTTAAAAGATAAAATCCTATTTTTTTAAAACCACGCTCGTCCTCTATATTATCAAGGATTTTATAATATAGCATTATCATTGCCGCGGCCGAGGGCATTTTTAGCCCCTCGCTATCCTTACAATAATTGCACTTTTTAAGGGGATTAAATGCACAACGCTTTTGGTGGAAGCCATCACATCCGTCTCTTAATGACATATTAAGCAGCGCCAAAAAGGTGAAGTCATAGCTAAGTGTTAGGCGGGATAAAATACCATAGCTTTTGCCAAGCTCACGACAAAGAGAGCAGTAAACTGCTTTATAAAGCTCATATTCCTTAACCTTAAGCTCGCTCTTACAAGCGCGCACATAGCCAAACATTACCCCACCCCCTTTTTCTTACATTCTAATAGTTAAACACGATTATTTGGTGAATAATGTGTAAATTTAAAGCACATTCTTTAAAAATCTGCCCGTGTGAGACTGCTCGCACTCACATATTTTTTCGGGAGTGCCCGCGCAAACCACGGTGCCGCCGCCGTTGCCGCCCTCGGGACCTAAGTCGATAATATGGTCGGCAACCTTAATAACATCAAGATTATGCTCGATAACAAGCACGGTGTTGCCCGCATCCACAAGGCGCTGAAGCACCTCAATAAGGCGGTGAACATCAGCAGTGTGAAGACCTGTGGTGGGCTCATCAAGAATATAAATGGTCTTGCCCGTGCTTTTTTTAGAAAGCTCGGTTGCAAGCTTAACTCTTTGCGCCTCACCGCCCGAAAGGGTGGTAGCGCTCTGACCGATTTTAATATATCCAAGGCCCACATCAAACAGTGTTTTCAGCTTGCGGTGGATTTTGGGATGGCTTTCAAAGAAGTTCATTCCCTCCTCAACCGTCATTTCAAGCACATCATAGATATTCTTGCCCTTATATTTGACATTAAGGGTTTCGCGATTATAGCGGGTGCCGCCACAGACCTCGCAGGGCACATAAATATCGGGGAGGAAATGCATTTCAATTTTTAAAATACCGTCACCACTGCAGGCTTCACAGCGGCCTCCCTTAACATTAAAGGAAAATCTGCCTGCGGCATAGCCCTTTGCCTTGGCATCCTTTGTGTTGGCAAACAACTCTCTTATATCATTGAACACACCCGTATAGGTGGCGGGATTGCTTCGCGGAGTTCTGCCTATCGGTGACTGGTCAATATCGATAACCTTATCAAGATGCTCGATACCCTCGATAGATTTATATTTGCCCGCTATTGTTTTAGCGCGGTTGAGCTTGTTTGCAAGCACCTTATAAATAATATCATTGACAAGCGACGATTTGCCGCTGCCCGAAACACCCGTAACACAAACAAACTTACCAAGCGGTATTTTGACGGTAATATTCTTAAGATTATTCTCCGAGGCTCCCTTTATGGTGAGTGTGTTACCGTTGCCCTTGCGGCGACTCTGCGGTACGGGGATGCTCTTTTTGCCGTAAAGATAATCAGCAGTTATAGAATTTTCGCAATTTTTAAGCTCTTCAGGTGTTCCGCTGAACACAAGCTTACCGCCGTGGATACCCGCTCCCGGTCCTATATCAACAATATAATCGGCTTCGCGCATTGTATCCTCATCGTGCTCCACCACTATAAGGGTGTTGCCGAGGTCGCGAAGTCTCTTAAGTGTAGCAAGCAGACGCTCGTTATCACGCTGATGAAGTCCTATGCTCGGTTCATCAAGAACATACAGCACACCCATAAGAGATGAGCCTATCTGTGTTGCCAAGCGTATGCGTTGGCTCTCGCCGCCCGAAAGGGTGCCTGACGAGCGTGAAAGGCACAGATAATCAAGTCCCACGCTCGAAAGGAAGGAAAGGCGTGAATTTATCTCTTTTAAAATCGTCTCTGCTATCATTTGGTCGCGCTCGGAAAATTTTAAATTGTTTATAAACTTAATTTCCTCTGCTATAGACATTTCGCAGAACTGCTCGATATTTATTCCGCCAACGGTTACCGCAAGGTATTCTGGCTTAAGTCGCGCGCCCTTACAATCTGGGCACTGGCTCTCGCTCATATAGCTTTCATACTCGGCGCGAGCCCAATCGCTTTTGGTGTTTTCATATCTTCTTTGAAGGTTGTTTACAACACCCTCAAAAGGCGCATAATATTTGCCGCCGCCGAAATCGGTGTTGCGGTGAAGCTCGAGCTTTTCCTCCCCTGTTCCGTAAAGCACGGCGTTTTTAGCCTTTTCGGGAATATCCTTCCAAGGGGTGCTTATATCAAAGCCGTATTTATTTGCAATACCGTTATAATACATCTGCGCAATAGCGCCCGCATCGGGATTAAAATAGGAATTAACGCCCCAACCCGCCGCTTTAATACAACCCTCCGCCAATGATTTATCCTCATCGTGAATAATAAGCCGCGGGTCTATCTTCATAAACACGCCAATGCCCGTGCAGGTGGGGCAAGCGCCCAGTGGATTATTAAAGGAAAACATTGTGGGGGTAAGCTCTGGAATGCTGATGCCGTGTTCATCGCATGCATAGCTTTGAGAAAACTGCAGTTCTTCGCCATCTATCACATCTGCCGCAACAAGTCCGCCTGAAAGATTAAGGGCAGTTTCAATGCTATCAGTCAGTCGAGAGCGAATTTCAGACTTTATAACAAGGCGGTCAACCACCACCTCTATCATATGCTTTTTATTCTTTTCGAGCTTTATTTCCTCTGAAAGATCGAAAATATTACCATCTATTCGAACACGCGCATAGCCTGATTTGCGAACGCGCTCAAGCTCCTTTGCGTGCTCACCCTTTCTGCCCTTTACTATGGGAGAAAGTATCTGAATTTTACTGCCCTCAGGCAAAGCCATAACGGTATCTACTATCTGGTCGGTAGACTGCTGGCTTATCTCTTTGCCGCAAACAGGACAGTGCGGCACGCCAACTCGCGCATATAAAAGTCGTAGATAATCATAAATCTCGGTAACGGTGCCCACAGTTGAGCGGGGATTTTTTGAGGTGGTTTTCTGGTCTATGGATATAGCGGGAGAAAGACCGTCAATACTATCAACATTAGGCTTTTCCATCTGTCCTAAGAACTGACGAGCATAGCTTGAAAGGGATTCAACATAACGGCGTTGACCCTCGGCATAAATAGTATCGAAAGCGAGTGATGATTTTCCGCTACCCGAAAGACCTGTAAACACAACAAGCTTATCACGCGGAATTTCAACATCGATATTTTTGAGATTATGCTCTCTTGCACCCTTGATTATCAGCTTATCACTTGACAAAATATCTTCCTCCATAATTTGCTAACCTAATATATTTTACACTGCTTATTTTTTGCGAAGCTTTTCTATGCGGTCGCGCAGATATGCGGCGTGCTCGAATTCGAGTATCTTTGCCGCCTGCTTCATTTCATTTGTAAGTCGCTTGATAAGCGCTTCCTTTTCGGCGCGGCTGAGCTTCTTATCAGCCTTTTCACCCTCTACCTTAGTACCGATTTCAATAATATCATAAACATCCTTAACGATGGTTTTGGGTATTATACCGTTTTCCTCGTTATAACGCTGCTGAATTGCGCGACGGCGCTCGGTCTCGCGGATAGCATTTTCCATAGAACGGGTAACACTATCGGCATACATTATAACCTCGCCGTTTGCATTTCGCGCGGCGCGGCCAATAGTCTGCACAAGCGAAGTTTCGCTTCTTAGAAAGCCCTCTTTATCGGCATCAAGTATTGCCACAAGTGAAACCTCGGGTATATCAAGACCTTCGCGCAAAAGGTTTATGCCCACAAGCACATCAAATTCGCCAAGTCGCAAATCGCGGATAATCTCCATACGCTCAATAGTGTCGATATCATAGTGCATATAGCGCACCTTAATATCGAGATTTTCAAGGTATTCGGTTAAATCCTCTGCCATTTTTTTGGTAAGTGTTGTTATAAGAACACGCTCACCGCGCTCGACACGCGTATTAATCTGAGAGACAATATCATCAATCTGCCCCTCACTCGGCTTTACTGTAACAGGCGGGTCCAAAAGCCCTGTCGGGCGGATAACTTGCTCGGCAATTTGTGCTGAGTGTTGTTTTTCAAACTCACCTGGGGTTGCCGAAACAAACACCGCTTGGTTTATGTGACTGTAAAATTCATCAAAATTAAGCGGGCGATTATCGTATGCCGATGGCAAACGGAAACCATATTCAATTAAGTTATCCTTTCTTCCCCTATCACCGCCGAACATACCACGCACCTGAGGCAATGTTACATGCGATTCATCCACAAAAAGCAGAAAATCATCGGGGAAATAATCAAGCAGTGTTGACGGTGTGCTGCCCGGCGCTCTGCCGGAAAGCACACGCGAATAGTTTTCAATGCCCTTGCACATACCGATTTCTCTGAGCATCTCAATATCATATTCAGTGCGCTGACGGATGCGCTGCGCCTCAATATATTTCTCGTTTTCGGTAAAAAACTGCACACGCTCCTCCATTTCAAGACGAAGCTGTTCGAGCGCATCAGCCATTTTATCCTGTGGCACAATATAGTGTGATGCGGGATAAATTGCGGTGTGAGACAAAAACTGCTTAACCTCACCCGTAACAGTATTGATTTCGCTTATTCTATCGATTTCATCGCCGAAAAACTCAATCCTCAGCGCATTGCCATATGAATATGCGGGATAAACCTCTACCGTGTCGCCTCGCACACGGAATTTATTGCGAGTGAAGTTTATATCGTTGCGCTCGTATTGCAAATCAACAAGTTTTCTAATTAGCTCATCGCGATTCTTTTCCATACCGGTGCGAAGTGAAATTACCATGTTGCGATAATCAATAGGGTTACCGAGCGAATAGATACAAGAAACCGAAGCCACAATTATAACATCGCGCCGCTCCGAAAGCGCACAGGTGGCGCTGTGGCGCAATTTATCTATTTCATCATTTATGGCGCTGTCCTTTTCGATATAGGTGTCAGTGCCAGGTATATATGCTTCGGGCTGATAGTAGTCATAATAGGATACAAAGTATTCAACCGCATTCTCAGGAAAAAATTCCTTAAACTCGGTACAAAGCTGTGCGGCGAGTGTTTTGTTGTGAGCGAGAACGAGTGTGGGGCGGTTTACTTTTTCAATGATATTCGCCATAGTAAATGTTTTACCGCTACCCGTTACACCCAATAATGTTTGCTCACGGTAGCCTTTATTGATACCGTTCACTATTTGCTCTATCGCTTGGGGCTGGTCGCCCGTCGGCTTGTATTTAGATGTTAATTTAAACTTTTCCATCGGGCTTCTCTCCCCTTTTCTTTTTTATCTTATCCTAAAAGAACATCAGTTATTAACATTACACAAAAGCCGACAAGTAATGCGTAGGTAGCGCCACGCTGGTTGCCGTGGGCATGGGTTTCGGGTATCATCTCGTCGCTTATAACATAAAGCATTGTGCCGCCCGCAAATGCGAGTGCAAACGGCAAAACTGCCGATGCAATATTTACGGCGAAATATCCTATAAAGGTGCCTACAACCTCAACAAGTCCCGTTGCCATAGCGCAGATAAAGGTTTTTTTAGGCGAAACACCTGCTGCGAGCATAGGGCCTATTATCACCATACCCTCAGGGATATTTTGCAAGGCTATACCGCCCGCGATAAGCAGTGCTTGCGAGGTATCACCCGAGCCAAAGCCGACGCCTGCGGCAATGCCCTCGGGCAGATTGTGAATTGCAATAGCCGTTACAAAAAGCAAAACCCTACTAAGTTCGGAGTTCTTGTGTGCTTCAAGTTCGCTGCCAACCATTTTATGAAGATGCGGCACAAGCTTATCGATAAGGTTAAGGGATAGCGCGCCCACAAAAATTCCCGCAACTGTGATAAGCAAGCCCCATCTGCCGCCATATTCAACCGAGGGCAATATAAGGCCTAAGACTGCCGCCGCAAGCATAACGCCTGCCGCGAACGAGGTCATTATATCAGAAAACTTATGTGTTATATTTTTAAAAGCAAAGCCTATAAGCGAGCCGAAAATTGTTGCGGCTCCAACGCCTAAGGCAGTAATTATAACAAGCTGCATATTATCCCTCCACTCGTTTATTATACAACAAAAATTTGGTTAACACAACACTTTAAAAAATCAAAGCCGTGAGCAAAACTCACGGCTTTATTTTTACCATTTAACCTGCCAACGGGATGAATAATCCTCATTGCCTGTTTTTTTAGAAACTGCAGTTTTAACTACCGATTTTTTCACGCGCTTGTAAAAATGCTTATCAAATTCCTTATTATCTATAGGAAGCTTAACAGTAGCACCATTCTTCCAAGAAGAAAGATAAGCAGCATTGGATATAGAAAGCGCATTCATTCCCTCTATCGCAGGGGATAAAAGCTCTTCATCTTCAAGTATCGCATTAGAAAAATTCTGCAATATTCCCTGATGGGCTATATCATTAGTGTTGGTTGAAACAAATTCGGAATACTCTGTTTCAATAGTTGGGAAGCTTTGCTGGGTGGTAGCACAAAATTCGCGCTCGTTAACAGGCAGTTTCCACCATTTAAGAGTGTTATTTTCAAGCACGATTTTACCAAGCTCACCCGAAATTTCGAGACGGTTAGTACCTGGAAATTCACCTGTTGAGGTGATAAATGCGCCCGTTGCGCCGTTTTCATAGCGGGTGAGGATAGTTACATCATCCTCAACCTCGATATTATGGAATTTTGCGATATCGCAAACCGCCCTAACCTCTGTTGGTACACCGCATATCCACTGCCATATATCAAGATTATGGGGTGCCTGATTAAGAAGCACGCCACCGCCTTCACCTGCCCATGTTGCACGCCAGTCGCCCGAATCGTAATAATACTGTGTTCTATACCAGTTGGTAACTATCCACACTGTGCGCTTTAGTGCACCAAGCTGACCGCTTTTTACAATTTCGCGCGCCTTTTGAAATATTTCATTGGTGCGCTGATTAAACATAATTGCCGCTTTTTTACCGCTTTTTTGGATAGCTAAATTTAGCGCCTTTGCCTTAGTAACGGTAACATCAACCGGTTTTTCAACTAAAATATGTAATCCTTGATTTAAGGCTTCAATTGCAATATCGCAATGCAACCTATGCGGAACAGATACGATTACCGCATCAATAAGACCGCTTGAAAGCATATCTTGATAATCGGTATATATCGGAATTTCAGGGTAATTATCTTTGCAATATTGCTGCCGCTCAGGCGAGATATCGCAAAGCGCCGCAAGCTGCAGACCTTCTATTTTACCGCCGCCCACATAGCTTGCGTGGGCTGTACCGATATTGCCAATCCCTATAATTCCTACTCTTACTTTATCCATTTTTCAGCCCTCCGTTAGGGGATAGTTTTATTATTTTGAACCGCCGTAAGTACCTGTGGTATCAGCAAACACAGCAGTTATATTTTCCTTCTTTTTAGAGGTTGCTACTCGCTTCATAAGTTCCTCATAATAAAGCTCCTCATCAAACGGAAGCTCAATTGTTTTGCCAAGGAAATCAGAAAGATGCATAGCATTTGAAAGGGTTACGCCCATAATTCCCTCAGAGCCATCTGCCACTAAATCTGTACCGTGAATAATCTTGCCAGCCCAAGCGTTTAGAACACCCCAATGTTGTGGGTTTTCTTCGGTTATTTCAATATCAAGGTTCTTTGTTGGGAACGCAGGGAAAATATCTTTGTTTTTTGCATTGAATTCAGGCTCATGTGTTTCGTATTCGGTAACGGTAAGCTTATCGTTTTCACAAACAAGCTTAGCGCCATCCATCTGAATTTCAAAGCGGTTTGTACCGCAAACATCGCCTGTTGTCGTGATAAACACGCCTGTAGCTCCATTTTCATACTCAACATAGGCTGTTACATCGTCATCAACCTCAATATCGTGCCATTGACCATACTTAATGTTTGCCTGAACCTTAATGGGCATACCGCAAATCCACTGCCACAAATCAAGCTGATGGGGACACTGATTAAGGAGCACACCGCCGCCTTCACCTGCCCAGGTTGCGCGCCAATCGCTCGAATTATAGTATGCTTGTGTGCGATACCAGTTCGTGATAAGCCAGTTTGTGCGGCGAATCTGACCGTATTTGCCCGATTTAACAAGCTCGCGCATCTTTTTGTAAACGGGGTTTGTACGCTGATTAAACATCATACCGAAAACAACTTCGGGGTTTTCGGCTGCTACCTCGTTCATTTCACGAACCTGCTTGGTGTAAACACCTGCGGGCTTTTCACACATAACATGAATTCCACGCTTCATACATTCGATAGAATATGTTGTGTGGTCATAGTGAGGAACAGCAACCAAACAAGCATCTATAAGACCGCTATCAAGCATTTCGATAGCATCTGTAAAATATGTAAAATTCTGTTCGGGATACTTATTCTTTGCAAAATCAATGCGAGCAGGATTCTTATCGCAGATAGCAACAAGCTCAATTTCAGGGCATTTGCCTGCCATAAGATTAGCGGTATGACCTGTACCCATATTACCAAAGCCGATAAGTCCAAGTTTTACTTTTTTACTCATTTTTATTTACTCCAAAAATTAAAGGATTGCTTTAAATGTCTTGCAAGCATAATCAAACGCCTCATCGCCTGTGGCAAAATTAAACTCGCCAACCTTGCTTTCCTCGCCCTCGCGCTCAAGGCCCGCAAGACCACTGAATTCCTTAAGGTGAGGCTCCATTGTAAACGCGGTACCACCCGCGGCAATATATTCGGGAACTATAATTTTGAAGTTTCCGTCACCACTGCCTGCAGGAACGATAACATCGTCACTTGCCCTTGCGTCCTTAACATGCATATACTTTACGTAGGGCTTGAGCAGTCTCCAAGCGGCGATAGTATCCTCACCGCTTTGAACAAAGTTTGCAGGGTCGAATATTCCCTTAATTTCGGGAATAGTAGTGAGGATTTCAAGGCACTGCGCCGCTTTGTCACCATATATTCCCTTTTCATTTTCATGACAAAGAGTAACACCCGTGCCGTGAGCGATTTCTGCCATTTTGCCAAGACGGTCTAAAACCTCATTCTTGAAAATGGAAGAATCCTTATCGGTTGGCATATAGAATGAGAACATACGAATATTTTCAGCGCCCAAAATGTTAGCAATTTCAATTGTATGCTTTAATTTCTCAAGGTGCGCTGAAAAATCGTCCTTTTCAATATCAATTTTACCGATTGGCGAACCGATAGACCAGGTAATAAGACCGGCATTATCAAGCTTTGAGCGTACCTCACGAGCCTTATCGAGCGTGATATCCGAAACATTTACATCGTCAACATTACGAATTTCAAGACCTTGCAGACCATTACGCTTCATAGCTTCAATCTGCCCGTCTATCATAGGAGACGCTTCATCGGCAAATGCAAAAATTTTAATATCTGGCACAATTACACTCCTGAATATGCGGAGAAGCCACCATCAACAGGAACAGTTATACCTGTTACGAAGCCTGATTTTTCTTCATCAAGTAACCATTCAACTGTACCGAGCAACTCTTCAGCCTCGCCGAATCTGCCCATAGGAGTTGAACGAAGAATCTTGTTTGTTCTGGCAGTTGGAGTGCCGTCTTCGTTAAAGAGTAACGCTCTGTTCTGATTACTTACAAAGAAGCCAGGTGCTATTGCATTAACACGGATACCCTCTTTTGCAAAGTGAACTGCAAGCCAAGAGGTGAAGTTGGTAACTGCAGCCTTAGCAGCAGAGTAAGCGGGTATTTTGGTAAGCGGGCGATATGCGTTCATTGAGGAAACATTAAGAACGCAGCAGCCCTTTCTGCCGAGCATATCGGGCATAAACACCTGACTTGGAAGCAAAACACCCTTTAGGTTAAGGTCAAACACGAAGTTGAAGCCCTTTTCATCAATGTTGAAGAATGTGAGAATATCCTGAGCGTTTTCATCGCCTGCAACATATTCCTCGTGTGCAGTTGTGCACTTAGGGTTGTTACCTCCTGCGCCGTTAATAAGGATATCACACTTGCCAAGGTCTGCAAGCACCTTTTCGTGAACAGACTCGATATCTGCTTTATCAAGGCAGTTGCACTTATATGCCTTTGCAATTCCACCCTTGGCGGTTATGCGGTCAGCAACAGCCTGAGCTGCAATGTCGTTAAGGTCTAAAAGTGCTACCTTTGCACCTTTTGATGCCAAAAATTCAGCAAAGCCTGAGCAAAGCACGCCGCCTGCACCTGTTATAACAATAATTTTTCCCATAATTACTTACTCTCCTTTTCAAGTGTATCCCAAACACCCAGCATATACATTATGCCAAGTGCACGGTCATATAAGCCGTAACCCGGGCGAACTGTACCTGCCTTTTCGCCCCAAAGGTGTCTGCCGTGGTCGGGACGGATATAACCATCAAAGCCACAGTCGTGATATGCCTTTAAAATATCAAGAATGCCTGTGTCGCCATCACAGTCGCGGTGGCTTGCCTCCGAGAAATCACCGTTCGGGAAGTGCTTTACATTGCGTATATGCGCAAAGGCAATACGGTCACAGTGCTTTCTTACAATGCTGGCAACATTATTTTCGGGGTTAGCATTAAGGCTTCCCGAACAAAGGGTTAAGCAGTTGTGAGGATTATCAACCATTTTCAAGAAGCGGTCGATGCTAGGCTCATCAACAAGAAGACGAGGAAGACCGAATATATCCCATGGGGGATCATCCATATGAATTGCCATTTTAATGCCTGTTTCCTCACAAACGGGCATTAATTTTTCAAGGAAGTATTTAAGATTTGCCCAAAGCTTTTCGTGGTCAACACCCTCATAAGCCTTGAAAAGCTCATCAAGCTTTGCCATTCTTTCAGGCTCCCAACCTGGGAAAGACATATTATATTTTTCGGTGAATTCAAGAATATAATTTGCCATTGCGTTATAGTCATCCTGAATCATTCCCTTTTCATAGAAAAGAGCGGTGGAGCCATCACCAACGGGATGGAATAAATCAGAACGAGTCCAGTCGAATATGGGCATAAAGTTATAGCAGATAACCTTTACACCAAACTTTGCAAGGTTGCGGATTGTTTGAATATAGTTTTCGATATACTTATCACGGGTTGGAAGACCGATTTTGATGTCATCGTGAACATTAACCGACTCAACAACATCAATGTTAAAGCCATATTCATCACACTGTGCTTTTACCTTTGCAATTTCCTCTTCACTCCAGATTTCACCCGGCATTTTATCGTGAAGAGCCCAAACAATTCCCGAAACCCCCGGAATTTGTTTAATGTCCTGAAGGGAAATTTTATCGTTACCCTCACCGTACCAGCGGAATGTCATTTGCATATGCTTGCACCTACCATTTCTTTAATATTATAATAACTTATTTTGCCTGCGAGTTTTTGAGCACTTGCAGCATCAAATTCTTTTTTATCAACCCAGTCGCCTATCATATTGCAAAGTATTCTGCGGAAATAATCGTGGCGAGCATAGGATAAAAAGCTACGGGAGTCGGTAAGCATACCGAGAAACGCACCAATAGAGCTGTTTTCCGAGATGATGTTTATCTCCTCCTCTATTCCGCGCTTGTGGTCACAGAACCACCAAGCCGCACCGCAGCGGGTTGCTGGGAAAGCGCCTGTGATAGAGGCTATTTGCGAAGCGTTTGCGCTGTTAAGTGTGTAAACGATAGTTCTTGGAAGACCGCTGTTTTTATTTATAGCGTCAAGCACGGTTACGATATCGTTGCCGCTTATTGTATCACCTACACAGTCAACGCCGCAGTCGGCGCCGAGCTTGGAGAAAAGATTCGTATTAGAGTTACGGATTACCGAAAGATGAAGCTGCATTACAAGGTTGTTTTCTTTGTAAAGCTTACCGAAGAACACATAAAGGTTACCGATAAGACCTAAGTAATCAGCCTCGCTCACCTTTTTGCCGTTAAGAATATCCGAAAATACCTTATCGGCGGCCGCGTCGTCATAAATTTCTTTCGGGAAATAAGGCATTCCAATATCGGTAAACACACAGCCCTTTTCCACAAAGAAGTTAAGTCGCTGCTCGGCTGCTGCCTTAAGTGTTTCAAGGTTTTCAACCTTAATACCCGAAACTTCGGAAAGCTTATCAAGATAAACTAAGTAGCCATCTCTTAACATTAGCATAAGGTTATCTGTTCTGTAGGATGGAAGAACCTTTGTGCTTATTGACTTGTCCTCACGAATTTTATCGTGCCACTGGAGTGTGTCAATTATATCGTCGGTAGTGCAAAGCGCCTCAACATTTGACTGTGCAATAAGCTTTCTCGGAGAAAGCTTATTTTTCTTGATATAAGCATTTGCCCTGTTCCAGATATCCTCAGCAGTATCAGCTCTTAAAGGAGTATCAATGCCGAAAAACTGTGAAAGCTCCATATGTGACCAATGATAAAGTGGATTGCCTGCGGCAAACTCAACCGCCTCGGCGTATTTTATAAATCTATCATGCCAAGATGCATCGCCCGTGATAAAATACTCATCAATACCTGCAGTTCGCATAAGGCGCCACTTATAATGGTCAGCCGCGAGCCACATTTCACCGATATTATCAAAACACTTATCCTCGAAAATTTCTTTTGGTGATAGATGGCAATGATAATCAATAATTGGCAAGTTCTTTACGCTATCATAGATTTTTTTTGAAGTTTTACCTTGCAAAAGATAGCTTCTATCCATTTTTTCACTCTCCCGTATATGATATATACACATATATTATAACTTATTAAATTAAACAATGAAATTGCAAATATTATCCTATAATATTGCAAATCTTATCAAAGTGTGTTATAATACCCTCGGTGATATTATGGATAATCATTTTGGTTTTAGCGCAAAGGATTTTTCCTGCCACTTTTCTCTTGATGAAAAGCCTGACAAGGCATCATTTAAAATGCATGCTCATAACAGATTTGAGCTTTATGTTTTCCTACGCGGAAGGGGAAAATTCCGAATTGAAGGCAATGAATATACCCTTTCAAGGGGTGATATTATAATAATGCGCCCTGATGAAGCGCATTATATTGATATTGATGCCAGCGAGCCTTATGAACGAATAACCTTTCATTTCGGCGATAAGCTTTTACAATCGATAGACCCTACCGACAGACTTTTAAAGCCTTTTTTTGACAGAGCCTCAGGAAACTTTAATCAATATTCAAGAAATGAATTTAAGCCTGAAATTCATCAAGCGTTTTTGCAAAACATTACTTCCCCCGCCGAGGACCGACATTTACAGTTATCGGTTAACCTTATATATATTCTTAATGAGCTTTATTTAATATTTAAGTCAAGAGATATTGAACACGAGGGCAGCACCACCGCTCAAAAAATTGTTCGGTATGTTAACAAAAACCTAAGCGAAAACATATCTCTTGATATTATTTGCTCAAAATTTTATATAAGCAAGCCTCAGCTGTGCAGAATATTCAAAGAGGCAACGGGCTCAACAGTGCAAAACTATATAAGCACCAAGCGGCTCGCAAACGCAAGGAGGCTTCTAAATTCCGGTGTGCCGCCCGTTAAGGTGGCAACCCTTTGCGGATATAACGATTATTCCGCATTTTACCGCGCCTTTTGCAAGCAATATTCCCTGACACCAAAAGAAGAATATAGAAAGACCGACTGAATTTCAGTCGGTCTTTCTATTCGAGAATATTAGTGCTGATATAATCTACCCCAAAATCGATAAGCCGCTCGGCATCGCCAATGTTATCGACTGTCCAACAATTCACCTTAATGCCGTTTTTATGGCATTTATCAATAAGTGCTTTATCCGCCGCGCCAAAATGTATATCAAGGTCAAGCTTTAATGATAACAAGCTTTTAAAGACCTTTTCATTACACTCATAAGTTATATACTGCGCCGCTTGATTTGGATAGCTTTTTCTAAGCGCTTTAAGATTGCTGATATAGAAAGAAATTATGATGGTATTATCTAAATAATCCGCCTTTTTAATCCTTCTCATAATTTCAGATATCTGATGCGGCTCCATTTTATTTTTCAATTCTAAAACCGCTTTCTTGCCATAACTTTGACAGATGGATATATACTCCTCTAAGCTGGGTATTTTAAGGTCACTTCGCTGAGGCTTGTCGCTTTTAGGCTTTAAGGTAAGCTCCCTTAATACCGAAAGGGGTGTTTTTTCAACCACATAATCCACATCCGCTACCCTGCGAGTGGTTTTATCGTGGATTATTAAAAATGCGCCGTCGAGACTCTGTTGAACATCTGCCTCAATGCCGAAATAACTGCGGTTAGCCGCCGCAATAAAGGCCGCATTGGTGTTTTCCGCTTCAATACCGCTAAGCCCTCTGTGGGCGATGATTTTCGTGTTTTTCTTATTCTTTAATTTAACGGTATTGCCCAAAAAATCACCCTAAATTCCAACTAAATCCTTTATTACCTCGCCTGCGATTATAAGCCCTGCAACTGAAGGCACAAAGGATACTGAGCTTGGCACGCGGGCATTATCACCATCGAGTTTTATAGGATCCTCTTTAGAATATACAACCTTAAGCTCGGTTATGCCTTTCTTTTTAAGCTGTGCGCGCATAACCTTAGCAAGCGGACACACACTGGTTTCATAAATATCCGCCACCTCAAACATCTGAGGCTTTAGTTTATTGCCCGCGCCCATACAGCTGATTATGTCGACGCCCGCCGTCTTGGCACTCACAATAAGCTCCACCTTAGCGGCAACCGTATCAACAGCATCAACCACATAATCATAGCAAGATAAATCAAAGCTTTTAGCATTTTCGGGCAGATAGAAAACATTGTGGCAAGTTACCTTGCATTCGGGGTTTATTTCCTCAATGCGCTCACGCGCCGCGGCGGTTTTTTGCATACCTAAGGTTTTTTGGGTGGCATAAAGCTGGCGGTTCATATTCGTTTCGGAATAAATGTCGTTATCAATTAAATCGATAGCTCCCACACCTGCGCGCGCAAGCGCTTCAACTGTGAAGCTTCCCACTCCGCCAATACCAAAAACGGCAACACGGCTCTTTTTTAATTTTTCCAAGCCCTCTTCCTTTAAAAGAGGAAGGCTGCGTGAAAATTGATTATCCATATTTTTTACCTTACGATTCTATGAATTAGTTCTGTTTTTGGGGGCTTTTCCTGCGATAAAGCTATCGCATCAAGATATATTTGCGAAGCGTTAGAAATACTTGTCTGGTCATTAGTGTAAAGGGTTGCGAGCGTATCCCCCGATTTGACAAAGTCGCCCGTTTTAGCGGCAATAATTATGCCTGCGCTATAGTCAATTAAATCCTCTTTTTTAGCGCGGCCTGCGCCCAAAATCATACTTGCTTCACCAATTTTTTGGGTATTCATCTGCGAAATATATCCGTCTTTTGTTGCTTTTACGGTATCGATGTATTTTGCCCTATCAAAAGTATCTGTGTTTTCAATATAACTTATATCGCCGCCCTGAGCGGAAATCCACTCAAGCAGTTTTTTATATGCGGCGCCGCTTTCAACTGCCTCGCGCGCCAAGGATATCCCCTCTTCAGTAGTAATACCCTTTACCAATGACAACATATTGCCCGCAAGACAAAGCGACACTTCGCATAGGTCGCCCCTGCTGTTTCCTTTAAGAAGCTCTACCGCTTCGATAAGCTCTAAGCTGTTGCCCACGGCATATCCTAAAGGTATATTCATATCAGTTATTAAAGCGGCAGTGTTTATACCGCACATTTTACCGATTTTTACCATATTGTCGGCTAATTTTTCCGCATCTTCTATATTCTTCATAAACGCGCCCGAGCCATATTTCACATCAAGCACGATATTTGCCGCTCCCGCGGCTATTTTTTTGCTCATAATGCTTGAGGTTATAAGCGGTATGCTTTCAACCGTTGCGGTAACATCCCTTAATGCATAAAGCTTTTTATCAGCAGGGGTAAGATTGCCCGTTTGGCTTATTACCGCCATACCTACTTTTTCAACTTGAGAAAAAAATTCCTCGCGTGATAGCTCGGTTTTATAATTAGGTATCGCTTCAAGCTTATCAACTGTGCCACCTGTGAAGCCAAGTCCCCTGCCCGACATTTTAGTTACCTTACAGCCTGCAGCGGCGACTATTGGTGAGATTATAAGGGTGGTTTTATCACCCACTCCACCCGTGCTGTGCTTATCAACCGAAAGTTTTCCGAATGCCGAAAGGTCAACTGTATCGCCTGAATATGCCATCGCCTTTGTGAGATTTACAGTTTCCTCGTTAGTCATACCGCGGAAATATATCGCCATTAAAAGCGCCGACACCTGATAATCGGGTATTTCGCCATTAACATAGCCATCTACAAAAAAATTAATTTCCTGCTCACTAAGCTCGGCGCCGTCGCGCTTTTTGGCTATAATATCACACATTCGCATAAATTATTCCTCTTTCAAGGTGAAAACTTCGGGCAAAAGCTCACCCAAGGTATATTCGTAGAAGTTATCACTGTCTGTAACGATAAGTATTTTAAAGTCAGCTCCACAAAATTCCGCCATAACCTGACGGCATATACCGCAAGGTGAAGCGGCTTTTATAACACCATTTTTGCTTGCGGCAATAGCTATCATTTGAAAATCTCGCGCACCGTCACTTACCGCCTTGAACACAGCTGTTCTTTCGGCGCAAACAGTGGCAGAATATGATGAATTTTCTATATTACAGCCCGTATAAATTTTACCGTTTTCACACAGCAATGCCGCACCAACAGAAAATTCGGAATACGGTGAATATGAATAGTTCATAGCCTTTATTGCAGTTTTGCAAAGTTCTTTTTTCATTTCAAAACCCACTTTTAAAGCGTTATTGCAGTTTCAAGCGCGAGCTTCATCATATCGGTAAAAGAATTCTGTCTTTCCTCGGCGGTGGTTTCCTCACCCGTTAGGATATGGTCAGATATTGTGCATATGGCGAGTGCTCGCTTACCGAGTCTTGCGGCGTTCATATAAAGCGCCGCAGCCTCCATTTCAACCGCCATAACACCCATTTTTGCCCAATTAAGTGTGGCTGAAGTATCATCGTTATAAAAAGTATCAGATGAAAGCAGATTTCCGACATGATAGTTTAAATTCAATTTTTCAGCTTGCTCGGTGCAGCATCTTAACAAATCATAGCTGCAAATAGCCGAATAATCACCCTGCAGATTATATTGCTTTGAAAAATTCGAATTGGTGCAAGCGCCCATACCGAGCACTATATCACGGATTTTTATATCATTGCTTATTGAGCCTGCCGAGCCTATTCTTATTATATTTTCAACACCGAAAAAGCTAAAAAGCTCATAAGAATAGATTGCCATAGAGGGCATTCCCATACCGCTTGCCATAACCGATATAGGCACACCCTTATAAGTGCCTGTATAGCCGTTAATTCCGCGAACTGAATTAACAAGCCTTGGGTTTTCTAAAAAGCTTTCGGCAATAACCTTGGCTCTCAGCGGGTCCCCTGGCATTAACACAGTTTTTGCAAAATCATCGGGGGTTGCATTTATATGGGGGGTTGGATAATTTGGCATTTAAGGTCCTCCCTATTTATCGTATTTATCTGCTAAAGCATTAATCTGGTCGGCGAATTTTGCGATATCCTTATTCGAACTATCTTTATTCTTATTGATAACACTAATCAGACGCTGACCTGCGGCATAAAGGCGAGAGAATACCGTTTCGGCGCGATGTCTGCCCTCGCTCTTTTTCTCAATTCGAACAATCTTGCCCTTTTGCACGCATTCACCGCTTGCAAGGTCATAGCTATCGCCGCTAAAGGGTGCTACCGCCTCAACACCAAGCTTTTCACTTACAGCCTCGGCAAAGAGGTCGCAAACAGAATCATCGCCGTGATTTACAAACACCTTTTTAAGCGTTGAAGAAGCCTCCAGCCAAGAAAGCAGCATATTCTTATCGGCGTGACCGCTTATACCCGCAAGGGTTTCTATCTTAGCGTTTACGGTGATTTTCTCGCCGAAAAGGGTTATCTCTTTTTCGCCCTCAACAAGCTTTCTGCCCAAGGTACCCTCGGCTTGATAGCCAACGAAAAGCACTGTGCTATCGCCTCGCCACAGATTGTGCTTTAAGTGGTGGCGAATACGACCTGCCTCGCACATACCAGAAGCCGAGATTATAACCTTGGGTGTTTTATCAAAGTTAATGAGCTTTGAATCGTCAGAGGTTACAGATAATTTAAGACCATCAAAGCGGATAGGGTCTATCCCCTCATTAAGCAGCGCGAGTGTTTCCTCGTCATAATACTCATAAAGTCCTGAGGAATAAATGTTTGTTGCCTCTACCGCCAAGGGACTGTCAACATAAACCGCAAAATTGCTGTGATTTTTAACAAGTTGCTTTTCCTTGATAATTCTTATAAGGTACAAAAGCTCCTGCGTTCTGCCAATGGCAAACGAGGGTATAACAACATTTCCGCCGCGGTCAAAGGCATCCTGCATTATTGCGCTAAGTTGAGTAACATAGTCGGGACGCTCGCCGTGTAGGCGGTCGCCGTAGGTTGATTCAATTACCGCATAATCAGCATCAGGCGGTGTTTGCGGGTCGCGAATGAGCGGACGGTTTGTGTTTCCAAGGTCACCCGAGAAAAGAATTGTTTTGCTCTCGCCGTTTTCGCTGATTTCAAAACGGATACTTGATGAGCCGAGCAGATGGCCCGCATCAGAAAAGCTTATTTTCACACCATCAAAGAGTTCAAGAATATCGCCATAATTGCAATAATTAAACTGCTTTATTGCGGCTTCGGCATCGGCAACGGTATAAAGCGGCACATATTCCTTGCCGCCCGAACGCTTTGCCTTTCTATTTCGCCATTCGGCTTCAAACTCCTGAATGTGCGCGGAATCACGAAGCATAATACTGCACAGCTTATAAGTGGCAAAGGTTGAATAAATAGGTCCTTTATAACCTTTAGCTACCATTGCGGGTATTTTGCCCGAATGGTCCACATGCGCGTGAGTGAGGCATATAGCGTCGATTTCGTTAGGCGCTATGGGCAGTTCACAGTTTTCGTATATATCTGCGCCCTGCTCCATACCGCAGTCAATAAGTATGTTTTTACCTGCTACCTCAAGCAAGGTGCAAGAACCTGTGACCTCGTGGGCAGCGCCTAAAAATGTAAGCTTCATAAAACCACTCCTTTTGTTTATTTTACCACATATAATATGCGAAATAAAGTTAAATTTTGTTAACAATTAAATTAAAGGTTGTGTTTGAATTTATACTATTCTATCGGGCAGTCGGGGGACGCTTGTCAATACGATATAGATAAAAGCCTCTGCTTTAAAGCAGAGGCTTTTGAGTTTTATTATTTCTTTTTAGATTTTTTAATTTTATTGAGCTTGGCGTTAATTTCAAGCAGCTGCTCCTTGGTAAACTTAACATCTGCCATACCGCCCATAAGTGTGAAGAGACGAAGAACAGTAAATCCGCCCATCATAGACATCATTTCAGGTCCTATTTCAAAGCCCATAGCCTCCATTTTACCGTCCTTACCCTTGCCGCCTAAAAGCTTGCCTGCAAGTCCCATAAAGAGCATTTTGCCCTGAAGTGTAGCAAGAACATCACTCATTTTATCGTTAAGTGAGAGATAGCCCTCAGGTGCTTCAACATCAAACCAGTTAAGAATTGCGCCCTTTTCCTTAAGGCGGTAAGCCTCGTTAAAGGTATCAACCTTGCGGATTTTACCCTCATCCTTAAACTCGCCTGCAACCGCAACAAGTGTTGTTTCACCAACATTTTGAACATCGAAATAGAAGAAGTGGTCTTCTGCGGTCTTTTTGCCAACCGATACGCCGTTAGCAAAAAGCTCAACCTCGGGCATATTGGAATATACCGTTACCTTTGTAACATCCTCAACGCGGTCAACATAGCGCTTGCCGCAAAGATGAACGAATTTTTCATCGCTAAGCCATGCTTTATAAGCATAGAAAGCATCCTTTTTATACTTGCGGTCCATGGTTACAAGACCTTTATGGTTCTGACCGTTTTCGCCGCCCTCGGCACGGGCATCGGCGCCGAAGTCGAACATATTCCAAACATGGGTTGCCCACATATACTTGCGGGTGAAGAACTGCTTGATAAGTTCTTCGTGGTAGTATGCCTGATATTCCTCGGTATAATCACCCTGCATTGGGTTAGATGTGTGCCAGTTAAGCGCCTCGCAACCGTATTCTGAGCAGCCTATCGGAATATTGGGATGTGTTTCGTGGAACTTATCAAACCAAGGACCGTTCATATCGGTCTCGCCGCCGTACCAACCAAAATAATGGTTATAGGATACAACATCGGGTATCTGCAAATATGGGTCATCCATTTTACACATCGAAACAGCCGCTATGGTTGTAAGACGGGTTTTATCCATCTCGTGGCACATATCGTTAAGTATGCGATGATTTTCGAGCAAATCATCATCGCTTCCGCCGATACCGATTTCGTTAGAAAGCCCCCAAACAACGATACAAGGATGGTTATAGTTTTGTGTTATAAGCTCCTTCATCTGAGAAATTGTGTTCTCTCTGCCTGTGGGCATATGCTTTGAAATATAGGGAATTTCTGCCCAGATAACAAGACCGCGCTCATCGCAAAGGTCATAAAAATATTGGTCGTGCTGATAGTGAGCCAAACGAATAGTTGTAGCGCCAACCTCACAAATAAGGTCGATATCCTCCTCATGGTGCTCAGGAAGCAGCGCGTTACCTATGCCCCATCTATCCTGATGGCGGGAAACACCGCGAAGCGGATACTCTTCGCCGTTGAGAATAAATCCGTTTTCGGGGTCGATTTTAAAGCTACGGCAACCAAAACGGGTGGAAACATTATCTAAAACCGCGCCATCTTCAATAAGCTGAGCCTTAGCGGTGTAAAGATAAGGGTCCTTGCGGCCATGCCAGAGGTGAACATTTTCGATATCAAAGCTTACCTTTGTATCGTTTGCTGTTTTTTCTGCAACTGTGTTACCCTCGGCATCCAGAATTATGTATTTTACATCCTGACCGATTTTGCCGTTTGAAATGAATACCTCTACCTCTACCTTGGCATCATTACCGCAGATTTCAGGTGTTACCTTAATTCCTGGGCCGCCGTAATAATCGAGGTCAAAGTGTGATTCGCTTACACAGATAATATTTACATCGCGATAAAGACCGCCATAGAAGGTGAAGTCTGCCATCTGAGGATAAACACGGTCATTTGCAGAGTTATCAACAACTATAACAAGCATATTAAGCGCTGTAAGCTTTTCAGTAATATCGACACGCCAGGTGGAATAACCACCATCGTGAGATGCCAAAAGCTCGCCGTTAAGATAAAGCTCAGCCGAGGAATTAGCGCCCTTAATCTCGATATAATAACGGTCGCTTTCGGGCAAATCCATTTTACTAAAGGCTTTTGCATAATAGCCCTTACCGCGATAAAGGTCGTTTCCGCCGTCCTGTCCGTCAATGGCGTTCCAGGTATGAGGCAGATTTACAAATTCCCACTGTTTGTTAATTTCAGTTGGAATTTCTGTCGCCATTTTAGTAAAGGACCACTTCGCATTAAAATTGATAATTTGTCTCATTAAGTTTTCCTCCGATAATTATTCTTTATTGTGTTTTTCTTTTAAAGCTGCCACGTTAGCGTCTACCGCCTTTTTGTGCAGCGGATACCAGAACCAAAGAACAAGTGCTAGACCTAAAAAACCAATTGCCGGGACTAATGTTGATATATTAAAGATACCGCTTAATACAGAATCTGTTTGAGAAATACCCTGCTGAGCGGCAGTTGTATCGTAACCGATAGCGGTAAGCAGCATGCCCGAAGCGCCTGCAGCCAGCGCTTGACCGAGCTTCCTTGCAAAGGAATAAAGCGCATATACAGAGCCATCCTCACGGATGCCGTTTTTAAGCTCCGAATAATCGATAACATCAGTGATGAGCGCCCAAGAAACCATCGAGAATATGCCAAGACCCAACCAGCAAAGGGTTTGGAAGCCGACATATACCCACACATTTGCAGGGCGAACGAAAAAGAGAAGCACACAAACTGCCGCGGCAAAAAGGTTAGACACAACGCTTACCTCTGCCTTGCCGAATTTCTTTGCCAGTGGCTTTGCCGCAACTGCCGCAACAACCATACCAAGCATCATTGTTAGTGTGGATGCTGACTGCGCGGCCGCGCTGTTATAAAAGTCGGGATAGATATAGCTTGCCATATTCTGCATGGTCAGCTGTGCAAGCAGCATAACAACAGAAGCCACAATAATCGAGATAAGAGCGCGATTTTTAAGAGCGTTCACAAGCATTTTGCCAACCGAGTTGTTTTTGAAAACATCCTCACTAACCTCGGGACGAACGCGCTCGGTAACCATTTTATAGCAAAGCAGATAGCAGATTATAGCCAGAACAGAAAATATACCAGCTATAATTGTGACATTTTTGCCCACAATTACCTCTTTACCCGCTTCATTTTTGGTGTAGGCAAAAAGCGGTATTCCTATACCTACGAGCATACCCGCAAGTGTGGCGCCCATAGTTCTGAATGTGGAAAGGGACTGTCGGTCATCGGGATTTGCCGATATTGCCGACGCCATCGAGCCATACGGTATATTAATTGAGGTATAGAAAATAGAGCCCCAAAGAATATAAGTAACCCCAAGCCATATAATCTTAAATGTGAGTGACATTCCCGCAAGGGAGCTTTGATACATCAAAAATGATGCTGCCGCCACGGGAACACACATTCTAAGAAGCCAGGGCTTGAATTTCCCTGCCCTGTTTCCCTTAGCGCGGTCACAAATTCTGCCCATTGTAACATCGGTTACAGCATCAACAAAGCGGGCTATCATCATAACAATGCCCACTATCGCCGCGCTTACGCCCATTACATCGGTATAGAATTTTGTGAGTATTGTTGTGGATAATATAAAGGTAAAATCGTTACCGAAATCACCGAACATATAACCAAGCTTATCGCGCATACCGAACGGTATGGTTTTAGCGTTAGATTTCATTAATATCTTCCTCTCATTTGCACATCTGTTTATATTTTAACAAACAGTATGCCACATATTCAAGGATTATTGCAATAAATCCAACACTTACTTGTATATCCAAATTTTACCTTTTATTAATTATGAAATTGAAATTAATTTCTTTTTCCTTAAGTCTGAATTCCTCTTCAAGCTGTGGACCGCAGGAATTAGAGCCGACACCCGATACCTTATAATCTATTCTAAGGTGGGTTTTGCCGTCCTTTTCAAGCTCATCAATATGCTGAGCATCGGTTAACGCCTTTGTACTATAAGAGGAAACATTGCAGTCAAGACTATCGCCCTTAATGCACATATCGCCTATAGAAAGCATTTTAACATTCGTGTGATTGCCGTGCTCCTGAGGACGGATATAGTTTACATACTCTGCATCTGCAGTGCTGCTATATAGTCCCATTTTTCCGCCGTGCTTCATATCGCAATAGCTTTCATATGGACCGTAACCCAAAAATTCGAATGCGGCATTTTGCTCGCACAGCTCCACTTCAAAGCCAAGCCGAGGCAGCCAAACAACATTCTCTCGGATTTTGCCGTTAAGGTTTATATTGATTTTACCCTCTGCGGTAACCCAAACTTTAAGAGCATACCGCATAAACGGCGCGCGGGAAACACCCGAAAGCGAGCCCTTAACATTTATAACGCCATCGTTTAGCTCACATTCATAAATCTTTTCAAAAAGCTTATCTAAATTTTCACCCTGCCAGATGTTTTCACTACCCCAATATACCTTTATATTGCGGTCATTGTCGGTGGGTGCGCGCCAAGCAGAAAGGCGCATTCTATCAGCCAACTGCTCGCGGCCGTTTATCACGATAGATGTGAAGGCGCCATAAAGCTTCGAAAATCTATATTCAAAGCCGTCGCCAGAAATGATATATTGAGTATCGGTTTCATCAATATCTGCTAAGGTTTCATCCTCTGATAATTCACACTTTTCAAACGGAAGCTCGTGCTGAGTGTGAGCGGCTTCCTCGCCGTCTTTATAAAGATAACAATTAAGATATAGTCCGTATTCACAAGCCTTACTTGGAACTTCAATCTCTATATCTCCGCTTGTAAGTGGTGCTATATCAATAGCTAAAGCTTTTTCACTGATAAGCTTGCCATCGGCTTCAATCGTATACTTAAACTCATACTCGTTAAGATTTGTGAAGCTTAATCGGTTGAAAACGGTAAGCTTTCCGTCCATAAAGCTTGTGCGCATAGGCTGATAAGCCGCCTTAACTTCAAGCGAGCCCGCTTTAAGCGTTCTGTCATAGAAAACCATACCGTCGCAACAGAAGTTGCCATCGTGGGTTAGCTCACCCTCAAAGTCGCCGCCATAGCAAGGAACGCCGTTTTCGTTTAAAACGGTGTGGTCTGCCCACTCCCAAACGCAACCGCCGATAATTTTAGGATATTTATCAAACAGCTCATTATAGTAATAAACATCGCCAGGTCCATTGCCCATTGCATGGGAATATTCGCAAAGAAATATCGGGCGCTCAAGCCCCTCATCTAAAGCAAAATCTTCTGTAATTCCGAGCGCGGGATACATACGGGAATAAACATCGGCATCCTGCCATTCCCCCGCACGACTTGCTTCCTCACAGTGAATAAGTCGGCCATCGCCCAGAGTTCTGAGCCAATCAATCATCGCATTATGGTTAGGTCCGTGACCGCTTTCATTGCCTGTGGACCACATTATAACACATGGGAAATTTCTATCGCGAAGCGCCGCGCGTTGCATACGCTCAATATGCTCTTTTTCCCATTCCTTATTCACAACAGGCCATATATTATCTTCAACATCATAAATATAGCGAACATTTGCAAAGCGCCGCAAAAATCCGTGCGCCTCATTATCGGTTTCAAGAATTACATAAAAACCTAAACGGTCGCAAAGCTCTAAAAAGCGTGGCGTTGGTGGATAGTGCGAGGTGCGCACACAGTTAATATTGAGCTTTTTCATAAGCAAAAGCTCATTTTCAAGCTCCTCATCCGTTTCATACCAGCCGTTTTTAGGACTTGTGTCGTGATGATTTACGCCGTGAAGCTTAACGGGCACGCCGTTTATTCTAAGGGAGTAATCCTCTGCAATTTCAATGGTTCTAAAACCTGTGCGGATGGATATTTCCTCACCGTCACGAACAATTTTAACCATATATAGATATGGCTTTTCAGCGTTCCATAAAACAGGATTTTCAACAGGTATTTCTGCCTTTGGCGAAGCCTTTGACTCACCGATTTTCTTGCCTTCACCATCGAACAGTGTAATATCTGCCGCTTTGACAGCATCAACCGTTACCTTATTATCCTTAGCGGTAACAATAACATCTGTTATATGGTCGAGCGGACGCTGAAGTATGTAACAATCGCGGAATATGCCGTTCATACGGAAGAAATCCTGATCCTCAAGATAACTGCCGCAGCACCACTTAAGCACCTTAACGCGAATGGTGTTTTCTCCCTCTTTAACATAAGGGGTTATATCAAACTCTGCTTGCAGATGACTTCCCTGAGTAAAGCCAACATATTCACCGTTCACATAAACCAAGCCGCAGGAGGAAACGCCCTCAAGCACAAAATAAACCTTGCCCCAAAGCTTTTTTATTTCAAATTCGCGCTCGTAAACACCACAAGGATTATCGTCAGGAACATAAGGTGGGTCAACGGGATACGGATAGTTAATATTAGTATAATTGGGGTTTTCAATTCCCTCTGTCTGCCAACAGGAGGGCACGGGAATGGTATCCCAATTAGAAATTTCATCGATAACATCTATATCACGGCTGAAATATTTAAATCTCCATATGCCGTTTAAAAGTTCATATTCAGATATACCTTGCGGGATATAATAACTCCGCTGCGGAAGTCTGTTCTCACTTGTTTTTGAAGAATTTTCGTAAAACCTCATAAACAGCACCTCACAACTAACTAATCGTGGAGATAAATTGTTCTTGAATTTCTGTGCATATAAACATTAAGCACTAATCCCACTCCCAAGAAGATGCAAAGCAGTGATGTGCCGCCCGCGCTGAAGAACGGCAGTGTTACACCGATTACAGGCATAAATCCTATGCACATACCGATGTTTATTATTATCTGAGCAAATATCATACCGAAAAAGCCCACGCATATAAGCTTACCGCTATCCTTGCTGCAGTTTTTTGCAATATTAAGACATCTAAAGCATATTGCCGCAAGCAGAATAATCACTGCCATACAGCCAAGGAAGCCAAGCTCCTCACCAATACTCACGAATATAAAGTCATTTTGTCCTTCGGGCACACCGCCCACCTGAGTAAGACTGCCGTTAAAAAGGCCTTGTCCCCAAAATCCGCCGTTAGCAAGCGCCATTCTGCCGCGATATTGCTGATAGGTAGCGCCTTGAATATCGGATTCGATATTAAACATATTCACAATTCTCTCGCGCTGCTCATCGTTCATAATAAAGAAATATATAACGGGAGATGCCGCCACTGCCGCGCTGAATGCGGCAACAAAATATTTCCAAGAAACACCTGCCGCCCACATCATACAAAGCACCATAACTGCGAAAACCAACGCAGTTCCGTCGTCACCCTGAAAGTGGATTAGCAGCACAGGAAAAGCGCCATGCAAGCAGATAGGTATTAAGGTTTTAATTTTATTAACATTGGGCTTCACAGCGCTAAGATGCGCCGCAAAGGTTATAATAAAGCAAATTTTAAGAAGCTCTGAGGGCTGGAAGGTGGTGATGCCAAGGTCAAGCCATGCCTTATCATCTGTGCCCTCGGGGCCGAAGCCGATAAAGAAGGTCAATATTACAGGAATAAGACCGAGCGGAACAAACAAATACCAGCGCTTTATAAAGGTATCAAAATCAAAGGCGGAAATAACAATAGCCGCAATTATACCAAGCACAAGCGAAAGAGCCTGCACCATCGCAGGTCGCAATGTATCAAGGTGCATTGTTGAAGAATATACCGCTACACAACCATAACAGGAAGAAAACACGCAAAGGATAAGCATCATCTTGTCTGTTTCGCGAATAAAGTCGGCTATACGGGATATAATTCTGCCCATATTTTGACACCTCCATACCTTGCTTATATTAACATTTTAATTATACTATACCATAACTGTTTTTTCAAGAAAATAAAAAAATAACCGCCCTATTCATAAGGGCGGCTTTGTAATTTATTTTATTGAAATCACCTTGTAGCCTTGAGCTTGCACAGCGGCTTTCAATGTATCATCGGATACCTCTGCAGTAAGTGTTACTATGGCATCCTTTCTTTGATGGCTGGCATCAACCGCTCCCACGCCCGAAATAGCCTCCAACGCGTTTTTAACATGTGCTTCACAGTGCGGGCACATCATACCCTCTATTTTTATTATCTTTGTCATTCTCTTTTTCTCCTTTTTTATAGGTTTTGCCTTAAAGAAATTGAGTCTTAAGGCATTACTTACAACACAAAAGCTCGATAGGCTCATAGCAGCCGCGCCGAACATTGGATTCATTTCCCAGCCTAAAAGTGATATAAAAGCGCCTGCAGCAAGAGGTATGCCTATACAGTTATATACAAATGCCCAGAATAGGTTTTGACGGATATTTCGTATAGTTGCGCGACTAAGCCTTACCGCCGTTACAACATCCTCTATACTGCTTTTCATAAGCACCACATCTGCCGCATCGATTGCCACATCCATACCGCTGCCTATTGCTATACCTGTGTGTGCGGTGGTGAGCGCTGGAGCATCGTTTATGCCGTCACCCACCATTATTACTCTACCCTGCTGCTTAAATTGAGATACCGCCTGCGCCTTACCCTGCGGCATAACGCCTGATACAACCTCATCTATACCAACACTTTTTGCAACCGCATTGGCGGTTTTTTCATTATCTCCCGTTAGCATCACCACGCGAAGCCCAAGTGTTTTAAGCTGCTTTACAGCCGCCGCACTTTCACTCTTAACTGTATCTGCTACCGCAATAATTCCAAGCAGTTCATCCTCTTTTACAAAAAATAGCGGTGTTTTGCCCGCGGATGAAAGTTTATCTGCGATGTTTTCTATATCCTCGCTTATTTCTATAAGCTCTTTAACCGACCTTAGGTTTCCCGCAAAGCATAGCTTTCCCTTTATTTTAGCTTCAACACCCGAGCCTGATTTCTCACAAAAATCAGTGACATTTATGGGTGTTATCCCTCTTTCCTCAGCGCCTTTAACCACCGCCTGAGCCAGCGGATGCGCGCTCGGCTTTTCAAGAGATAAGGCGGTTTCAAGCAGTGTATCCTCGCTTATTTTTCCAAGTGGAATAATATCGGTTATTTGCGGTTTTCCACTTGTTATAGTACCCGTTTTATCAAGCACGATTATATTGCCCTTACCGCACTCCTCAAGTGATGCGGCAGTTTTAAACAGCACGCCGTGCTTAGCACCCACGCCACTGCCCACCATAATAGCAACAGGTGTGGCAAGGCCCAGCGCGCAAGGACAGCTTATAACAAGCACCGATATAGCTCGTGCGAGCGCAAAGCCCGCCGTTTCACCCAGTAAAAGCCATACAACAAGTGTGATAAGCGCAATGCACAAAACCACAGGCACAAATATACCCGAAACCTTATCGGCAATGCGGGCTATGGGCGCCTTTGTAGCGGCGGCATCACTTACCATTTTTATTATCTGTGAAAGAGTGCTATCCTCACCCACCGCAGTAGCGCGGCAGATAAGTCTGCCTGTTTTATTTATGGTGCCCGAGGATACTCGGCTGCCAATAATTTTATCGGCAGGAACACTCTCACCTGTGAGTGCCGATTCATCAACTGCGCTCGCGCCCTCAATAACAACACCGTCAACAGGAACACTCTCACCAGGGCGGACTACAAATATATCGCCCTTTATAACATCCTCAGCGTTTACTGTAAGCTCGTTACCGTCCCTTATAACGCAAGCGGTTTTAGGAGAAAGTTTCATTAAAGCCTTTATAGCATTTGTGGTTTTACCCTTGGCGCGCGCTTCTAAAAGCTTACCAACGGTGATAAGCGTTAAAATCATTGCCGCCGACTCGAAATAAAGGTCGTGCATATATCGGTGTGTATCACCGCCGTTTAATAAAGCCGCGCTCATAGCAAAAAGCACATAGCAGCTATATCCGTAAGCCGCGGCGGCGCCGAGGGCTACTAATGTATCCATATTAGGCGCGCCCTTAATAATCCCTTTAAAGCCATTTATAAAAAAGCGCTGATTAATAACCATAACTGCCGTTGTGAGCAACAACTGAATAAGTGCTATAGCCATATGATTATTAGAAATGGCAGCAGGTAAAGGAAATCCCCACATGGTGTGTCCCATAGAAAAATACATAAGCATTAAAAGCAGAACAAGTGACCATATAAGGCGGTGCTTTACTGTGTTTTGCGTTCTTTCCTGAGACTCTAAGCCAGAGCTTTTAACTGCTTTGACTTGGTCGGCAAGCGAGGCGCCATAGCCTGCGGCTTCAACCGCAGCAATTATTATTTTATTATCGGTGCCACCCTCCACAAGCATATCGCCTGTGAGAAGATTTACCTGACATTCACTAACACCATCTAAAGCGCTCACCGCCTTTTCCACCCTTGCGCTGCAAGCGGCACAGCTCATACCTGTTACCTTAAATTTTTGCATAGAAAGCACCCCCTTGGTTATCCTTTGCTAACTAAACGAATTATACACCTATATTTTATTATTTTCAAGTGCATAAAGCGATATTTTTGACCTACGGCAAAAGCGATATAAAACTCTTCGGCTTTTGCGATATTATATTCGTGCCATTTCGCACGGCGAAGCCATATATCGCGCGCTTTTACCGCATCTCGCATCGTAGATATATCGCTTGTGCTTTGCACGAATATAGCTGTGGCACCTTCCTTACGGAGGGTGCCACAAATGAGGAGAAATAAATTTTAAAATCCTAAAAGTTCGGTGCCTGCCTTTTCAAAGGCCTCGCGTTCAGCGGCAGCCTCATCAGCGGTAGCGCCAACCGCGCTTATATAAAGCTTTATTTTAGGCTCAGTGCCCGAAGGACGGACTATAAGTGAGCCGCCATCGGCAAAGTGAAATGCAAGAACATTGGACTTTGGAAGCTTGATTTCGCTCTTTTCCCCTGTTTCGGGATTAACGCTCACAGAAGCCTTATAGTCCTTAAAGCAGGTAACCTTAACACTGCTTATAACCTTAGGCGGATTGTTGCGCAGATTTTCCATAATGCCTGCAATTTTCTGCATACCAACCTGACCCTCGCAGGTAAAGCTCTTTTGTGAGCTGTAATAGTATCCGTATTTCTTGTAAATGTTATCAAGAACGTCAACAAGGGTAAGTCCTAAAGACTTGTAGTAAGCGGTCATTTCACAGATAAGCATAGATGCCACAACCGCATCCTTATCTCGAACATAGCTGCCTGCCAAGTAGCCATAGCTTTCCTCAAACCCAAACACATAGCGATTTTCTTGACCCTCTTTCTCAAGATTGCCTATCTGTTCACCGATAAACTTAAATCCGGTAAGAACGTCACGAAGCTCGCAACCGTAATCCTGAGCAATTTTAAGACAAACATCTGTTGTAACAATCGTCTTAACCGCAATAGGATTTTCAGGCAGTGTTCCGTTTTCTTTTCTACCCTTTAACACATACTCTAAAAGCAACGCGCCAACCTCGTTGCCTGTAAATAAACGATATTCTTCCCCGTTTGGTACCGCAATACCAACACGGTCTGCATCAGGGTCGGTAGCAAGAAGTATATCGGGCTTTATATCCTCTGCCAGCTTAAGCGCACATTCAAATGCCTGACGAATCTCAGGGTTAGGATATGGCGCTGTGGGGAAATTACCGTTGGGCTTTTCCTGCTCGGGAACAACCGTAACATTAGTAACGCCAATTCTACTGAGTATACTTCTTACAGGCTTATTACCTGCTCCGTGCAGGGGTGTGTATACCACATTTACATCAGAAAGGTCACACTCACGATGAACACGGCAATTCTCAACCTCGTCAAGATAAGCTTCTATAACATCCTGACCGATATATTCTATCAAGCCTGACTTCACGCCATCCTCGAAGTCCATACGGCGAACACCATCGAAAATATCCACGCTATCCATAATCGAAAGCACATATTCAGCAGCCTCAAGACCTAACTGACAGCCATCACTGCCATAAGCCTTATAGCCGTTATATTTTGCGGGGTTATGACTTGCGGTTACAACTATACCTGCATCACATTTAAAATGACGCACCGCAAATGAAAGCATTGGGGTTGGCATAAGCTCACGATAAATATAAACCTTTATGCCGTTAGCCGCAAGAATAGCTGCTGCATCACGGGCAAATATATCTGATTTAATTCGGCTATCATACGCGATAGCAACCTTGCCGTTTTCAGATATGGAGTTTACGTATGCAGCAAGGCCCTGCGTAGCCTTACCCACTGTATACACATTCATACGGTTGGTTCCTGCGCCTATAACGCCGCGCAGTCCACCTGTTCCAAACTCAAGGTTTTTATAAAAAGCATCATTTATAGCTTCATCATTATTTTCGATAACCTTCAGCTCAGATATTAAATCAGGGTCAAGAGTGGCTTTTTCGCACCAGAGTTTATATAGCTTATTAACCATAGTGAAACCTCCAAAAATTATTACATATTAATTTTATATCTAAAACAATATCTTGTCAATCATTAATTGGCTATTTTTTACTGTCGGCGATGGGGAGAATATGTTGTAATTCAAATTATAATGTGATAAACTGAATTTGGACTATATAATACTTCATAGGTGCATACATAATGAACTCAAAAACAAAAAGAATTATAATATACATAGCCTGCGCTTTTCTTGCAGCTTCAGTGGCTATTGCGGCTATTATCGCAATTATTCACAATCTTAAAATCAAAACGGTTTTTTCGTCTGATTTTTCATCGGCAACTTCTTCCGTCATTAAGCCTACTGTTTCATCTTTTCCTGAGATTACAGAGCCCATAATTTCTGAGCCTGAATATTTGGAAATAACACAGGAGACGGCGTCTAAAATTGAGATAGATGAAGTTAAGGATATGGTCGAGGCTGTAAAGCCATCCAAAGAAAATATTATAAAGGTAACCGAAACCACAATAAATGCCTCAGAACTTAAAAAGCGTAGTGTTAAGCTGCCAGTTAAATATCTTTCGCAAAACCCCGAGCTTCCAACAGGCTGTGAAATAACCGCGCTTACAACCGTTTTGAATTACTATGGCTTTGATGTTTCAAAAACAGTTATGGCGAAAAATTATTTGCCAAAATCAACCGAGTTCCCCGCGAACTTTTGGGAGGTGTTTTTGGGCGATCCTACCAAGGAAACAGGCTTTGGTTGCTATGCTCAACCAATAACCGATGCTGCAAATAAATATCTCAGCGAGCTTGATGCTGATTTTAAGGCTATAAACCGCTCAGGAAGTCAATTTGAAGCTCTGCTTAAAGAGGTGGAAAAAGGCAGACCTGTTGTTATTTGGGGAACAATAGATATGCAGCAGCCTTATACTACCTATGAATGGGTGGTAGGCGGAAAAGAGCTTAAATGGATAAGACCTGAACACTGTATGGTACTTATCGGCTATGATATTGACCGCGGTGTTGCGATAATCAGTGACCCTCAAAAAGGGATAGTTGAATATGACCTTGAAACGGTAAAAGCAAGATATATAGCACTTCATTCACAATGTGTGGTAATAGAGGCTATTGACACCCCGCCTGTTATAACGGGTGCTATTGGCAGTGAAATCTATTTCGTTTCTCAAAAAATCACCGTTACTGATGAAAATCTCGCAGAGGTTACGGTAAACGGGGTATCGCATCCCACTGAGTTTATTCTTGAGGGCAATACAGATAAGATATACGAAATTATTGCAAGCGATGATTCAGGGCATATAAGCACTCTTACAATCGAGATGAAGTCTATATCATCTGTTTTAAAACCGATAGAAGGAATAACGAAGCTTAATGTCACAAGTGATAATAAAGAAGATATCGAAAGCATTAAAGGGATAATAACATCTATAAATACCGAGAATGCAACGACGCAGGAAATTCTTTATTTAGATGAAATTTCTTCAAGCTGTGATATGCTTATATCGGTTATAACAAGCACAAGTGAAGAAATTGCGCGTATAAAAAAAGCTTTCACACGCTACCTGCTTTTGGGAGTTTCAAAGAATGATAAAGACGATTTAGAGAAATTACATACTGATATTGATTCTTTAACCTCCTCGCAAAACCTTACAATGGACGAGCGCGAAAGCTTAGAATTATTGCGGATTAAATGCGATAACTATTTACTTGAAATCGCAAAAAAAGACTCATAAATAATTATTTTTATTAAAATAAAAAAAATGCTTGCATTATTTGTTATTTTCTGTTATTATATTTCTTGCTATGTGACCGCGATATTGCGGTTTATTTGAAAAGGAGGTGCAACCAATGGCAAAATGTGAAATTTGCAGTAAAGAAATTGCTTTTGGTATTAAGGTTTCTCACTCACACAGACGTTCTAACAGAACTTGGAAGCCCAATGTTAAAAAGGTAAAGGCTATTGTGGATGGTTCTCCCCGTCGTATTAATGTCTGCACCCGTTGCTTGCGTTCAGGCAAGGTTACCAGAGCTATCTAATTTGATTTATCAAGTATAAAAATCCCGTGTAACGCTTTGGTTACTCGGGCTTTTTTCTTTCTTTGGAGGTTTGGTTATGATTAAAGCAGTTTTATTTGACCTCGATGGCACTCTTGCCGATTCCCTTGTAGACCTTGCGGCTTCTGTAAATTTTGCCTTAGCTACAAAGGGCTTCCCTGCTCACGAGGTTGAGGAATTTAAATATTTCGCGGGCGACGGTATGCCCAAAATGATTGAGCGTGCGTTGCCGAGTGAGCATAGAAATGAGAATGTAGTTCAAGAGCTTCTTAGTATATTTCTCCCTCACTACGCTATACATTATGCAGACAATACCTATGCTTACGAAGGTGTGCCGCAGCTTGTTGATGCGCTGAAAGCTGAGGGCTTTATCGTTGCAGTTGTTACCAATAAGCAGCAGGATATGGCAGAAAAGGTAGTCACCAAGCTTTATGGTGACAAGTTTGACCTCATTTTCGGCAAGCGTGAGGGCATTCCCGCAAAGCCCGACCCAACAGCTGCAATTATGGCTATGGAGGAATTGGGCGTTACATCGGAAGAATGTGTATTTATGGGCGACTCGGGTATGGATGTTGCAACCGCTGTAAACAGTGGTGCGGTGCCCGTGGGTGAGCTTTGGGGTTTCAGAAAAGAAGATGAGCTGCTTGCAAACGGCGCTAAATACATAATTCAAAAGCCCGAAGAGCTTTTGAAAATTATTGAGGAATTAAATGCGTAATATGTATACCAAAACCAAGGTTGCTTGTCATATAGGTTTTGTTGTTCAGTCTATTGTAAACAACTTTATGCCGCTTCTTTTTATTATTTTCAACACGCGCTATAACCTTAATTACGAGCAGCTTGGAAGATTGCTTTTTATTAACTTTTTTGTTCAGTTTATCGTTGATGCCTGCACACCGCTTATTGTAAAATACTTCGGCTATCGCGGCGCGGCGGTCGCTTGCCACGGTCTTGCGGCGGTGGGACTTTGTCTTTTGGGTATTCTACCTTGGCTTTTTCCGCAACATATTTATATTTGCCTTATTATAGCAATAATGATATATGCTTCGGGCAGTGGAATTATTGAGGTTTGCGTAAGTCCGATTGTTGAACTGCTGCCAGGCGACAAAAAGGGCGCAGATATGGCATTTGCCCACTCATTTTACTGTTGGGGGCAAATGTTCACAGTTCTATTTTCTACCCTTTTATTTTTTATAATCGGACAGGACAGATGGTTTATTATACCGATAATCTGGGCAGTCTTTCCGCTTTTTAATATGTTTAATTTTATGCGTGTGCCACTTGTTGAGCAAACGGATGAACCGGCACGCAAAACCGCAAACACTCTTTTTAAAAACAGGGATTTCTGGATATTTGTCATTGTTATGATATGCGCGGGTGCGAGTGAAATTATCATGGCTGAATGGGCGTCTATTTTTACGCAACAAGCGCTCCATGTCAGCAAAGCGGTCGGTGATTTATTAGGTCCGTGTGCCTTTGCGGTGTGTATGGGAAGCGGAAGGGTTATTTTTGGTCTTTTAGACGGGAAGTTTAATCCCAAACTGGCGCTTATTTTGAATAATATATTGTGTGTGCTTTGCTATGTTGGAGTGGCATTTTTAAAGTTGCCGGCACTTTCCCTTATTTCTTGTGCGCTTTGCGGATTTAGCGTAAGCCTTTCGTGGCCCGGCACTTATTCTATGGCGGCGCGCCACTTTGCAAACGGCGGTACGCTGATGTTTAGTGTATTAGCCTTAAGCGGCGACCTTGGTTGTTCTATAGGCCCTTGGATTATGGGTATTGTTGCGAATAACACAAATCTGCAAACAGGATTTTTAATATCCGCTATATTCCCTTTGATTATGATTATCGCGCTTCCCTTCTTGAAGAAAGAAAAGTGTTGAAAAATTACAGTTAAAAGGGTACAATGTAAAAAAAGGATATGTGAGGTGCTTTATGAAAAGAGCTGACTATCTTAACTGGGATGAATATTTTATGGGCATTGCAATTCTTTCTTCTATGAGAAGTAAGGACCCATCAACTCAGGTAGGCGCATGTATTGTTAATGATGATAAAAAAATAATTTCTATGGGCTATAATGGTATGCCACACAACTGCCACGACGATGAATTTCCTTGGGAGCGCGGCGAGGGCCTTGATTCTAAATACCTTTATGTTTGCCATGCAGAGCTTAATGCTATTCTTAACTGCACAACCTCCGTTAGAGGCTGCAGCGTGTATGTAACGCTGTTTCCTTGCAACGAGTGCGCCAAGGCTATTATACAGTCGGGTATAAAAGAAATAGTATATATGTCCGATAAATATGCCGACACCGAGGGCGTCAAGGCTTCTAAGCGTATGTTTGACAGCGCAGGCGTTATATACCGTCAGTATACACCATCTGACAAAGCAGTTAATTTTTCACTTTAATTTTCAATTTTTACTTGATTATTCACACCTTATGTGATATAATACAATGCGTTGCCGCAATCGGCAACATATGCGCTGATAGCTCAGTTGGATAGAGCATCTGCCTTCTAAGCAGAGGGTCGGGGGTTCGAATCCCTTTCAGCGTGCCAGAAAAAAGACCTTGTTGAAAGACAAGGTCTTTTTTTAACTAAATCCACCCTTGCGGGTGGGTGAAATATTGCTTCGCAATGTGAAATTCTCGCTTCGCTCGAGTGAAATCGCTGCGGCGGTGGGTGGATTTAATTTCACATTTTGCCAAAAGGCAAAATATTTCATCCAAAACTTGTTTTGGATTTCACCGTGAGCGTAAGCGAACGATTTCACTACAAATACGTAGTGGTTCAAACAAATAGGTAAAAAATTCAAACGGCATAGAATTTGTGTGACCCTTTCAATTATAAAGGAGTGGTATCGTAAGATACTGCTCCTTTATATTTTTTATAATAAATATAATCAAAATTCCCTCTTCCCATTGATTTTATCGGGCATCAGTGTTATATTTATATTGCGAATTAAACCGAAAAAGAGGTATTAATATGCAAAGCAAATTTAATAATGTGATTTCTTATGTCAATATCGTTCTTATCGCAGTTTTATTAGCATTTAACTATCAGCTTTTTATAGTCGAAAATCACTTTGCTCCTGCAGGAATCAACGGAATTGCTACTATGATTCAATACAAGACAGGCTTTAGTATTGCATATATGTCGCTTCTTATTAATGTTCCGCTTTGTATATTTGCTTACTTTTTTGTTAGCAAATCTTTCGCTAAACGCTCACTATGCTTTTGTTTGGTTTACTCATTTGTTTTTTTACTGTTGCAAAAATTAGGGCTTGAAGCTTTTCAATACGATGCTCAAGGTCACGATACCATTTTCCCCGTTATTTTAAGCGGTGTTATAAGTGGAGTTGTTTACGGTGTATGCTTCCGTCTTGATGCTTGCACAGGTGGAACGGATATTTTATCAAAATATATTAGTAAGAGAAAACCAAACCTCAACTTCTTTTGGGTAACATTTATTTTAAACGCTATTGTAGCGGCGGTTTCCTTCTTTGTATATGCCGAATCTAACGGAGACGGAAATCTTTCTTACGACTACAAGCCCGTATGCCTTTGCATCACATACTGCTTCCTTTCAAGCTTTGTTGGCAGTTATATTATAAAAGGTACTCAGACTGCTTATAAATTTACCATAGTAACCTCACACACTGCTGAAATAACCGAAGAAATACTTCACACCCTGCATCACAGTGCTACGAAAATTGAAGCCATGGGCTCTTACAGTAATGATAAAAGAGATATGCTTATATGTGTTGTTAACCGCCATCAGCTCATAGATTTTCAAAACATTTTAAAAAAATATGATAACACCTTCTCTTTCTCAGAAACAGTAAACGGAATTTATGGAAACTTTGCGAAAATAAAATAATGAAGACAAAAAGCATCGCTGTAGCGATGCTTTTTTTGCAGAAAAAATTAACAGTAAGCACATAATTTACCTATGATAATTAAAAAAGTATTTCACAGAATAATACTGCAAACGCAAACAAAACTTATGCAAGTAAGGAGTGAAATACAATGGCTAAGAAGAATGTAGTACCCGAAGCAAAGGAAGCTCTCAATCGTTTTAAGATGGAGGCTGCTAACGAGGTTGGTGTAAACCTTAAGCAGGGTTACAACGGCGATTTGACCTCTAAGCAGGCAGGTTCTATCGGCGGTCAGATGGTTAAGAAGATGATCGAGTCTTACGAAAACAGCATGAAATAAACCACACTTAATGTGTAGTTGACCCCTTAAAGAAGCGCCGACCGGAATAATATCCTGTCGGCGCTTTCTTTAAGAAGTATATCGTGACGATATTTAAGAATACTAACTACAGAGAGGTGAAAATTGATGTTTGATAAAATTTGTTTAATTCTTGCTATTATCGGCTGCCTTAACTGGGGACTTGTTGGTCTTTTCAGTTTTGACCTTGTTGCCTGGCTTTTCGGCGGCAGCGGTGCAATTATAAGCAGAATAGTTTACACCGTAATAGCTCTTGCGGGTATTTGGTGCGTTTCTCTGCTTTTCCGCTCGGACTCAGAACACGAAGTAGCACACAACAATTAAATGCAAAAAAGAAGACTTGAATTTTCAAGTCTTCTTTTTATTTAATATATTATAGCTGGTCCATTTTCTCCATAAGCTTTTTGTAGTCAACCTTAAGAATTCCAACATACTGATCTGCAGCGCCGTAGCTGATAAGCAAATCGCCTTCGTGGAAAATCATACCGGTAGTGAACACACAAGGTACTACAAAGCGATCAGGCATTTCCCAATCTTCTTCGCAAGCAAACATTTTTTCGGGGCTTAACTTTTCAATTACGGGCATATCGTTTTCAACTTCCTTGAAAATCATAAACGACTGACCGTAACCCTCTATATTGTCCTGCTTACCATGGTAATTAAGCAGCCATCTGCCCTCGCCTATCGGGAGCGGAGGAACACTTGCACCTACACGATAAGCCTGCCAAGGCTCTGTGGGGCTGAGGATTAACTTTCTCTTTACATTATTATCTGTTGCAAAATCTTCAAACTTTTCAGCAGCAGCAATAACGATTGATGGATTCTTTTCGGTAAATTCAGGATAAGTATTAGGTGTTACAGGACGCTGAAGCATTATATAACAAAGCTTACCGTCAACCATCATTCTCTTTGAGAAGAACACAACATCGCGGTCTTCACCGTATTTAGGATGTGTTAATGATGTAACAAAGGTAAAGGCTTTTTCGTAATTTTGCTTTGAAAGTTCTTCTAAATCAACCTTATAAAGCACTGTAACTGTGGGGTTATAATGCAGACTAATATCGTAAAAAGGATTTTCCTCTTGAACAGTCGACCAAGCAGGCACACAGCCACGCTTGTAACCCTTTTCCCAATAAGCACCCGGTGCAAACATTCTGCAAGCAGCGGTCATATAGCATTCGCCTTCTATGAAGAACAGTCTTGGGTCTTCAATGCAACCGTTAGTAAAGTCGGGTACCTTTTCGCCCTTATAATTTGTAACAAAAACTTCATCTTTTCCATACTTTAAAGCAGGCGCAAGAGCGGGCCTATCCAAATCAAAGGTGAAGTTTTCACCGTCATCGCTATAAGCATAGCCTAAATATATCGGGTAAGGAATACACTCACCCTCAATACCAGCCTTCGGACAGGGACCAGTTGCGCGGAAAATCATATGTATTCTTTTGGTTTTAGGGTCCTCAATAATTGCAGGATTTAAAACCATTTCGCTTGCCCAATCTACATTTTCCATGGGTGAAAGCAACTTTTTACGCCACATTACTATTTCATTCATTTGTAATTCCTCCTACCATTTGAATTCATAATAATTTTAGCATTAATATAGGATAAAGTCAAGAAAAAAGCAAAAAACTGCACCGCTATTGCGGTGCAGCCTTAAATACCTATTAATTACAGATTGTAATCTCGGTATCCTTATCAAAGAGGTGGATTTTAGAAGTTTCAAGAGCAATCTTGATCTTATCGCCAGGACGAGCAGTGTTGGTGGGAGCAACGCGAGCGTTGATAGCCTGACCTTCACAGTTCATATAAAGGTAGGTTTCAGCACCCATAAGCTCGGTAACTTCAACATCAGCTTCAACGATACCATCAGCGTGGATAGCAAGAAGATCTTCTTCGTTGTGAACATGCTCAGGACGAATACCAACGATAACTTCCTTATCGATATAAGGAACAAGAGCATCGTTCTTATTCTTTTCTGCAGGAAGCTTAACCTTATACTTAACGCCTGCGCGTGTCTTTGTATCTTCAGAGCCGAATTCTACAAAGAAGTCTTCGCCTTCTTTGATAATCTTAGCTTCGATGAAGTTCATCTGAGGTGAACCGATAAAGCCTGCAACGAAGAGGTTGCAAGGATACAGATAGAGATTCTGAGGAGTGTCAACCTGCTGAATAATACCGCTCTTCATAACAACGATGCGGGTAGCCATTGTCATAGCCTCAGTCTGGTCATGGGTAACATAGATAAATGTTGTTCCGAGTCTCTGGTGGAGCTTAGAAATTTCGGTACGCATCTGTGCACGAAGCTTAGCATCCAAGTTGGAAAGCGGCTCGTCAAGCAAGAATACCTTAGGCTCACGAACGATAGCACGACCAAGTGCCACACGCTGACGCTGACCACCTGACAAAGCCTTAGGCTTACGCTCAAGAAGGTGAGCAATGTCAAGAATTCTTGCAGCTTCTTCAACACGGCGCTTGATTTCATCCTTCGGTGTCTTGCGGAGCTTAAGACCGAAAGCCATATTATCAAACACTGTCATATGAGGATAAAGCGCATAGTTCTGGAAAACCATTGCGATATCGCGATCCTTAGGTGCAACATCATTTACAAGGCGGTCGCCAATGTAAACTTCACCCTCGGTGATTTCTTCAAGACCTGCAACCATACGAAGGGTTGTGGACTTACCGCAGCCTGAAGGACCAACGAAAACGATAAATTCCTTATCCTTGATTTCGAGATTGAAATCAGTAACGGCTGTTACGCCGCCAGGATATCTTTTGTAAACATTACGAAGGGATAAACTTGCCATAAAATGGACCTCCTAAAATAGAACACATTAATTCTTTATTATTATAACAGACAAATTATAGAATTTCTATAACTATTTCCTACAATGTTTTAAAGATGCTTTTGTTTAAAATACATAAGCGTCCTCAAGAATTGCCGCTTGAAGCTCTTCTTTTTCCATTTCTATGCAATTTCCCGCTTCCAAGCCTTCAGGCAGATATAGCCCACCAATAGATTCGCGATGCAATTTATTAACGCCTAAGCTCACCGTGCCGAACATTCGCTTTATCTGATGGTACTTTCCCTCGCTTATAACGATGCGCACAGTTTTATCAGCTATTCCTTGCAATATTGCGGGAGCACATTTCTTCCCATCTGCCAAGGTTACGCCATTTTTGAACTCTGCGATTATTTGATCATTGATATTGCCGTCTAACTCGGCGATATAAGCCTTTGATATATGCTTTTTGGGTGAAATACAGTTATGGGCAAACACACCGTCATCAGTAATAAGCAAAAGACCTGTTGTATCCTTATCGAGCCTGCCGACAGGAAAAAGGGTTGGGCGGCGCAGGTGCTCAGGCACCAAATCAACCACAGTTTGGCGGGATTTATCGGTAGATGCAGAAAGCACTCCCGCGGGCTTGTTCATAAGAATATACACATATTCCTTAAAACCCACTTCCCTGCCCTCATAGGTGACATTAACATCGCCCGCCTCAATAAGCGTGCCTGCATCTCGCACTACATGTCCATTCACCTGAGCATTACCGCGGCGAATGCCTGTCCTGACTGCACTTCTTGGGATAATCAGCTGATTTGAAATAAATTTATCAAGTCTTTGTTTCGACATAAACTTCACTCTGCTTTTTGTATTTTTCTCAGCGGCAGCATAAATCCGCCAAGCTCAGCGGAGGATATATCCCCACCGATAACTCTGCCTTTATAGACAATTAAATGCGTAGCACATGTGCCGTTATAGCCATTTGGCGGGGATATACTGTATGTGTAAATCACGACCTCGCATCCCTTATATGCCGAAAGGTCATATCCCGCTGATTTTTGAAGCTCGTTATAATCACGGTAGACTTCAGAAAAGCTTTCGGGGATTATCACACTTTTTTTTGATGCAGTTTCATCATCAAGTCTCACGCCAAGGCTCTTAATAAAAACTACCCGCTTGGCGTTGGTATTAGCATCTTGATTGATATCACTCACTGCATAAAGCCTACCGCATATTAAAATTGACATCAATATTGCCGCAAATAAAGCTATTAAGCCTTTGCGGCTGAATATAATATAAGCCTTCAAGGAAATCACCCCATTTAAAATTTATGAGGTGATTTACAAAGTTATTACCCTTCTAATAGGCATACCGCGTGGGCCGATATGCCCTCGCCTGTGCCTGTGAAGCCTAAGCCCTCCTCGGTGGTAGCTTTAACATTCACTCCACCGATATTAATGCCCGCAGCAGAGGCGATATTAGCGCGCATCTGCTCGATATACGGTGCCAGCTTCGGCTTTTGGGCAATTACCGTGCAGTCTATATTAACTATATTAAAGCCCTGAGCCTTAATAAGTCCCACGGTGTGTTTTAGCAACAAGCCCGAATTGATACCGCGAAAGCGCTCATCGGTATCGGGGAAATGCTTGCCTATATCGCCGAGCGCCGCCGCGCCCAAAAGCGCATCGCAAACCGCGTGAAGCAGCACATCGGCATCAGAATGGCCTAAAAGCCCCTTTTCATAAGGTATTTGGACTCCGCCAATAATGAGCTTTCTATCCTCTACAAGTCGATGAACATCATATCCATGACCTATTCGCATTGTTATTTATCCCCCTTAATTATTGCTTCTGCAATTAAAATATCGTCGGGCGTGGTGATTTTAATATTTCTTGAACTTCCCTCTACCGCCTTAACAGTAAATCCCGCAGCCTCCATAATTGAAGCATCATCTGTAAAACTTTCGGTGTTTTCAAGCCTTTCGCAGGCGCAAAGATACTTTTCCACCAAAACGCCCTGCGGAGTTTGAGCGCCATAGAGGGTGGTGCGGTCAACGGTGGCTATAACCTCGCCATTTTCATTAACCGATTTCACAGTATCGTTAATTTTGCAAACACAAAGAGCTGCATCATAAGTCTCAAGAGACTGTGCCACATCGCAAATAATCTTATTATCAACGAAAGGCCTTGCTCCATCGTGAATAAGCACCTTTTTATCAGCACTATCAAGTCTTTTAATTCCCCGCATCACAGATTCGTGGCGGGTGCTTCCGCCGCCCACAATATCAGTGAGCTTGGTTATCATATACTTATCGCAAACAAGCTGCATATAGGGTATGCTTCCTGCCGCAGTGACCACGATTATTTTAGAAATTGCAGGTGAATTTTCAAAGGCGATAAGCGTTCTTGCCACAGTGGGGATACCCACAAGTGACATAAACTGCTTGTCTATTCCCCGCATTCTTGACGAAACACCTGCGGCGACTATTATCACGGGTATACCGTGCTGAGGCTTTTCGCAAACATTATATTCTAATTTTAGCTCGGTAGAATTCATTAAAATCCCCCATTACAAAATCAGCCGCGCTATTCTGAAAGAACAGTGCGGCTATGATTTAATGTGAAATAAAATTATTCTTCAACCTCGTCGCCACAGCAGTCGCAATCATCATCGCAACAGTCACAGCAATCGAAATCAAATTCAAGGTGTGTGCCGCAGTTGGGGCAGTCGATACCCTCATCAGCGAGCATATCCTCATCAAGATAGATTATATCGTTGCAAGCGGGGCACTCAACCTCATAAAGCTCGTCATCATCACAGTCACAGCAATCATCACAGTCACAATCGCAATCATCGTCACCGTAAATAATGTCCTCAACTGCGCAAAGGTCCTCATCCACTGCATCTATCTGGTCGCTCATATCATCACAAGCGTCCTCAATATCGCAAATTTCCTCAGTGATGTCACCGAGCAAATCGATAATAGCGGCTAGAATCTTACCTTCCTTAGTATCGCCTTCAAGACCTAAGCCCTCGGCAAGGCCTTTAATATAAGCAATTTTTTCGCAAATATCCATCATTATTACCTCCAGAATTTATGCGCGTTCCATATACTCGCCTGTGCGGGTATCAACACGGATAACCTCGCCCTCGTTGATGAAGAGAGGAACACGAATCTCACAGCCTGTCTCAAGTGTTGCGGGCTTGGTAGCATTGGTAGCTGTGTTGCCTGCAAAGCCAGGCTCGGTAGCGGTAACGGTAAGCTCAACAAAGGTTGGGGGCTCTACGCCGAAAACCTTACCCTTATAAGAAAGCACCTTGCACACCATATTTTCCTTAACGAACTTAAAGTTATCGCTAAGCTCAGAAGCGTTGATAGGCTCAAGCTCATAAGTTTCCTGATCCATAAAGTAATAAAGGTCACCATCGCTATAAGAATACTCCATATCCTTGCGCTCAATATAAGCGGTGGGGAATTTAGCGGTTGGGTTATATGACTTTTCAATAACGGCACCTGTTATAACATTCTTAGTCTTTGTTCTAACGAAAGCGGCACCCTTACCCGGCTTTACATGCTGGAATTCAACAACCTGCAAAACCTGACCGTCCTCTTCAAAAGTAACGCCATTTCTAAAATCACCGGCACTAATCATTATTTTATCCTCCAAAATGCATTTTTTACTTCTGTTATATATTTACAACATACACAATATATTGTAATTGTTTTGCCGCCCTTTGTCAAGCAAATATACTATAATTTAAAGCATTTTTGAACATCTTTATAGTTGCCGAGCACCAAAACAGGTTGCTCAGGCACAAAAACCGTTTCGGGGCCTATTGAGGCTGACAATTTACCATTTACCATAACGCCCAAAATATTAATGTTATATTTCCTTCTTACATCAATCTGCGCTATTGTTTTACCCACCCAGTTCTTAGGGACATCAAGCTCGAAAACAGAAAGATTATCCGCAAGCTCAACATAATCGAGCATATGATTAGATGTGTATCTGACTGCGGTCCATTTAGCCATTTGTTTTTCAGGGAACACTACCTTATCCGCACCGTTACGCAATAAAAACTCTGCGTGAAAATCACTTGAAGCGCGCGAAACAACAAACGAAGCGCCCATATCCTTTAACAGCGCTGTGGTTTCTAAAGAATTTTGAAAGCTGTTTTTTATTGTAACAATACAAACATCAAAATTATCTATTCCGAGCGTTTTTAGAAAATCCTTGTTTGTGCTATCGCCTATTTGCGCGTTAGTGACGAAGGGCAAAACCTCGTTCACGCATTTTTCGCTAACATCAACAGCCATAACCTGATGACCGAGCTTATAAAGCTCTTCGGCAACGGTCTTGCCAAATCTTCCAAGTCCTATCAACAATACGCTTTTCATATTAAGACTCCTAACCTATCATAATTTTTTCCTGAGGTAGCTTAGCAACATTTTTGGGGGTGTTTGAAATTGCTGCGAAAACTATTGTGAGTCCGCCAACCCTTCCCATATACATTAAAACAATAAGTATAATTTTTGAGATATCGCCCAAAAAAGGTGTTATTCCTGTGGTAAGACCTACCGTACCTATAGCAGATGCAGTTTCATACAGGCAATTAAGTATTGGTATATTCTCTAATCTGCTTATCACCATAGAACCTATTAAGAACAGTGATATATATAGTATCAGCACTGTGGCGGCACTTCTGAAAGCATCATCGGCAATTCTTCTTCGAAAAAGTCTTGCGCTGTCACGCTTGCGAAACACCGAAGCTGCTGCTGCAAAAAGAACCGCAATAGTGGTTACCTTCATACCGCCAGCGGTAGACCCTGGCGCTCCGCCTATCAGCATAAGAATCGCGACTATCACATTTCCTGTTTCGCTTAATTCATCGGTAGTCACAGTGTTAAAGCCTGCCGTTCTTGGAGTTACCGATTGAAACAGGGATGCAAGCAACCTCTTTTTTATCGGATAATCATTAAATTCAAAAACAAAAAAATAAATAGCAGGAACAATAATTAAAATTGCTGTGACGCATAAAATCACCTTTGTTTGCATTCTGTATCTTTTGAAGTGGAAACCGTTCTTTTTAAGATCATCCCAAGTCATAAAGCCTATACCGCCTATTATTATAAGCAGCATAACAACTATATTTATAAGCGGGTTATCCACATAAGAGGTAAGGGAGGAAAACTTTTCGTTAGTTCCCATCAAATCAAAGCCCGCATTACAAAATGCCGATACCGAATGAAAAATCGACATCCATGCTCCGCGCCAAAAACCGAAGTCTCGGCAGAAAACAAAGGAAAGGCTTATAGCACCCAAAAGTTCTATTATCAAGGCGCTGATTATTATAAAACTTGAAAACTTGACGATACCTCCCACATTATGCGCCGATATTGATTCCTGCATCGTACTGCGCTGTAGCAAGCTTATTTTTTTGCCCGATAGCAGTGTTACGATTATAGCCATTGTTACAATACCCATACCGCCGATTTGAATCATAAGCATTATTACAAGTTGACCGAAAAATGACCAATGGGTAGCGGTATCATACAAAACCAAGCCTGTAACACAGGAACTGGAAGTAGCAGTGAAAAGGCAGTTTAAAAACGGAGTCGATTCACCGTTCACAGACGATATCGGTAACATCAAAAGAAATGTTCCAACTAAGATAAGACCTGCAAAACCAAATATTATGGTTCTTGATGCAGAAAATATCTTTATTTTATTCAGCCTCAAATTTTCACCCTCTATCACTCTTGTTAATCCAAGTTTTGGCAGAAAATGCTATTATTAACGGAAAAATCTCAAGACGCCCCAGCAGCATAGCCGCCGAAAGCACCAATTTAGAAAAATCGGTATATAAAGAATAGTTTGATGCGGGCCCTACCTGTCCAAAACCAGGTCCCACATTATTAAAGCAGGCTGCCGTAGCCGAAAAGTTGCTTTCAAATCCAAAAGGCTCAAAAGATATTAACAAGAAAACTGTAAAGAAGCATATCACATATATAGCAAAATATATGTTTACGCTGCTGAGCGTTGCCTCGTCAACCGATTTCCCTTCGAGTTTAACCGAGCCTACCGAGCGCGGATGAAGCATTCGCTTAAGTTCTCTGCCGACGGATTTTATAAGCATAACCACTCGCGAAATCTTAAGTCCGCCTGCGGTCGAGCCTGCACAAGCGCCAAAAAACATAAGCAAAAGCAGTATAGTCTTTGAAAGCTGGGGCCACACATTAAAATCAGCCGTAGCATAACCCGTGGTAGATATAATTGAAGACACTTGGAACACAGAAGCTCGCAACGCTTCGGAAAGATTACTGTAAATCGGCAGTATGTTCACTGTTGTTACCGCAACGCTTAAAGTGACAATCGAAAGATACCACCACAGCTCGGTACTTTTAATCACCGAACTGAAACGACGAATCAGAATAAGATAAAAGATATTGAAATTTATGCCAAAAACCAACATAAAGATTGCTATTACCCACTGACTGTATGGGCTATATGAGGCAATACTATCTGCCTTTACACCAAATCCTCCGGTGCCTGCAGTGCCGAAGGAGTGAACAATACTTTCATACAGATTCATATCGCCAAGACTTAGCATAACAATTTCAAGCAAGGTAAGCGCTATATATATAAGATACAATATCTTCGCCGTATCCTTAACGCGGGGCACTAATTTACCAATAACAGGACCAGGCATTTCAGCGCGCATAATATGTATAGAGCGGTCGGTAATATTAGGAATTATCGCCATCACAAACACAAGCACGCCCATACCGCCTATCCAGTGTGTGAAGCTGCGCCAAAAGAGCATACTGTAGCTCATAGACTCAATATTTGTAAGTATTGAAGCACCTGTGGTGGTAAAACCGCTTACGGTTTCAAAAAAAGCATCCACATAAGAGGGGATTTCACGCGATATTGCAAAAGGCAACGCACCTAATGCCGCCATAACTATCCATGCAAAGGCAGTTATTGCAAAACCCTCTTTTGCATAAATAACTCGATTTCTTGTACGGAAGATAAGAAGCAACATCGTTCCTACAACAATAGATACCGCAGCCGTTATTAAAAATGCCGCAAATGAACGCTTCTCATCGTAAATTACCGCTACCGAAATGGGAAAAAGCATAAGTAATGCCACTATCTGCGATATTCTTCCCACAATACGGAAGACCATTCTTATATTCATATGTTTCGCCTCTACTTCAAAATATCCGAAAGGTCATTCAAAACAGACTGTGTGGCCTTTGCTATAACGATTATCTTATCACCCGCAATTATCTCATCATCACCTAAGGGAATGAATGCCTTGCGTTTTCTGATAATTCCCGCAATAAGAATATCTGATTTAAGCTTCATATCCTTAATAGGTATATGCAGAGCCTTAAAATCGGGCTGAACATTAAATTCGAGCGCCTCTACCCTGCCATCCATAAGCTTGTAAAGCGTTTCCACATTACTGCCCAAGGAGTTTTCAACAGCTCGGACATAGCTGGTTACAAGGTCGCTAACCGCTCTTTTAGGAGATATAATAGACTCAAGACCTAATTTTTCCGCCATACTTATAAGCTCATTGCGGTTAACCTTAGTGATCACCTTAGGGACATTCTGCGATATAGCAAAGAAAGAAATAAGGATATTCTGCTCGTCCATTCCTGTAAGCGTTACAAACGCATCGGTGGAGGCTATTCCCTCTTCAAGCAACAGATCCTGCTGAGCGCCGTCACCGTTTATCACAACAGCGCTGGGTAAAAGCTCGGCAAATTTATTGCATCTTTCACGGTCCTTATCAACTATAGTTACAGCACTTCCGGTTGAGAGCAGCATTTTTGCAAGATAATATGTGGTTGTGCTGGCGCCGAGTATCATAACGCTGCGCGACTGCTTTTTAGTTACACCGAGCATTTTAAGAAGCTTCTGCGCCTCGGTAAAGTTAGCGGTAAGCGCGATATGGTCGCCGCCTTTAAGAACGAAATTACCGTCGGGAATATAAACCTCTTCCCCACGGCGCACAACGCCCACAAGAAAGCTTGCTTTATATTTCTTTCTAAGCTCAATAAGGCTCATACCGTCAAGCGGAGAATCAGGCTTTAGAATTATCTCAACCATTTCAAAGTTTCTTCTCGAAAAGGTCTCTATATTAACCGCGCTTGGAAGCCTTAAAATATTGAAAAATTCCTGCGCTGCAAGGCGCTCGGGATTAATAGAAAGTGATATATCAAGCTGAGCGCGAACAAAGCCTAAGTTCTTATCATTAAATTCAGGGTTGCGGATTCGCGCCACTGTTTGTTTAGCGCCCATTCTTTTTGCGAAAAAGCAGGTAAGCATATTAAGCTCATCAGAATCGGTAACCGAGATTAGCATTTCTGCATTTTGAACCTCAGCTTCAGCGAGGGTGTCATAATCGGCGGCATTACCGCAAACGCACATAACATCATAAACATTACTGATTTGGGATATTACCTGCGGGTCACTATCAACGACAGTTATATCGTGGCCTTCGCTAAGCAGGCTTTCAATTATTGTTGTACCTATTTTACCAGAACCTACAATAATAATCTTCATAATCTGCTCCTAAAAAAAAGAAAAATATAATTATTAAATTATTATACTACATACGCTACAATTTTTCCACCCTTTTTTGAATTGACATAAACCGAAGCGGGAATTATAATAAAACTATAATTATTCCGAAACGGAGTTTATAAATGAATAAAACGCAAAAAAAATTAATTATAATAGTGACCGTTATATTAGCGATTATAATCACCCTTGTTTCAACCTTTTTTATACTCACCTATATCGGCAAGCGGCAATTTCATAAGGAAGACACCCATGTTTCAACCGAACTTGTTGATATCGAGGATGAGCAAACCGTTAGCTATAACGGAAAAGAATATGTGCTTAACAAAAATATCGTAAGCGTTCTTTTTATGGGAGTGGACCGTGATAACATAGATGAAAACCTTGGGCTTGGCAACAACGGTCAGGCGGACTGCATCTTCGTTGCGGCGGTGGATACTAAAACCAAAAAGGTCACTATAATACCCATTTCCAGAGAGACTATGGTGGATGTTAATATATACACAACCGATGGCGCCTTCGCAGGTGTTAACAGGCAACAGCTTTGTCTTGCTTACGCTTACGCAAGCACACCTGAGGCATCAAGCGAAAATGTGATGACCTCGGTGAGGCGCATATTATACGGAATAAACATAAGCTCTTATGTTACCATTGAAATGGACGGCATCAAAAAGCTCACCGAGCTTATAGGTGGCGTAGAAGTTGACTGCCTTGAAAATATAAACTATGGCAAGCACCAGTATTACAAAGGACAAAAATTAAACCTATTGGGCGAAAAAGCAAGATTTTATATAACACACCGCGATGATGACCTTGAAGCAAATGCAAGGCGAATGGCGCGGCAAAAGCAATTTCTTTCATCCCTCGCAAGCACCGCAGGTAACCGCGTTTTAGAGGATTTTACAAAGCTTTCCGATTATTACACTACCCTTTCCCCTTACTTCTCGACCAATGTTTCGTTTTATCAAATTACCTATCTGGCATCAAGCTGTCTGCGACCTAATTTGGGTGATTCATTGGAATATAAAGTAATTAACGGAACTTTAACACAGGGTGAAAAATGGGTTGAGTTTACCAATGATGAAGAATCCGCACTCAGCGTTGTTATGGATACCTTCTATATAGAAAAAACAAACTGAAATAGCAAACAAAAAAGGACTTTTCCATTTAGGAAAAGTCCTTTTAACTTTCTTTTAAAATTACTTATTAAGAGCAATTATGTTAGCAACAAGAGCAAGAACAAAGAAAAGGATTGCTATATACTTTGTCCAACGAGCCAAGGTTGCATTAAGAGTGCGTGACTTGTTCTTAGAAAGGAAGGTATCTGCACCGCCTGAAATTGCACCGTTTATACCTGCGCGGTGACCCTGCTGCAGCAAAACAACTGCAATAATAAATAAAGAAACAATAATAATTGCTATACCTAAAAGTATTTCCCAAACGCTCATTTTTTACCTCCAAATATAAAAATCGGATAAACCGATATCATTCGTAAAATCTATGATAACACAAAGTAAATTGATTTGCAACATATTTTTTAAATTTATTTGCCGCAATTGCAACCGCCGAAAAGCTTATTAATGTTAAGTGTTTTTTCTTCTGCATCAACAATAAATTGTAGCTTTTCAAATATATACTCAGGGGCGGTATCAGAATATCTCGCATCCATAGCACTCCGCTCGGCCGCAACATGAAGAGCGCTTCGAAGCACACCGTCTGCAAGACTCAGGTCATCCTTTGGTTCAAGCTCACGCACTGTAATTCCCTTTTCATACAGCTCATAAAGACAGTAGCCAAGTATCTCCTCCCCGCTTCTGGCTACAACGCAGCCTGAATGGTCGGTGGTTTCAAGATTATGTTTTTTAAAAAGCGCAGATATTTCGTCAATATCCTTGCAGGGTAAAACCGTTATCATTAAATTTCTTCCTTTGATTTTGAAATATTACTGAGCCTTATAAGCTCTCGCTCATTAAGCTCGCGCCATGCGCCCGTTTTAAGACCGCCGAGCTTCACACCGGCAATTTCAACGCGTTTAAGCCTTAACACCTCAAGCCCCACAGCATCACACATTTTCCTTATCTGGCGATTTCTGCCCTCTTGGATTATAAAGCTGAGCACTGTTCTATCATCACGGCGCTCTATAACAAAAACATCGCAGGGCAGTGTTTTCCTGCCGTCTATCACAATACCCGAGCAAAGACTATCTATCTGCTCATTATCAACGGCACCGCCCACTGTTACGCGGTAGGTTTTGTTAACATGGCTTGAGGGATGGGTTATTTGGTTTGCAAGCTCGCCATCATTAGTCATTATAAGAAGACCCTCGGAATCGCGGTCAAGGCGGCCCACCGGGAACACCTTAACACCCACATCCTTAACGAGGTCTGCCACATTTTTGCGGTCAAATTCATCGCTCAGGGTTGTTACATAGCCACGCGGCTTATGCAGCATTATGTAAACCTTTTGAGTAACGGCAACAACATTCTTTCCGCGAACGGTAACCTTATCGCGCTTGGGGTCCACTTTATCTCCCAATGCGGCTATTCTGCCGTTTACACGGACCTTGCCCGATTCTATAAGCTCCTCCGCCTTTCTGCGAGAGGCTATCCCGCAGGCGGATAAATGCTTTTGAAGTCTGATTTTATTATCCTTCATTTTTTCTCCTAAACATTTGAAAGTATATACTTAAATATCTCTAAAAACAGATTTAATTTATCGCTTTTTCTTGAAGCCTCGTTTGAGGCTATTATTTTTTGTGTGCTAACGGGCTTTTCATCACAATAGTATGTGATGCTGCCTATCTCCTCCCCAATCTTTACAGGGGCATATAGGAAATGCGGAACACACACCGCATAGGTTATTTTGGAATTTTCCGTAACATTAATGGTAGCAGAGGGCACCTCTGCCAAAGCATCACTTACCTGCGCGCCGCCCACAACGGGAACGCTTATGCTTTTTTGAGCGGCAGAAAACTCCCTTGCTTCAATTAAAGAAAGACCCAAATCAAGAAGCTTTCTGTGGTCTGCCCAGTCGCTTGGGTCATTAAGCGTTACAGCTATCACAAGCTTGCCGTCTTTTTTGCTGGCAGACACCAAACACCTGCCCGATTTCTTCGTGTAACCTGTTTTAACACCCACCACATCATCATACATCCTAAGCAGCTTATTGTGATTGGTAAGCGTTCGGTTATATGGCGGATTTCCATAGCACAAAGTGGCGCGCTGGCTTGCCGCGGCTTTTGAAAACTGTTCATTAGCCAAGGCCTCCTTTGCGATAAGCGCAAGCTCGTAGGCTGTGGTATAATGATCATCGGCATCAAGACCTGAAGGTGTAGCGAAATGGGTGTTTACAAGCCCCATTTCCTGCGCTTTTTTATTCATTAGCTCAACAAATCCGCTCACACTGCCACCTATCGCTATGGCGGTGGTGTTTGCGGCATCATTGCCTGAAGCTAACATCATACCATAAAGCAGGTCGTGAAGTGACACTGTGTCCCCTTCTAAAAGCCCCATTGAAGAGCCCTCGACAGTGACCATTTCGCCAGTCGTTACTATTTCGCGCGAAAGGTCGCCGCCCAGCTCGCAAAGCAACAGCGCCGACATAATTTTTGTGGTGCTTGCCATCGGCAGACGCTCGTTACAATTATATGAATAAAGGATTTGACCTGTATATCCATCAATAACCACTGCAGCCTTAGCCGATATATCTGCGGCACTACATCTAAGCCCACCGAAAGTTAAAAAAGCACATAAAACAATACATACTACCCTTTTCATATACAACACCCCTAAATTTTATGAGGTGGCAATAAGGGTTTATGTTTTATTATTTCTGCGGCTCAGTTTCCCCTTGCTTATTTGTGAATAAGGTTTTCACCTTATCAATAAGCTCGGGTGCCATATTAATTGCCTTGTCGATAGTTCCAAGGTCATTATATATTGGCATCATATGAACACAGTCGCCATTAACTGCGATAAAGGCAACGGGGTTAATTGTAACGCCTGCGCCGCCACCACCACCGAAAAGGCCCGACTGGCTCTTGCTTGGAAAATCACTGCCGCCCGTGGCAAGACCGAAGGAAACCTTTGAAACGGGAATAAGGGTTATAGAACCCACGGTAAGCGGTGTGCCGATAATTGTATCGGCATCAACCATTGTGCGAAGCTTATCCATAGTGGTATCCATAATGCCCTTAATGTTATTTTCGCTCATTATTTTTACTTTCCTTTCGTGTTAACTTAAAATACTCAATAAAAGCAGTAATTGCTGCCGCAAGCATATATATGAGCCGCGCGGTTACTGCAAGGCAAAACTCAAATTCCGAATTTTTCTTATCAAAATCGGTAGAAATATTAACGCTTTTAGGATTAAACTTTAAATTTGTCTTCAGAAGCGTAAGCGTAGGATAAACCGCGGTGCATATACTGCCATATTCTATGGCAGTTTTTGCGGCATCCTCGGTTGCCACAATTAAATCAAGACTAAACTTTGTGAATTTAAACCTTTTAATTATCCAAAGCATCTTTTTAACAAGTATTCCCAAAAGCTGCGCGCAATATTTAAATGCGCCCAAAAAGCCCTTTTCTTCGCAAAGCTTTTTAAAAAAGTTCTTTTCCTCTTGAGGTGGCACATTATTTGATGTGGGCTTCGATTTTTTCTTGCGCTTTTTGCGCTTTTTTATCATATATATCTTTTGATTATCAAACACGGTAAATCCCGCATACTTAATAATCATACAAAGCTCTTTTTTAAACTCTAACTCCACCGTAATGGGTAAAATCAAAGCAAGAAAAACACAAGCAAGAATACTTAAAACAATTATTAAAGCTATCACTAAGCAGTTTCCCCACCCTCAAGCTCCTCGGCAAGCTCCAACTGCTCGCCCACATCGTTTACCTCAGGATTATCCTTAGGCAGTGGCGGTAGGTCGCCAAGGTCGTTAAGGCTAAAGCTTCTAAGAAATGTCTTGGTTGTGCCGTAAAGCAACGGTCTGCCAGGCAGTTCAAGTCTGCCCCGCTCCTCGATAAGACCTTTTTCTATGAGTGTGGAAACAACGCCTGAGCAGTCAACACCGCGCACCTGTTCAATAAAGGCGCGGGTTACAGGCTGATTATATGCGATTACCGCCAAAACCTCAAGCGCGGCGGGAGAAAGCGGTGTGCGGCGCTTAATATCAAATGCCCGCTTTATATATTCAGCGTGCTCCTCGCGAGTTACAAGCTGATAGGTGTTTTCAAGCCTTACAACTTTAACCCCACTATTGTTTCCGTCTAATTTCTCGGATAATAAATTAACTAATTTTTCTATATCCTCAGGCTCTTTTTCAAATACCTGAGATAAACGCTCAACACTTATGGGGTCGCCGGAAGCGAAAAGCACCGCTTCAAGTGCTGAGATAATTTCCTTGTTTTTCATCTCTTTTTATGCCCCTTAATAAGTTTAATTTCCGCCGTTTCGGCGCTATCACCGCTGATTTCAACGCGGTTCACCTTGCAAAGCTCAAGCACTGCTAAAAATGTGGCAACAAGCTCTGAACGACTGCGCGCCGTTTTATAAAGTGATGAAAGACGGCTTGTCCCACCGCTAAGCAGCTTTCGCATAACGAACACTATCTTGGTGGACACCGCAACAATTTTCTTTGCAACGATTTTTGTAAAGGGTGCCACGCTTGGCGGAAGCCTGCGCTGACCGCGGCCCACCGCCGCAAGATAAGAAAGATAAATGGTATCGCTTGTGTGAACAAGCTCATAGGTTTTATCAAAATCATATTCAGCCGCATCTCTTACGAATCGGTCAAAGCCATCGGTCATTAAGGATAACTTCTGAGCCATTTCGCGGCACATCTGGTATTCAAGCAGTTCGCCTGTAAGCTCCTCTTTAAGACGCACAATCTCATCGTGTTTTGGAAGTAGACTTACCGTTTTCATATAGATAAGGCGCGAAGCCATTTCAAGAAATTCGCTTGAAATATCCATATCGTTTTGGCGGAATATTTCCATCTGCTCAAGATACTGCTCAATAAGCACCGAAAGCTTTATATCATAAATATTAAGTTTATTTCTTGCAATAAGCTGCAACAACAAATCAAGCGGTCCCTCGAAATTTTCGATTTTATAGGACAGTGCAGTAGCTGCTTCCATCATACACCACCAAGAATAAGATTAAAGGGTAATGCGGCAAGCATTGACAAGCCGCTATAAATTATTGAAGTGAGATATGCAATAGGCTTATCAAGCACACCCACATATAAAAGCGCTAAAATTGCAATAAAAATATATCTTTCATAGCGCATAATTTTAAAGTAATATTTCTGCGGTAAAAAAGTGAATAAGATGCGCGAGCCATCAAACGGTGGTATTGGAATAAGGTTGAACACCGCCAGATACACGCTTATATAGGTTATATCCCCAAGCACAGAAAGAATAAAGTTTGGAAAGCTTACCGCTTCTAATAAAACACAAACCGTGATAATGGCATAATAAATTATAAATACAACGAACGATAAAATTATATTTGAAAGTGGTCCTGCAAGAGCAACTATCGCCATACCCCATTTAGGATTTTTAAAATATCTTGCATCCACCTGAACAGGCTTCGCCCAACCAATACCAAAAAGCAACAATGCGCCCGCACCGAGCCAGTCGATATGCGCCATTGGATTTAAGGTTAGTCTTCTCTGCCAGCGTGGTGTGGGGTCGCCGAGACGGCTTGCCACAAAGCCGTGGGCAAATTCATGCACCGTCAGGGTTATAAAAATTACCACTAATGAGGATAAAATCGTTACCAAAACCTCTGACAGAGAATAACCCTGCCTTAAAACGCTGAACAGCAAGCAATACCACCCCAATGTAATGTTTATATAGTTATATTAATTATATAACATTATTGTCAAAAACACAAGGAAAATATACCGCTAAAGCACAACAAAAAGGTATGAGTTTCCTCATACCTTTTTTGATTATAATTTTTCTATCGTTTTCATCACATAATCACTGAACTGCTTGCAGGTGGCGCCGTCGCGGTCCCCTGTTACAACCACTTTCTTTTCGGTTTCGGTGCAGATTGCAAGCGCTTTGGAAAGCTTCTCGGCAGCCGAAGCGAATCCTATATGATTAAGTAGCATTTCGGTTGCTTTAAAGATGCTTGTGGGGTTAGCATAATCGCCAATTCCCTGCTCTATCATTCGTGGTGCTGAGCCGTGGATAGCCTCGAACATAGCGTATTTATCGCCAAGGTTCATACTGCCCGCGGTGCCAACACCGCCTTGAATCTGAGCCGCTTCATCAGTTATGATATCGCCATAGAGATTAGGCATAACAAAGACCTCGAAGTCGCTTCTTATCTTTTCGTTCACAAGGTTTGCCGTCATAATATCGATATACCACTCATCAGCAGTGATTTCGGGGTATTCTGCGGCTACCTCATGGCAGATTTGAGAGAACTTGCCGTCCGTTTTCTTCATAATATTTGCTTTTGTAACGATAGCCACATTTTTCTTACCGTTTTTGCGCGCATATTCAAATGCCGCCTTGGCAATTCTGCGAGTACCCGCATTGGTGGTAACCTTAAAGTCAAAAGCCAAAGTATCTGGGATGTCAACACCCTTAGAGCCTAAAACATATTCACCCTCGGTATTCTCACGGAAGAATATCCAATCAATATTCTCCTCTGGCACACAAACGGGGCGGACATTGGCATAAAGGTCAAGCTCTCTGCGCATTGCAACATTAGCACTCTCTAAGGTGCCGCCTTTAAGGGTGGTTGTGGGGCCCTTTAGTATAACATTACAAGCCTTAATCTCAGCCAAAACATCATCAGGTATAGCCTTATTTTTAGCAATACGGTTTTCTATAGTTAGTCCCTGTATTGTTTTAATTTCCACCTTGCCGCTTTCGATTTCACTTTGAAGTAAAAATCTTAAAAGCCGCTCGGCTTCACTTGAAATTATTGGGCCTATACCATCGCCGCCGCAAACACCGATAACTATTTTATCAAGCGCGTTGTAATCCACAGCGCCGCTTGTGTTTTCCATTGCTTGCTGGCGAGCTATCTGCTCTGTGAGCAATGTTTTGAACTGCTCGACCGCTGAATCTATGTATTGTTGCATTTTAGTTCTCCTTTGTGAAAGCGAGCAAGCCGCCTGCCTTTAGTATACTTTTTTGACGGTCTGTGAAATCGCAAGAAAGCTCGATTTTCTCACCGCTGGTTTCATTTTCAAGAGTTATTACGCCCTTATCCATACCATCAAAAATGTTGGAAAGGGTCAGCTTATCGCCCTGATTTATCTTATCATAATCATCCGCATTTTTAAATGTGAGCGGCATAATACCCGCGTTTATAAGATTTGCCACATGGATACGCGCAAAGCTTTTGGTGATAACAACACGAACCCCAAGATACATAGGAACAAGCGCCGCGTGCTCACGCGAGGAGCCTTGACCATAGTTGCTGCCGCCTATTATAATGCTCTCGCCAAGCGATTTTGCTCGCTCGGGGAAGGTTTTATCACAAACGCCAAAGCAAAACTGCGAAAGGTGCGGAATATTAGAACGGTATGGCAGTATTTTAGCACCTGCAGGCATAATATGGTCGGTAGTGATATTATCGCCCACCTTAAGAGCAACCTGCGCAGATAGGTTATCCGTTTGAGGCTTGGATGCGGGGAAAGGCTTGATATTTGGGCCTCTGAGCACTGCAACACTATCGGCACAAGCTTCGGGCGCGGGTGCGATAACGGCGGAATCATCAATTTTAAATTTCTTGGGCATCTTGATTTTTATGCTGCCGCCAAGTGTTGTGGGGTCGGTGATTTCACCCGTAAGTGCTGCCGCTACCGCGGTTTCGGGGGATACGAGATAAACACCCGCATCGGCAGTACCGCTTCTGCCCTCAAAATTACGGTTGAAGGTACGAAGTGAAATACCCGCGGAATTGGGCGAGAAGCCCATACCAATACACGGACCACACGCCGATTCAAGAATACGCGCACCTGAGGCTATTATATCACTTAATGCACCTGAGTCTGCAAGCATTGAAAGCACCTGCTTAGAGCCTGGTGAAATTGAAAGACTAACCGAGGGGCTAATGGTTTTACCCTTTAGCATTGCCGCAACCTTTAGCATATCCATAAGGGATGAGTTAGTGCATGAGCCAATACACACCTGATCAACCTTAGTGCCCTTTAGTGACTCGACAGTCACAACATTATCGGGGCTATGCGGACACGCGATAAGCGGTTTTAGCTCATCAAGGTTAATATCGATAACCTTGTCGTAAACTGCATCTGGGTCGCTTGCAAGCGGTATATAATCTTCTTCCCTACCCTGAGCCTTCAAAAAGGCTTTAGTAACCTCATCAGAGGGGAAAATTGAGGTTGTTGCGCCAAGCTCGGTGCCCATATTCGTGATGGTTGCGCGCTCGGGAACAGAAAGATTCTTTATACCCTCGCCACCCCATTCGATTATAGCGCCGACACCTCCTTTTACCGATAAAATGCGGAGTATCTCAAGGCTTATATCTTTAGCGCTTACATATGGTCTTAGCTTGCCTGTTAGGTTAACCTTATACATTTTCGGCATCGTGATAAAATATGCGCCGCCACCCATAGCAACTGCAACATCAAGTCCGCCAGCGCCCATCGCAAGCATACCGATACCGCCGCCTGTTGGGGTGTGACTGTCAGAACCAATAAGTGTTTTACCCGGCTTTCCAAAGCGCTCAAGATGCACCTGATGGCAGATGCCGTTACCAGATCGCGAGAAATATATTCCGTGCTTTGAGGCAACCGATTGTATGTAACGGTGGTCATCGGCATTTTCGAAGCCCGACTGTAATGTATTATGGTCTATATAAGCCACGCTTTTTTCGGTTTTAACCCTTTTAAGGCCCATAGTTTCAAACTCAAGGTATGCCATTGTTCCTGTGGCATCCTGAGTGAGTGTTTGGTCAATTTTAAGCGAAATTTCGCTGCCCACGGTCATTTCTCCCGAAAGCAGGTGAGATTTTATAATTTTTTGTGCTATTGTGTAACCCATTGTGATTATCCTTTCGTCACTATATGCTCATAAGCGTTCAATAGATGTCTTTTAACAAGGTCGTAAGCCTTTTCGCCATCACCCGCGGTAATAGCCTCTAAAATAGCGCGGTGCTCAGCGATAGAGTCTGACGCACGGCTGGTTTTAGAAACGGAGACCTTGCGGTATTTTTGTATCTTTCTGTGAAGCGGAAGTAAAACATCATAAAGCACGATGCTTCCACTCATCTTATAAATGGTTTCATGGAATTGGCTATCCATAAGCTTTATGCGGTCTGCATCCTGCTTTCCAAGATAAAACTCCTGAAATTCAACCGCCTCGCGAAGCAGGGAAAGCTGATATTCACTGCGATTTTCTGCCGCGCGCTGAGCCGCCAATGGCTCAATGCGAAAACGCAGTTGAAATATAACCTCAACATCATCCTCTCCAATACCGACAACAACAACACCCTTACCCGATTCCTCGATAAGATGCTCCTGCTCGAGACGCCTGAGCGCCTCTCTTATAGGCGTACGACTAACACCAAGCTCTTCACTTAGCTTGCTTTCAGTGAGCAGTGTGCCCTTTTCATATTTACCTGTTAAAATATCGGTTTCTATATGGTCAAACACCTGATCTGCAAGGGATACTGATTTATGATGTAACATTATTTTCACTCCTTAACAAAATCGCCGTTGGTAAGTTCTTTTATTTTATCCTCAATTTCACTGTCAGAAAGGGAGGTCTGTCTGCCCTGCTCGTATTCTTTATCTATCCATTCCTTCATTTTCACTACAACCTCGCTGCGCTTATCCACGGCAAGCTCGCCCGAAAGACCGTAGTTCTGGTTTATCCAGTATGCGATGCCCGCAAGGCCTGATGTCTTACTAAGAAGCACAGATACAGGGCGATTGAGTATTTTTTCGGTGTTGAAAATATTATATATTTCCTCATCCTTTAAAAGACCGTCGGCATGGATACCTGCGCGAGTAACATTGAAGTTTTTGCCCACAAACGGTGTCATAGGTGGTATTTTATAGCCTATTTCCTTTTTAAAGTAATCGGCTATTTCTGTTATCACTGTGGGGTCCATACCGTCAAAAGAGCCGCGAAGTGAAGCATATTCCATAACCATTGCTTCAAGCGGCACATTACCAGTGCGCTCGCCGATTCCCAAAAGTGAGCAGTTAACCGCGGAAGCACCGTAAAGCCAAGCAGTTGAGGCATTTGCCACCGCCTTATAAAAATCATTATGACCATGCCACTCAAGCATCTCGCTTGGAACATCAGAATAATGCTGAAGACCGTAAATAATACCTGGCACGCTTCGAGGTAGTGCCACCTCAGAATAAGGAACGCCATAGCCCATAGTATCACATGCACGGATACGAACAGGTATACCTGCATCCTGTGACATTTTCATAAGCTCATTCACAAAAGGCACCACAAAGCCATAAAAATCGGCACGGGTGATATCCTCTAAATGACAGCGTGGCATAACGCCCGCGTCAAAAGCCTCACCCACTGCAGAAAGATACATATCCATAGCCTGCTTGCGTGACATTTTAAGCTTTTTGAATATATGATAGTCGCTGCAAGAAACAAGGATGCCTGTTTCTCTTATTCCAAGGTCACGAACAAGCTTAAAATCCTGCTTATTAGCCCTTATCCAAGTGGTGATTTCGGGAAATTTAAGGCCCAGCTCCTGACATTTTTCAACCGCTTCCCTATCCTTTTTGCTATAAACAAAAAACTCGGTCTGGCGGATAATGCCGTAAGGGCCGCCCAGACGCGACATATATTTATAAAGCTGCACTATCTGCTCAACGGTATAAGGCTCAACCGACTGTTGACCGTCACGCAAGGAGGTGTCGGTAATCCAGATATCCTTGGGCATACCCATCGGTACACGGCGATGGTTAAATGCTATTTTCGGCACATCATCATAGCTGTAAAATTCACGATAAAGATTAGGGTTTTCTATATCTTGAAGAGAATATCTATATGAATTTTCCTCTAATAAATTTGTTTTGTTTGAAAGCTCAAGCATTTGTCTTCCTCCTTGACCGTATAATTGTATACAATTATACCACCGTTCGATTATACAGTCAAGGCTTTGTTTCATATTTTGTAACTCCGTCTGCAATTTTAGCGAACACAGATGCGGCGCTCACCTGTGAAGCTCCTTCGGACATCACTATCACAACATACTGCGGCTCATCGGCTGGAAAGAAACCGCAAAACCAACTATTTGTTATTTCTATACCGTTATCATCATATCTGCCTGTTTGCGCGGTTGCAGTTTTGCCTGCGGCGGTTGTGAGCGTGGGAGCTGCATCGGTACCCGTGCCCTCTGTTATAACACTTTTAAGATGATTTTTTATTAGATTGGCGGTATTTTCGCTCATAACCTTTGTGGGGCAAGACGAGTCATACATAGAAACTCTTCCGTTTTTTATTGTTTTTTCTACCACGGAAGGAAGACAATAGTATCCGCCATTTGCTATTGCGCAATATAAGGTAAGCATGGAAACAGGACTAAGAAGCACCTCACCCTGACCAATGCTAAGGTTTGCAATTGCGCCATCGTTTGTGAGAGCCTTAAGTGACGGCATACTTCCCTGCGAAATTGACAGATTTTCTGCTATATCAAAGCTACTACCAAAGCCCAGCGAGGATGTCATTTTATATAAGCCTTCGCCGCCTAAGGAAATTGCAAAATTATAAAAAAAGCAGTTGCAGGACTGAGCTAGAGCTGTGCGCAGGTCAACTATACCGTGGCCATCAAGCTTATGGCATCTAAATGCTCTGTCGGCAATTTGTGTGCTGCCGGTGCAGTTAAATATAAAGCCGCCTTTCCCCGCTTCAATAGCGGCAGCGGCAACACAAGGCTTGAATACTGAGCCCACGCTATAGGCGGATAACGCTCGGTTTAAAAGCGGTGAGTTTTCAGCTTTTAGGCTTGCCGAAATATCGGTGATATCATATGTGGGTAGGCTGACTGATGCTCGAATTTTTCCATCCTTAGCATTTGCCACAAGCACAGCTCCGCTGGTAATTCCCTCGCTTGCCTTCTGTGCTATATTCTGAATATTTATATCAAGAGTAGTCACAACACCGCTTGCCACCACAGATAAATCGTTTTCGAAATAGGGCGATATGCCACTTAAAACATCGCCTTTACCATCCTTTGTGTAAACTGCGGATACCGTTTTTTCACTATAAAGCAGGTCATCATAAGCCTTCTGCAGTCCAGAAACGCCATGTCCAGTGCTATCGGTATATCCTATCAAATGACAAGAAGGTGTTTCAGCAGAGGCATTCTTATAAACGGTGGTACAACTGATACCATCACACTCTATCGGCTCGTCTATCTCACACACTGCAGGCTTATTCTGAGATAATGTGTTAAGTACCGTTTGGAGCTCACCGCCATCAAGCGCCGTGCTTATGCCAACAACCGCCTTCGGTGTTGGTGAAACAGCCGCAATAATTTTAGTTTTATTATTGGTAATAGGAATCATATTGCAGTCATATATGGTACCTCTAAGATTTGATACCGTTATACGGTAAGCCGACTGCTGTGACTGCACAGTACTATAATTGCCCGTAGTTATTATGGCAACTCGAAGCATTGAAGAAAGCATTAATAGCATAATCAGAAAAAAGCACACAACGGCACGATTTGCAAACAACTTTGCATAATAACTATTATCCATTTTATCACCCGATTTTAGTATTGACGGATAATTTAAAGTTTAGAATATAAAAGAATAAACCCGCTGAAAGTTTCAGCGGGTTTATGTTTATTTAGTTTGAATTATTTTTCAATAACCTCAACACAGCCTTTTCTTGAAACCAGCATAACCACTGCACAAGCAACTATAGTTGCAACAAGAGCTACTATGGGAGCTACGCTATCACCTGTGCTGGGTGAAGCATCAGGAGATGTTGTACCGGTACCAAGGTTAATAACAGTACCATTATTTTCAATAAGTGTTCCTGTGGGAGCTATGATGAAATCATCGAAGTAAAGGCTTGCGCCACCTGTTGTTCTGAGTGATACCCACTGTGTCTTAGCGGTGAAGTTATATGTATACTTAGTCCACTCACCAACAGTGAGATCTTTTGCTGTTACCATTGGCTCAACACCAACATTAGGCTCTAAATAATCAGGCCATGTGTTATGAATAAGTGAAAGGGTTGCAGCACTGTTAGGTGTATCGGTTGTTACCCAGAAGGTCATAGTGTAGGTCTGACCAACGGTAAGTGTATCCTCATAGTTGAGTAAGCAATCCTGCTCACCTTCAGTGGCTAACCTATGCATTGACTTGCTACCACCATGCGTGTAATCAGGCTTGTAACCACCCTTTGCACCAGGACGGTTATAGGTCCAGTGATCTGTATCGATATCCCACATAGAGTTGGGATAGCTTTCAAAGTCCTGAATAACAGCGTTCTGTTTCCAGCCTGCATAGAGGGTGAGATTGCGTGGCGGATAGTAGCCATAATCATATAAGCACTGATAATCAGAGTAAACATACCAGCCTGTAAAGTCATAGCCATCACGAGTTGGGGTTGGTAATGTAAGATCTGAGAATATTGTGCCAACTAATGGCTCATAAGTTATATCAGAAGTACCTGTTTGAAGAACAACGGTAGATTTGGGAGCGTTGATATTCTTGCATGAATAAGCCTCAGCAGTATTCATATTATCATGATTAAATGCACGAAGAACAGGTGTGCCGTCCTCAACAACCATCCAGATATTTTCAAAGTCGAAGCCATCAGGATTATCATCGCTCTTTGACATTATCTTGTGGTTTGTCTCGCCGTAGCAATCTGTAACCTTGCGAAGCTTATTAACACCATACTGACCATAAAGGGAGAAGGTATAGTTACCCTTCATAGAAATATACTTATGATCTAATTCAGTAGCATACAAAATGAATGCGTTACCAGCAGAGAAATAATCATTTGACTGTGAAGCGCCAAAGCAGTTTTTGACAATTGAGCCAGCCTCCCAAGCATCACCTATGATACAGCCAGCGGATTTAGCATTAGGTGCATTAAGAGTACCAGTGAAATAGCAGTTTTCTACTATAACGCCGCCTCTAACGGCGCAAACGATACCTCCTGCATACTGACCTGAAATGTAAGAATTATGGTCAACAAAGCATTCAGAGATTATGGGAACCTTTTCGCCGTTATACTCACCAGAGGTAAAATCATCGATGGTATTATCGGTTTTATCATCCCAGTTTACCACCTGACCAACAAGACCTGCGGTGAAGTTGTTTTTTCCCGTATGGGTCTGAGAAATATATGCATGTGAAAGACCAACACGCTTGATAACCGCACCGTCAGAAACACGGGGGAAGAGTGCTATGTTGCCAATAGCGGTATCGGGCTCATTGCGGCAAAGACCAATTATTACATGGCCATCGCCATCAAAGGTTCCTCTGAAAGCATTCTTGCTGGTGTTGCCCTCCCAAGAGTTAACACCTGACTTTGCAGCCCATAAATCACTGTTTACATCGTTAAGGAGAATATCGGCAGTGAGAATAAAGTGGTCTTGAGGAGCTACATCGTCGTCGCCTAATTTTTCCATATACATTTTATAAAGCTGTTCGCCTGTTGCTATCTGCCAAGGTTCACTTTCTGTGCCTTTACCACCGGCAAATTCGTTAGCAATATCGCCGCTCCAAACTGTGCCAGGAACACCATCAATAGGTTTAACATTGCCTTTGATTACAGGATAATCACCTGCAACAACTTCCCAGGCATTTTCTTTCCAAGCAAGGGCGGACATATATGTTTTAGCGTTATCGCCCTTCATCTGTTCTTCAGTTAGAGTGGTAGTATCATAAACATCGGTAACAGAATAAACATCGGTATAACCGAGAGCCTGAATGCCTACAGAAAAGGCTGCTCTAACGGTGGTGTCACCATCGGAAGCGGCATTGATACCGCCCTTGGCTGCACATTCACCTGTTATATTACCCTTGAAGGCAACATTATCAATTCTGATAACAGTAGCGCCAACATAACCAATAACACCGCCCACATTGCCGCCGCCGTTAAGGATAACATTTTCCTTAACCTCGCAGCCACGGATGGACATTGCTTTAGCGGCACCACTTTCAGCAGAGCCTGCTATAGCGCCGATATTAGAGCCTGCAGCGCCAGCTAAATAAGATTTATCAACCTTAAGGTTACGAATCCATGAGGAGCTTCCAACAACGGGGATAAGACCTGCGGAAGTACCAGATGGAACATCTTTTGCATATAAACCATAAACTGTGTGATTGTTACCGTTAAGTCTACCCTCAAATGCGCCAACATCTTCTGATGTCACCCAAGAATTAACATTGGCAGCTTCATACCAATTACTATTGGTTACATCATTGAGATAAATATCCTCCGTAAGCGCGTAATAGTAACCCGCCGCTGCATGGTCGAGCATATAACGGAAGCGCTCAGGGGTATCAATAATGTAAGGATTATTCTGTGTTCCGTCACCCTTGGCAAATGAATCTGCAACAAAGCCTGACCAAACGCCGCCAACAGCGCCTGTAACCGCATCAAATCTGCGAGGTACTGGATAATCAGCGCCAGTTTTCCACTGTTTTTCCCAGTCAAATCCGGCAAGTGCAGATTTTGCTGCATCACCCTTTACATTATCAGCTGAAATAGTGTTTATATATCCTTCGAGAGCTTTGGATACCGCAGCAACAGAAGCCTCAGCATCAGTATATACATCAGTGTATTTGTTATTATTAACGTCATAAGAAGCTGACGCCCCACCGACAGGATATGTGCCTAAGGCAAGACAGTCCTCAATTACTCGTTTATAAGTTCCCGAACCATCTGCAACAATAGCAGCAAGCTTTACGTCTTTATGAGCGGAGGTTATATGACAATCTGAAACCAGACAGTTTTTAATGGTTGTGTTAGAATCTTTAGCTGTGTTTGCAACTATACCTGCGGCAGCTGACTGACCCTCTGCATATATTTTACATCCAATAACAGCACTGTTACGAATTGTGGCGCTGCCACCCTGTGTAAAGGAGCCCACAATACCACCTGCGCCGCCTATGCCATCCTTTGCAGCGGCAAAAACACTAAAGAATGAATCCCTAACGGTTATATTCTTAATTGTGGCATTTTTATCAACAAGTGGGAAAAGGCCAACACTAAGAGTGCTGCTTTCGGAGCCAACAGATTTTATACCATAAATAGTGGCGCCGTTACCATCGAAATAACCTGAGAATGAATTTTCACCAGGCAGATAATTAAGTGCAGAATCGCTTACAAGGTAATTCATAGCCTGGTCATGGCTCTTACCCTCAATGTCATTGAAGTAGAAAGCCTCAACACCGTCAGCTATTTTATAATACTCGTTTGCACTTTTTGTTGTAACCATTTTATAGAACTGCTCGGCAGTTTCAATTATCCAAGGATCGGTTGCAGAACCGTTACCAGCGGCATAATTCTTGGCTGTCTTTCCATTCCATTTGTCTATAGCATTTTCTGCTTCGTAACCAATGCCTGTGCCGATAATCTTTTCTTTTTTAGGTGTGGGGTAACCGCTTTCGTTAACCTGCCAGTTATCCCAGTCAAGATCAAGTTCTGCAGCGGCTGAACCTGTTAATTGAGCTTTGCTTAATATCTGTATAGTTTTAGCTTTATCATTAGTTCCTATACTCGCTTTTGGAAAATTGGTATCGGTATACACATCAGTAGTGCCATTATAATAATTAACAGAATTGCTGTGTGTGCCTAAAGGATTTATGCCGATAAACATACAACTTGTTACATTAGCTTTAGTGCCCCAACCATTAGCATAAACGCCTGATTCATGGGTTACTCCCTCAACGTTAACATCAACAACAAGAGTGTTTTTAAGGGTTAGCGGAGAATTATAAAGAAATCCGACAATTACTGCTGCATAATTTCCCTTAACGGTACCGTCTGTTATAGCACAGTTAGCAATTTCTGCTTTACAGTTTGTATCGTTATTTGTAGTTCTACCAATAAGCGCGCCCGCACCTGAACCATTGGTTGCTGTGCTGGTTCCCTCAACATAAAACTTATCGAGCTTTAAATTCTTAATGGTTGTTGTGCCACTGCCGATAACAGGAATAAAGCCTGCATGTACACCATAAGCGTACATACCGTAAACAGTATGACCGTCACCATCAAAATAACCCATAAATTTATGAGCTTCGCCATCGATGCCGGTAGCCCAATTTTTGAGGCTTGAAAAATCGAAGCCAGTGTTATCCCAATCACCAAAATTAGAAATATCATTGAGATAAATATCGTTAGCCAGCTTATAATAAGCAGTTTCTCCCGCGGGAGCACCTTTTTCATAAACCATTCGGTAAAGCTGGTCACCGTTAGTAATCATAAACGGGTTGTCAGTTGTGCCCTCACCCTCAGGAATGTTATCCGAAACCGAACCGTATGTAACAGCTGCAGGGTTTGAATCAGGGCCATCCCAAACGGTATAGCTGGGTGTGCCTGTTTCGGCGATAACACCAATATTCACACCGGTAAACACCGAGAGAATAGATGCTGCCAACACGGAAAATACGGACAAATATGTAACCAGTATCTTTCCTTTGCTTAATAGTTGTTTCATTTAACTACCATCCTTTCGCAAAACAGAACAAAACAACATTCTGCACTTGATTTTCGCCATAAAAAGAGTGGCGAATGCGCGACTTTGCCGAAAAAACGGCACAATAACGCACAATATTTTTACATATCACATTTTACCGTATTTTGCACAATAAGTCAATAAATTTTTGATAAAAATATACATTTCTGTCTAAAAAATATTTCAAAAAACAAAGGATATGATTTTGAAAGAGGTTCGTTATTAATATTTGAGGGATAGCCCATAAAAAGCAACGACAAAAATCTCGCTTTTTTCGTAAGTGTTATATAAAAATCCCCTTGAAGGAGGATTCCTTCAAGGGGATTTTTGAATACTGTTAATTGCCGATTATTTAACAATATAATTATCTAATACCAGTGTTCTTGAGAGTGAAGTCGTTAATATACTCTGCAGCATTCTTTGCTTCGCGCTCATAAGCCTTGATTTTAGATTCTATCTGATCGGGTTTAACGTTAGCAGGTAACCACAAAAGAGTATGGGTATCAAAGCCTGTGAGATCCTTTGTGTAATCACCGAAGGTATAATAGGGGTTATAATCTTCCATACCTGTGTTAGTGAGCCTATAGAAGAAGTTTTCAGCCTCACCGGAAATGAAAGCCTCTTTACCATTATAATTATTTGAATCAAGATAGTAACGAAGGAACACGCCAGCGCCCTCAGGATTCTGCGCACCACGGATAAGACCCCAGCCACGGAAGCAGCCTGTTTGATGTGGTGTGGAATTAGAATCATAAGCAGGGAGATAGGTAAATCCTATGTCGCCCCAGTTCATTTCTGCCCAGTGACCTGTTTTCTTAAGACCGTAAGAGTGAGTTTGAACCAATGCAACCTTACCACTGATAAACTTTTCGCGCCAGTCCTTATTAATGCAGATGCCATCGCTATACCATTTGGAAATGCGCTTCATAGCGTTAATGAAGTTATTATTGATACCACTGGAGAAGGTGCCTTTTTCGTTAATTAAAAGGTTGCAGCCTGCAGAACCTGTTAAGGATTCCAAAGACATAAATGCGCCGCCATATGTATCACTACCAAGGCCTGCGCAAGCAGTCATAATCTGCTCCATAGCATCCCAAGTCCACTTGCCTGCTTCATAGAGCTCAGCAGGATAATTTTCGCTGAAGCCTGCAGCCTTAAGAAGCTTCTTGTTGTAATAAATGCAGTCGGTTTCTGCCCAGATATTACCTACTGTGTCAACAAGATAAGGTTGACCGCCATAGGTTGTGAGCTCTAAGGTCTTCTTGTTCCAGATATCATCAGTGAGGTCGAGCTTAGCAGCCTCAAGTGGCTGCAAGCACTGCATTGCTGAGGGGAAGTCGTTGTTTGAGAAGTAAACATCAGGGATATCTTTTCCTGATGCTATTCTGGCGGCAACTGTTTTAATATATTCTTCGTCACCAGGCATGAGATCAATTTTAACCTTGATATCATATTTTTTCTCGAAATTCTTTACAACATCACGGTCCTCGTTGAATTCGGGGTCCTTCCATGTTGCATAAACAACCGTGGTGCCCTTTAATTTTTCGAGATCAACGGTTGTGCCTGACATTTCATCTTTGTTTCCGCTAGTGCTGCCAACAGGCTTTTTGCCACCTGACTGTGTGCCACCACTTGTGGTGGTTTGCTCGCCTTCTTCGTACTCATACTCGTACTCATAAACAATTTGTGTTTCATCAGAGGATGAATTTTCTGTTGACTTACAAGCAGCCAAGGAGAAAATCATTACTAATGCGAGAAGTAACGAGGCAATGCGCTTTGCTTTGTTAAACATTTTTTCTTGCTCCTTTTTTAAAATTTTAGAACCGCCTGATTTTATCGGGGAAAAGAGAGGCGGTTCACGCTTCCTCTCTTCCCCGTTTTTAAAGAATGGAAAACCATTTTAAAAACCTGAAATTAACCCGTTATACCAACACGGTCAATACTCTCAATAAAGCCGCGCTGCATTATCATATACATAATAAGCATAGGTGCTATAAAGAGCAGACATGCCGCCATCAAAATAGCCGCAGCCTCAGGATTACGCGCGCTTGGCTCTACCTGGAATTTCTGAGAGATCATAGATTCAATCATAACAAGTCGGTTTGCAAGCGGGAAATCATCAGTGAGGTACATACTGCTAAGCAGCGAATCGTTCCAATGCCAAATCATTGAGAAAACAAATACCGTGATAAAAACAACGCTTGATGAGGGAACTGCGATTGATAGGAAGGTTTTTATCGGACCTGCACCGTCAACCCAAGCTGCCTCCTCCAGTTCGCGGGGCAGACCCTTAAAGAACTGGATATAGATATAGATGAGTATACCCGATTTAAGACCTACACCAAGCAATGAAGGAAGCCAGAATGCAAAGCCTGTGTTGAGCACATTCGGGCGAATATCAATGCCTGTGATTTTGTTAAACAGACCAAATATTCCAAAAAGGTCAAGGTGGGTATAGTTTAACATTCGTGGTATCATCAGCATCATATCAGGGATAAGAATGGTTAAGAAAAGGATGGCTGTGAACACCTTTTTGCCCTTGAAATCGAATCTGGCAAAGCCATAACCGATAACCGCACAGGAGGCTACCTCAATAAGTGCGCTTGCTATCTGGAATTTCAAGGTGTCAAGGAAGGAGGTGCCATATTCAAGCGCTTGCCAGCCCTTAATATAATTATCAATAACATTGAAGTCTGTTGGGATCCACACACGGGTGGAGTTGCGGTATGCCTCGCCACTTACAAGGGATGTTGTTATCATATAAAACAGAGGATATATGATAATGAAGCCGATAGATAAAAGCATTATCAGGCGAAATAGCGAATAGAAAATCGAAGTGCCAGTTTTTGCATATCGCTTATACTTTAAAAGCTCGGGTTCGGAAATATTAGTTAAAAAGTTTTTCATAATTATCTCTCCCCCCTATTAAGCTTCCCAGCGCTTCATAAGGAAGCGGTTATAAGCAAACACAACAACTGCCATTACAGCACCTGCGATAAGGAAATAGAACCAAGCCATCGCAGAGGCTTCGCCGAAGGCGCCGCCTGTCATCTTACCATAAATTGATTCGACAATCAAAGAACGCTCATTTACTATAAGCTCAACCATTGTGAATATAGCAACCAAAAGTGTTACACGCGAAAGCATTGGGAATGTGATAAACCAGAATTCCTCCCACTTGGTTGCGCCCTCAACCTTAGATGCCTCATATAAAGCACGCGGTACAGACTGAAGACCTGAAAGGAAAAGAACTGTTTGAATACCGCAGTTCCACACAAGGTCGAATATCTTACCAATGGTGGATGAAATAAATTCTGCGATTTTTACATCCATATTAAATGAGGTTGTAAGGTCCTGAACGGTCAGCATGCCTGAAGAAAATGAGGTTGAAACACCTGCGCCTGTAAGATTATCACCCGTGGTGCGGAAGATAAGCTTTATTACCTGACCTGTAGCAATGATAACAGGCAAAAAGTAGAGCGCTCTAAAAAAGATTCTTCCACGGAACTTTTGGTTGAGAATCATTGCCAAAACCAAGCTGAGCATCAGGATAATAGGTAATGAATAAAGAAATGATGTTAAAGATGTTTTTAAATTATCAACATAATATGGGTCTTTATTGAGTATCAAATCAAAATTACCAAGACCTACTAAGTCGGTATTAACATTACCTGCTGAGAGTGTAACAGAGCTGAAGGCATAGATAATCGACTGAACGATAGGCATAAGAAAGAACACTATAACGCCAAGTATCCAAGGGGATATAAACATTAAGCCATATCGACCTTTAAGCTCTTCAATGCCGCGATTCTTTTTAAGCTTCATTATGCTGCACCCCCCTGTACTAAGAAATCAAGCGCTTCAACCGTTCCCGCGGGGGTTTCGGCTGATGAGCCGTTATAGTTCACATAAACCGTTACACCGTTATCAAACTGAGTGCAATGAACGCCCGAGCTCACAATAGAGCTTGATGTTATATGAGCGCCGTTTATCTCACTATAATAATCTGAAAGCTTTTCGGAATTTGCTATTATATCATCCTTAACGGCTGAATAAACGGTGCTATAGAAATATGTGTGTTTCGCATCTATGAGCACATTTTCCCACTGAGAAATCAAGGTATAGTTAAGGCCCATACCGCCCTCCACTGCTGCCAGAAGTGTTTTATCAGCATTTGCGGAGAGGTTAAGACTTTCGGTGGTCATAGGAACATAACCCTTAAATACCATTGCATAGAACGGAACATCCTCAATAAAGAAGTTCGCATTCGAAGAAGCGGTGGGCGCTTCGGTTATAATATCAGCCGCAAGCGCTGCATAAAGGTTAGCATCACTTGCCATAAATGCAGATCCGCTTTCCTTAACAATCTTAGCAGCAGCGGAAACCTGCTCACCAAAATAGCTCTTTGAATAATATTTAGGATTAGAGGTATCAGAATAATCCGAATATGACATACTCGTTGCATTAGCAAGCGAAACGCCTGTAAGATTCCATGAATCGGTTTTATCAACGAGCTTTTCTGCTGCCTCAGTAAACTTTGAGGGAGAAAGCAGACGATAAATATTATCGGTTAATCTATCGCGAACTGCAATGTCCATAACATAGGTATCTGCCTTTTGAATGCCCGATGTCATAATAGAATCGCCGAAATAAGAGAAGCCTGAACCTGAAGAATTGTATTTTAAAATATCAAAATCCATAAACAGGTCTATACCCGCTTCTTTAGTTGAGGCGGCAAGTGATTTAAGCTCTGAAACAGAACCTAACTTACCACCAACGGTATACCCGCCCGCGATTTTACCTATATCAACGCCCGTTGCGCCGAAGCCTGTGAGCTTAACTGATATATCATCTTTTACGCTTTCACTCATTTCGGAAATAATATCCGATGCTTGTGAAAGAGTGGTTGTTGGATAAAGTGTGGTGTATGGAACGCCGAGGAAAGACTTTGTTATCATTGTTCCGCCAATGAAGTTAAGGCTGAGAGATTTTTCCTCACCCTTCTTAGCAAGACCGCATTCATCCAACAAATAGTTTCTATAAACATCAGCCATACCGCTATAGTTTGCTTTATCACCTGTTAAGGCATAAAAACGAACTGAAACGGGTGTGTCGATCATATTATCGGCATAAATCTCGCTACTCACTACTGAATTAAAGGAGGTGGATTCATGCTTTGTGTATCCGCGCATCTGGAAAGATGCATATACAGATGAGTATTTATAAGCGGTAGAGCCTGAGGTTGCGTTGATTAACGCTGAGTCAGCACCCTTATCAATAATGGCAAATGCGCCGATATCCCCCGCTTTTACACCATAAACAGGAAGGCGGGTTCCCTTTTCGTTAGTTGCAGAATAAAGCTCCTCCATAGAAGCATCCTTGCCGTAAACGAAGCTCTTATAGGATCTGCCTGTGATTGAAGTAGTTGTGTTTCCTGCGATAGCGCCCGAGCCTGAGGGAATGAACAGATATGAATCTTCTGCATCATTCTTAACAGAGCACCAGAAAGGCGCCAACGAAATCGAAGTTATCGGGAAGGCATTTTCCTGAATCCTTGATGGGTCAACAGAAACGCTTACATAATCATCTTTTAAAATGAAATCAACTGGAATCATAAACTCCTGATCATCGAAATAATATTCGATTGTCAAGCCATTACCGTCTTTGAATTTTTTGCAAACTATTCTGCCGCTGTTTTTAGCACCGCTATATGAATCAACATTGGTGTTTACATAATTAACGGTGTCACGATATTCAACATAAAGAACAGACTGAACAAAGCTGTTCTTTCTGATTGGCATACCAAGTGCATCATACTCAATCTCATCCTCGGGAATAACAGGGGTTGTTCCCCAGGTGTTACCCGTGGCAATTTCGGTGAGGATAACGCCGCCGCTTTCCTCGTCATAGGAAAGCTGGTAAGTGTCGTTTTCTGCAATGATTTCATCGCTTAGCTCATACGAGCGAACTTTACTATCAAATGACAACTTTACGGTTGATTCGGTTTCACCGCAAGCGGTGAGGGTGAAAAGGAGGAATAAGCATATAAGCAAACTAAAAATTCTTTTAAGCATTTAATTTCCTCCTTTTTAAAGTGTCATAAGCTCTGTTACAACGGTTAGTATGAAGCCGTAGAACTGCTGAATAAGAATAATAAGCAAAATAAGCAAGAACACGATGGCTGCAACGCCAAGCAAGGAAAGAACGGTTGTACCGAGGAATCTTCCCATTGAGAAATCGTGAATCTTTAACATACCGATAATCATCATAAAGCAGAAATAAATCATTGCTATCGCACTCAAAATACTCAGGAAGCTTGCCTCGTTAGGCAATAAAGTATTTGTGAGGATGATATACAGTATATTTTCAAAAATAAGGGGTAACAGGCTATAACAGGTAACAATTATAATTTCTTTAATTTTACCTTTGCCGCCAAGAAGCGTGCATACAAGCCAGTTTGAAACAACCCAAAGAACAACCAGACCTACAGAACGGATAAGCTCGATAAGGCTATTGAACGCCGTTGGGTCATAATAAGTGAAAAGGAAGCCGCCTGCAAGCGTGCGAAGCACGGTTGTGACATAATATATTGCCAAAAGCAAGAAGCACAGCGGTATAGAGCCGAGTCCTTTTTCCTTAATATCAGTAAAGTTGTTAGAGGGATGAATGGCCGTTGTGAGCATAAGACGAAGACTATCATTCTTAATAAATGTTAGCTTCTTTTTAGAGCTTATTACAAGCAGCGCTATGCCGCCGAGAACAACTACCACCAATAATATAAATATAATTGTGAAGTTATCGCTTATGAATTGCTTGCGGATATACTCAAATGCAACTGCATATGATTCACGGTCATAACCGATCTTTGCATAATACATTGCATTTTCATAATCTTCTTCATCGAGATATGCATTTGCAAGACCGCTGTAAGCGGGCTGGAAATTTGCATCCTCTTTTATAACCTCAAGCCAACCCTCTTTGGTTTTATCATAATCACCGTTAATAGTTAGAGCTATAAGCTCTTTTACTTTAACGCCAAAATCATTGATTTTGAAAATAGTTATAAGGTTTGTATTGCTATCAGAAACGATAACATTAACGCCATCATTTTGAATAGCGAGGCCCGAAGCGGTAACAAAGGTTCCTTTTTGGTTGCCTTCACCCATACCGCCGCCAAAAATATTGAGAGTTCTACACTCAGCATCGTACATAAACACCTTGCCGTACTGAGCCTCAAGACCGTAAATAAAGCCGTTTGAATCTACCTCAATATTTGAAATATCCTGTTTTTCAAAGTTTTTACCGTTTACCCAGTTAATACGCTGGTCAACAAAGTTGATAGAGCCCGAATCAATAATATTGGTTCCTTTACCTGGACTTAGCTTCTTTATCTGACCTTTACGATTAGCGGTGTCAGTAAAGCCTGTGCAGGTATAAATAAAGCCATCGTCATCAATATCCAAGTCAACAAAGCTGTATGGCAGTTTTTTAGCTGAGTTAGCCAACTTATCATTGTTGGGGAACAAACGATTTTTAATATTAGTGAAAACTGAGCCTATTGTGGCTGATACTGTGTTTGCGCCGTAGAAACCTAAAAACTCCCTATCGGCATCATTATCATACAGCATTGCGCCGTAATAAGAGCCTTCACTCAGAACATAAATATAACCCTCTTTGTCCTGAATGATACGGATAGGCTCGAAATTGAAATCATCAGGAATAAGCGGTGAATCGGGCAGGCTGATAATATCTACCAGATTGCCCTCTAAATCCGCTTGGATCACTCTAGCGCCCTCAGCATGACAGATATATATTGAATTACCATAAACATATATACCTTTTGAGCCTGAATAGCTCTCGGTTCCGCCGATGAGCCCGATTTCACGGACAAGATTATAATTGGCATCAAGCACAACTATTCTGGAATCATCATCTAATATATAGAGATTATCATTATCGTCAGTGCATATGCTAACGATTTCTGAAAAATTCTCAACACCCATGGACTTAGCATCTAATACGGTATTCACATCGTAAAGATTCTTACCGTAAACCGGTTTAGGCGATGTGCCAACATCAGTCCAATAGGCATAGGTTTCTGTAGGAACGGTGGCGGCAGAAACCGCAACCACACAGCCAGCAAGTAGGCATAAAGCCAAAATTACGGCTGAAAGTCTACAAAGCATTCGCTTCACTGAATTCATCTCCTTTGCAATATTTGAAGCTTTTATTCCTTAATGCCTGCGCTGCTCATCGCCTCAGCTACATTGCTCTGAGATACGAGGAACACAATTATAGGCGGAATCATCATAATAACGGTTACCGCCATTGATGAGCCAGCACGAGCTGTACCACCGGCAGTGATTTGTGTTACTATCTGGGGCAGAATTTTTAACTGCTCAGAGAACACCTTACCGTTAGGAACCATCGCCCAAATATCACGGAATGTAAACAGCATAACTGTAAGCCAGATAGGCTTGATTGTTGGCATAACGATTGACCAGAATACCTTGAACTGGTTTGCACCGTCTATTTTAGCGGCTTCAAGCAAAGCATCCGGAACATAGCCTTCGATATACTGCTTTGCAAGGAATACACCCATGGTTGAAGCCATAGGAGGCAGAATATAAATCCAATATGTATCGATAAGACCCAACTTTGAGAATATCAGATACTGAGGAACTGCCAATGTGTATGCATTGAACATAAGGGAGAACTGAACTATCCAGAAAATAGTGTTTCTACCCTTGAAGGTAGCCTTTGAAAGAGCATAGGCTGCCATTATAGCTATCATTATATAAACAAAGGTTGTGAAAAAGCTTGTGAACAAGCTGTTTGTTATATATCTTGAAAGCGGAACCTTAAGAGAAGCCATAAGGTCTGGCAGTATTGTATAGTTACCTATAGTTGGACGCTTTACGAAAAAACGAGGCGGAAAAATAAGCAACTCATCAAGAGGCTTAAATGATGTAGCCACACAGTAAATAAGCGGTAAAGTTGAGAAAAGACCGCCTGCCACAAGGAAAACTACAAGCATAAAATTGCCGAATTTTGAGCGTGTATAGCGCTTGACTGCAGATTTACTAGCTCTTTTATCAACGAAATAATTTTTAAATTTACTAAACACCTACAGTCACCTCACTTTTCTACAGTTGACAGTACTTTTCCTATAATAAGACGGGTTGCCACCATCATAATGAAAAGAACTACCGACATTGCGCAGGCATAGCCCAGCTCATAACGAACTGTTGCCATATCCGTCATAAGAGAAACTATAGTGTCTACTGCATTTGATTTACTCGGATATCCTGCAAGCTCAATAGCAATAGTGCTTGCAGAGAAGCTGCTTTGAATCTGCATTACCGCACTGAACAAAAGCATCGGTGACATAGCAGGAAGTGTTATGTAACGAAGCTCCTGCCAACGGTTGCGGATACCATCGATAGCGCCTGCCTCATACATATCGCGACTTACATTCTGAAGACCTGATATATTTGAAAGGAAGGTTACGCCCATACTCTGCCACAGCTGAACTATTATGATTATAGGCATTAGATAGGTAGCTGTTTTAAGCCATACGATAGGCTCGGTAATAACACCGATGGATAAAAGAAGACTGTTAACATAACCATAGCTATCACCGCTGAATGCAACCTTCCAAATGAAGTAAGCATTACCTACAAGTGCGGGAGCATAGAACATAAACGAAAGCACAGCACGAATTTTAGGTGTGAATTCGTTAACGAACCACGCTAACACGAAGGAAAGCAGGAAGCCTAAAGGACCTGCAATAATTGCAAACACCAAAGTATTTTTTACTGTGGTTGCAAAAACATTGTCGTCAACTATCATTCTGCGATAATTTTCAAGACCTATAAACTTGGGCGAAGCTATCATATCATAAGATGTGAAGCTAAGCGCAATGGATGAAAATATAGGGAGAATGGTAAATACAAAGAAGAATATAAGGAATGGGGTTAACATTATGAGCATAGGAATATGCTCAGTGTAAAGCTTATCCTTAGAAAAATTTTTGAGCTTCTTGGAAGCTGCGGGCATTTGTGTTGCCGTTTCTTTTTTAGCTTTCAACATAAGTTATCCCCTCCTCTTAACTATATTCTCTGATTTTGCGGTCGATTTCATCATCGGCCGCCTGTGACCACTTAACAACCGCATCTTTAATGCGCTCGCCGTCCTCAACAACAGACCAATAAGCCTGATCAACGGCACGAGTCAAGTAGTAGCTACCAGGTACCTCGTGAATTTCATTTACATAGGACCACTGTTCATTAAGAATCTTAAGATGCTCAGCATCCCAAGCGATTGAATTGAATGCCTCAACATTAGAAACAGAAGTACGGCCAATCATACCGAGTATTGATTCAACATTGTTGTTATATCTTGTTTGTGTTTCAGCAGAAACCCACCATTTAAGGAATTCCCAAGCCGCCTTTTGATTTGGAGACTTTTTAATAATGCCGCAACCTGTGCCTGCGCCTGCAATGGTACGGTTAATGGTGCCGTCCTCGTTCTCGGTACCCGGAACAAGGGCAATTCCCCAGCGGCCCTGAATTTCAGGAGCTGCTGAATAAAGTGTTACATATGTACCATAGGGGGCTATACCCAAGGGCATAACGCCTACGCGCAAACGGTTATAGAAGTCTGCTTCTTTAAGAATTCCATAATCTGTATACAAACCGGTCCAAAGCTCAAATACATCAAGAGCTTCCTTAGAGGTCATAGCAGTAGCGGTTTTATCCTCATTATAAAGGGAAAGACCATGCTGACTCATAAGTGTTGGATACAGATTTAGGTTACCGATACCTGCATTAACTGTGGTAGAAGCAACTATCTGTGTGTAAGGAACATAAACACTCATATTATTACGCTGAATAATGGTTGTGCAATGTAAGAATTCCTCCCAAGTGTTTGGAATCTCAAGACCGAGCTGTTCGAAAATATCGGTGCGGTAGAACATAAGGAAGAATTGCTGAGTGTCAGGCAGAGCATAGGTAGCTCCTCCATAAGAGTACGGTTCTTCAGCACCAGGCTGGAACTGAGTGAGAACCTCCTCATAATCCTCGAACTTAGAAATATCGGTAAGTGCACCGCGGATACCCAAGTTAACAGGCTCTGTTCTTGATAAATGCAATGACACATCGGGGAAATTTCCCGCAAGAATACCGTTAATAAGCGAAGCGCTTACGATTTCAAGCTGAACATTTATTCCTGTTTCTGCGGTAAAGGAGTCCTGAATTATAGAGTTGAGAACTGCAGTTTGATCCTGACCCCAGTTTACCCACAAACGAACGGTTCCCTTGTCGGAAGAAGCATCACTATTTGTTAGGCTATAATCTGAGGTGAAGGATGAAATCAAACGGACAGCGCCATATGCTAACTTTTTGAAGAAATTAGCGTTGTTATTGTTAAATTCCTTGCCTGCGGGAACAATCTGAATCTGATCGAGCGACAAGGGCATCTTAATCATATCGTAAAGCCAAGAGCTTATAGATGTATAGTTAGTATAATAATCCTTAACATACTGCTGAGCAATATAGGGGCTGCGAAGCATATTATTAAGAACACGAGCCATATTCTGAATAGCAGCAACTGCCTGAGAAACGTTTTCGCCAAGACCTGCGGACATATCATCAGCAAGCTTATTCAAACCATCATAGCAATATGTGAGAGTTTCGGTAAAGTCAGGAATCTGGTTGAACAACTCATAGTCACGGTTAAGGTCAGGTGACTCACTTGTTATCATAACCATTTTAATATATTCATCACCAAGAAGCTTTACAAGCTCTGAAAGGCGATTGAAATATTCAGCCTGATCACCGATGGTTACTTCAAGGCTTATGGTGTGGGGACCCTCTTCAAGCCAGATGAAATAGGGGGTTTCCTCACTGTCAGCAAAGGTATAGTGCTTCCAGCCTGTGCCATAGGGGAATCTAAGCTCCTTTGCCTCCGCAAAAGGAGTTTTACCATCAATTTTTAACCAGCGCCAGCTTTCACCGTTAACAAGGTCGGTCTGCTTATAGCGCATATTTATGTAATAATAGCCTGATTTTTCAACATCAAAATTCCAAGTAAGGGAAGCGCCGCTGGACTGCCATGAGGTGCCGCCTATATAGTTAATCTTTGTTTTATATGCATCAGAGGGTGACATACCCGCATCACTGTTATTAGACTTGGGAATAATAGAGCCTGAGCTCTTAATATCGGCATTTTCTCCCTCGATTGTTATGATATCGGCATCAGTCTCTTTAATATCATAGGATGCAGAAAGCTCTTCATAGCTTTTAATCACTTCGGGAGCCACAAAGGATATTTTCTCTATCTGAATTCCCTGCTTGGGTTCCACGAAGGTTATGGTGTGGTTGCCCGCGGTAAGAGCAAACTCATAGGGATCAATTATAACGCCCTCGCTATCGCAGATAACAGTTGAAACTGTATCGTCAATTTCCTCTTGCTCTTGAGCATATTCATTACCCTGTGCATCGGTACGAGGCTTATCTGAAACATTGCGCCATAATCTATCAACAACAATATCATCCATACCCTCGAATAGGTATTCACCATCAAGCATAATACCGAAATTGGGGTTGAAGCCTGTATTTAAAGCCTTCCAATCAAGACGGAGATTATAAAGGCCTGCTTCGGTTACTGAAAAATTCCAAGAAATGGTGCCATTACCATCATTCCAGATAACACCGTTACCGCCAGCATTGGCATCGGCTCCGTTTGCAGCAAAGGCTGATATCGCAATATCTATATTGTCGCCAGCCTTGTTGGAAATGCCACAGTTTTTAACATAATCATAATAACTCTGCAATTCAGATGATGTGCTCACAACATTTTCGGTTGCAGCGGCGGTATCAGGTGTGTTTTCAGCTACCGCAACAGTTTGCAGGGCTATACTTGAAAAAAATACAGAAACTATCAAAAATACAGATAGCATTCTCATTATTTTCTCGCGCACAGCTTTCATCCTTTCCCTAATGGATATTGTTGACAAATTATGTGTCCAAAAATGCAAAATTATGCCTTTTTTAGCAGATTTTAACCAATTATTTGTCAGATTTATATACTTTCGCCCGACCGCTTACGGTCAGGCGAAATGGTATTTTAAATTATTTAAAAATTACTCTTGATCGTTACTGTTAATGATTGAGGACATTGCATAATTATCCTTGTGAAGTGCGTTATCAGTAGGATCCTGATACAGACGAACATAGTCAACATACATTTCTACAGGAAGGTCAGCATTATTAATAACGCTGCTTGCACTAACTGCACCCGATTCATAAGCCATCGGGCTATAGATATGGTTATCAAGAAGCAGGTAGTTGAATACATCAAAACCGTAGCCGTTATTATTATTACCGCTATAGCCATCGAAAGCACAATCTATAGCATAGTCGCTATACCACTCGCCGTCAACACCGAACCAGAGATGATCTGCTTCCCAAAGGAAGGTATATGTATGGTACTGCTTATTAAGCTCCTCGTAATCAACATCAAATCTGTACCAGCGCTTTTCATCAGAACCAACAACTTCATCAAAATTCTGCCATACGCTGTGACCCGGATCACTAAGGTTGATTCCTGCTGCAATTTCACTCTCGGTAGCCTCATTAGAAAGCTCGATTTGATTTGTTATATCATTACCCTGGAAATCGAAAACTTTTTTATTAGTCTTATCTACAGATCTATACCATTTATGAATGGTGTTAGCAAAACTGCTGTTGGTAGCGGAGAATGCCTCTAACATATCGATTTCAAACCAATAGTCGGTTTGGGTAAGGTTATCGGTAGGTATGATTTTTGAATGTGTATACGATCTGGTCCACCAAGCGGGGAACGCACCCTTCATATAAGGAATGCGCGCGCGCAGCTCCATATAACCGCGGCGGAATACAAAATTATCCTGTGTTGATAAAACACCGCCTGTTGCATATTCATTAGCAGCATTGGTTTCATCATAATAGCGATCGGCAACCATCTTTAAACGACCGCCTTCATAGCGATTGAAATTAATGTCATTGGTAAGCCATGTAATATCGCCATAAAAGTTTTTCTGATTGGTTTCTTTCCATCGTGAGTGGTCAAGACCGCCTGTGCCGTCACATTCGTCAGCCCAAACTAATTCATATTCCTTGCCGTTGACAGTCATCTTCGCTTTAAAGTCCTCAGCGGTACCATTAAGAACGGCAACCTTGCCATCTTTTTTCTCAACAGAGATAAACCAGTCAGCAGCCTTTTCTACCATAAGCTTATGACCGCCCTCAAAAATAAGCTTTTCTTCCTTGAGAATTACAGCAAATTTATTTTCGGCAAGCTTAGTGGTGTAACGATTTGTGTTACCAACAAGGATTTCCTTTGCAGTTGCAGCAACCTCAGTATCCTTTACAATCGGGATATCCTCAGCGGTAATCTCGTACTGCTCCATAAAGTATTTCTGCAAGTTTTCGGCAGAAACACGGTTTAAGGGAGTTTCAGGAGAATAAACTATTGCATAACCTGAAGGTCCAGCCCAATTAACATATTCAGAAGTGAATTCAGGAGTATACTTCTCAACATACTTTTCTTTTACTTCCTTCTCGAAAAGCTTACGCTTTTGACGAGTAGGAGCCTGTTTCTCCTCTTCTTCCTCCTCATAATAGGAATCGGTTTCTTCAAGCACCTCTGAATTGTTTGTCTTGATGACCTTTTTCTTAATAATTACCTTCTTCTTTCCACCGGAAGATTCTTTCTTACAACCGGCAACAGCAAAAATCATCATCACTGCGAGCAAGAAGCAGACAATCTTCTTTAAAGAATTTTTTAAGTTCATAAAATCCTTCCTTCCTTAACCGTTGAGTGTTTTTTGTGCAATTTCACAATCAAAAAAGCAACTGCTTTTTATTGAAAATACGATTTACGACAACTTTCGCTATCAAAATAAGCAAAATGCCGAAAAAATCGTATAATTTTGCCCTTATATTATACATTTGTTTGTTCATTTTGTCAATAGATTTTCTAAATAAAACACACATAAAATTTAATATTTTTTGTAAAAAATATACCAAAAATACATTGGTTAAAAATTTTTTATTCTCTTGGTTAAGATAACCACAAATTTTCACAAAATCGCATATAAAAATCACCCCTGCGGAATAACCGCAGGGGTGATAAGATTTACCTTTTAAAAGGAAACAATATTACTCGTTGATCTTAGTAACAACGCCTGAACCAACGGTACGGCCACCCTCACGGATAGCGAAACGAAGGCCCTCTTCAATAGCGATAGGAGTGATGAGCTCAACATCCATCTCTACGTTATCGCCAGGCATGCACATTTCAGTGCCTGCGGGAAGAGATACAACGCCTGTAACGTCAGTAGTTCTGAAATAGAACTGAGGACGATAGTTGTTGAAGAAAGGAGTATGACGGCCGCCCTCTTCCTTGTTCAGTACGTAAACCTGACCATGGAACTTAGTGTGGGGGTTGATAGAGCCGGGCTTGCAGAGAACCTGACCACGCTCAACTTCGTCACGGCCAACGCCACGGAGAAGTGCGCCAACGTTATCGCCAGCTTCACAGTAGTCAAGAGTCTTACGGAACATTTCCATAGAAGTAACAACAGTCTTAGCACGCTCTTCGGTAAGACCGATGATTTCAACTTCATCACCTGCGTTAAGCTGACCACGCTCAACACGGCCAGTAACAACGGTACCACGACCAGAAATGGTCATAACATCCTCAACAGGCATAAGGAAAGGCATATCAGCCTTACGATCGGGAGTAGGAATGTAGCTATCAACTGCATCCATAAGCTCAGCGATAGGAGCATAGATAGGATCAGAAGGATCTGTAGCTGCAGAATCGAGAGCCTGGAAAGCAGAACCCTTGATGATAGGAGTATCATCGCCGGGGAATTCGTACTTATCGAGAGTCTCACGGATTTCCATCTCAACGAGTTCGAGAAGCTCTTCATCGTCAACAAGGTCAGTCTTGTTCATGAATACAACGATGTAAGGAACGCCAACCTGACGAGCGAGGAGAAGGTGCTCCTTGGTCTGAGCCATAGGACCATCTGTAGAAGCGATAACGAGGATAGCGCCGTCCATCTGAGCAGCACCGGTGATCATGTTCTTAACATAGTCAGCGTGTCCGGGGCAGTCAACGTGTGCATAGTGACGAGCGTGAGTCTCATACTCAACGTGTGCGGTATTGGTTGTAATACCACGCTCTCTCTCTTCGGGAGCCTTATCGATGTTTGCATAATCTTCGAAAGAAGCCTGACCCTTAAGGGAAAGATACTTTGTGATTGCTGCAGTAAGGGTTGTCTTACCATGGTCAACGTGACCGATTGTGCCGATGTTAACATGCGGCTTGTTACGTTCAAATTTTGCCTTTGCCATTTGAATTTTCCTCCTTAATGGTTTGTAATTACATTACAATTTATAGTTTACCAAAAAAATTTGCTAATTTCAAGCATTATTTTAGTTATTCTTCGCTCTGGAAGAGATAATCTTTTCAGCAATGCTCTTCGGAACTTCCTTGTAGCCATCGGGTTCCATTACATACTGACCACGGCCCTGTGTTTTAGAGCGAAGGTCGGTAGCGTAACCGAACATATCACCGAGAGGCACACGAGCATTAATCTGCTTAAGACCTGAACGGTCCTCAAAGCCCTGAATTTCGCCACGACGGGAGTTAAGGTCACCAATAACATCACCCATATACTCCTCAGGAACGATAACTGTTACCTTCATAATAGGCTCTAAAAGTGCGGGGTCAGCTATGCGGCAAGCTTCTTTGAATGCCATACTACCTGCAATCTTAAACGCCATTTCTGAAGAGTCAACTTCATGATAAGAACCGTCGTAAAGTGTTACCTTAACGTCAACTACAGGATAACCTGCAAGGATACCTGCGTGTAAAGCGCCCTGAATACCAGCATCAACTGCGGGGATATATTCCTTCGGAATGGTACCGCCTGTAACAGAGTTAATGAATTCATAGCCCTTGCCTGTTTCGTTAGGCTCGAGAATAATCTTAACATGACCGTACTGACCGGAACCACCGGACTGACGCTTATACTTGGTTTCGTGGTCAACCTTCTTGCGGATGCTTTCTTTGTAAGCAACCTGAGGAGCACCAACATTTGCTTCAACCTTGAATTCGCGAAGCAGACGGTCAACGATGATTTCAAGGTGCAATTCACCCATACCTGCAATAATTGTCTGACCGGTTTCCTCATCAGTATAGCACTTGAAGGTCGGATCCTCTTCAGCAAGCTTCGCAAGCGCGATGCCCATCTTTTCCTGACCAGCCTTGGTCTTGGGCTCGATAGCAACGCGGATAACGGGCTCGGGGAAGTTCATTGATTCGAGAATGATGGGGTGCTTTTCATCACAAAGAGTATCACCTGTTGTGGTGTTCTTAAGACCAACTGCTGCAGCGATATCGCCTGAATAGCAGGTTTCAAGGTCTTCTCTGTGGTTAGCGTGCATCTGCAAGATACGGCCCATTCTCTCTCTGTTCTGCTTAACTGAGTTGTATACACCTGCGCCCGAATCAACGGTACCTGAATATACACGGAAATAGCAGATTTTACCAACGAAGGGGTCAGTAGCAATCTTGAATGCGAGAGCTGCAAAAGGCTCATCGTCAGAAGAAATTCTCTGCTCCTCTTCATCTGTATCAGGGTTAATACCCTTGATAGCTTCAACGTCTGTCGGAGCAGGCATATAGTCAACAATAGCGTCCAAAAGTGGCTGAACGCCCTTGTTTCTGTAAGAAGTACCGCAGCAAATCGGAACCATTTCATTATCAATAGTAGCCTTGCGGATAATCTTCTTCATCTGCTCAACAGTAGGCTCTTCGCCCTCGAAATACTTCTCCATAAGCTCCTCATCCATCTCAACGATAGACTCAATAAGAGCGGTACGGTATTTCTCAGCGAGTTCCTTCATATCCTCGGGGATGGGCTCACGGCGAACATCCTTACCAAGGTCATCATAATAGATTTCAGCATCGTTGTTTACAAGGTCAACGATACCCTTAAAGGTGTCTTCACTACCGATAGGAAGCTGGATCGGCACTGCATTGCAGTTGAAACGCTCCTTAACCATATCAAGTACGTGATAGAAGTCAGCACCCATAATGTCCATCTTATTAACATAGATCATACGGGGTACTTTGTATTCGTCAGCCTGATGCCAAACGGTTTCAGACTGGGGCTCAACACCACCCTTTGCGCACAAAACGGTTACAGAACCGTCAAGCACACGGAGTGAACGCTGAACTTCAACTGTGAAGTCAACGTGTCCAGGGGTGTCGATAATATTGATACGATGGTCATTCCAGAAACATGTGGTAGCAGCAGAAGTAATGGTAATACCACGCTCCTGCTCCTGAGCCATCCAGTCCATGGTTGCGCCGCCATCATGAGTTTCACCCATCTTACGGTTTACACCTGTATAGAAAAGGATACGCTCTGTGGTGGTTGTCTTACCGGCGTCGATGTGGGCCATGATACCAATATTTCTTGTCATTTCAAGAGATACTTTTCTCGGCATTTTAACCTCCATCCGCGTTTTACGCGGTCATTAACAGCGATAAAATATTACCATCTGTAGTGAGCAAAAGCCTTGTTTGCTTCTGCTGTTCTGTGCATTTCTTCGCGTCTTTTAACAGCATTACCTAAGCCGTTTGTAGCATCCATAATTTCGGCTGCAAGACGCTCCTTCATTGTGCGCTCTGAACGCTGACGGCTGAACATTGTGAGCCATCTGAGCGCGAGAGTCTGCTTTCTTTCAGGACGAACCTCGAACGGAACCTGATAGGTTGCACCGCCCTTACGAACTGCTTTACATTCGAGCTGTGGCATAATGTTTTCCATTGCTGCATCGAATACTTCAAGCGGGTCCTTACCTGTTTTTTCACTTATGATGTCAAAAGCACCGTAAACTATTTTCTGGGCAACACCCTTCTTACCGTCAAGCATAATGTTGTTGATAAGGCGGGTTACCTTCTTAGAATTGTAAATAGGATCGGGCAAAACATCACGTTTTGCAATAAAGCCTCTTCTTGGCATTGTACTTCCCTCCTTCATAGGAATGATATCATAGGTACTCGAGTTGACAAATTCCCGTTACACCAAGCAAGGCTTCTTTTATATATATAAAGCCTGCCGGTTTATCAGCAGAGATTGTCTATTCTCTAAAAATTACTTTGCACCTGCTTTCGGACGCTTTGCACCGTACTTAGAACGGCTCTGCATCCTGTTTGCAACGCCCTGTGTATCAAGGGTTCCTCTTACAATGTGGTAACGCACACCAGGGAGGTCCTTAACACGGCCGCCACGAATAAGAACAACTGAGTGCTCCTGAAGATTGTGGCCGATTCCGGGAATGTAAGCAGATACTTCAATTCCGTTGGAAAGACGCACTCTCGCGATTTTACGAAGAGCAGAGTTCGGCTTCTTAGGAGTAGATGTCTTAACGGCTGTGCAAACGCCGCGCTTCTGGGGAGAATCATTATCGGTAAGGCTGCGCTTCATAGAGTTGTAACCCTTAAGAAGAGCCGGAGCCTTAGCTTTCTTCTCAACAGTTTCACGACCGCTGCGAACTAACTGGTTAAAGGTAGGCACTATTCACTATCTCCTTTCTTTAAAATTTGGGCATAACGAAACTGCGCACAGTTTCGCACGCTATCATATAATAACACTAACACCCCGATTTGTCAACAAAAAAATCGGGGTGTTTTTCTATATTTTTAAATTGTTTAATACATACCGCCTTGGGCTGCTGCAGCGGCCGCTGCATTAGCTGCTGCTGCGACGTCCTCTGGCTTTTCTGCAACAAGGCTTTCGGTGGTGAGTACCATAGAAGCCACACTTGCTGCATTTTCAAGCGCAGAGCGTGTAACCTTAGTGGGGTCAACGATACCTGCATCTATCATATCGGTATAGGTTTCGCTATAAGCATCAAAGCCGAAGTTAACCTTTCCGCTTGACAAAATCTTATCGATTATAACAGAGCCTTCAATACCTGCGTTGTATGCTATCTGACGAATAGGAGCCTCAAGAGATTTTACAACAATGTTAATACCTGTTTTCTCGTCACCCTCAGCATCGTTAGCAACTGCAGATACTGCAGGTATGGCATTAAGAAGCGCTACTCCGCCGCCTGCTACAATACCCTCTTCAACTGCGGCCTTGGTAGCGGCAAGAGCATCTTCAATGCGAAGCTTCTTATCCTTCATTTCTATCTCGGTAGCGGCGCCAACCTTGATAACCGCAACACCGCCTGCAAGCTTAGCAAGACGCTCCTGAAGCTTCTCACGGTCAAATTCAGAGGTAGTAACAGCGATTTCGTTTCTAATCTGAGCAACGCGGTCCTTGATGGCGGTCTTATCGCCTGCACCGTCAACAATAACGGTGTTTTCCTTTGTAACCTTTACCTGACGCGCGCGGCCAAGCTGAGCTAAGGTTGCATCCTTAAGCTCAAGGCCCAATTCCTCGGTGATAACCTCGCCATCGGTAAGAATTGCGATATCGCGAAGCATTTCCTTTCTTCTGTCGCCAAAGCCTGGAGCCTTTACTGCAACGCAGGTAAATGTTCCGCGAAGCTTATTAACGATAAGCGTTGAAAGAGCCTCACCCTCAATATCCTCAGCAACAATTACAAGCTTCTTACCTGCCTGAACTATCTGCTCAAGAAGCGGGAGAATTTCCTGAATGTTAGAAATCTTTTTATCTGTTATAAGAATGAAAGCATCGTCAATTACAGCCTCCATCTTATCGGTATCAGTAACCATATATGGAGTGATATAGCCGCGGTCAAACTGCATACCCTCAACCACTTCTGAATAGGTTTCAGCGGTCTTTGATTCCTCAACTGTGATAACGCCGTCGGCAGAAACCTTTTCCATGGCCTCGGCAATAAGCTTACCAATAACCTCATCACCCGAGGAAACTGTTGCAACACGGGCAATATCATCGCTGCCCGAAACCTTCTTTGAGTTTTTGATGATTGTGTCAATAGCGGTGTCAACAGCCAGCTTTATACCCTTTTTAACTACCATTGGGTTAGCACCTGCGGCAACATTCTTCATACCCTCATTAATAAGAGCCTGTGCCAAAACTGTTGCTGTGGTGGTGCCATCGCCTGCAGCATCGTTTGTTTTAACCGATACTTCCTTTACAAGCTGAGCTCCCATATTTTCAAATGGATCCTCAAGCTCGATTTCCTTAGCTATAGTAACACCATCGTTAGTGATAAGCGGTGAGCCATATCTTTTATCAAGAACAACATTTCTACCCTTAGGGCCGAGTGTTACCTTTACTGCGTTAGCAAGCTTATCAACACCTGTTTGCAAGGACTTTCTTGCTTCCTCGCCGAAAATTATATTCTTTGCCATAACAAATTTCTCCTTATTCTACTATTGCAAGGATATCTGCAAGATGAAGAACGGTATACTCCTCATCATCAATCTTGATATCGGTACCTGAATACTTAGCTGCAATAACCTTGTCGCCGGGCTTCACGGTCATAGCAACCTCTTTGCCGTCTACCATACCACCTGGGCCTACGGCTACCACCTCAGCGATTTGAGGCTTTTCTTTAGAAGCGGAGGTAAGAACTATTCCGCTCTTTGTTGTTTCTTCTGCTGCTGTTGCCTTGATAACAACATTATCAGCCAAAGGCTTAATTGTCATATAAATTCCTCCTAACTATACGCAATTAATCGCGTAGTTAATATTTACCATTACTTATTATATACCCAAAAACTTAAAATTCAAGTCAATAAAAAATATTTAAACCTTTGTTAACAGTTTATTTTCAACTCCCTGCGGTATTATGAATTTTACCGCGTTCTTAACAAGTTCAAATTTCATATGACACGCTTCAATTATTTCACCGTCAAGGTTTACGGGAACAGGTTTTTCGGCTGTAAACTCCATACAGCTGCAATTTTTAAGCGTGCAAAAATCAAGAGCTTTATGCTCGCCTTTTTTATAAACCGAGATAAATTTAAGTATTTTAAGTTTAGAAATATTATCAACAAGCGTGAAATCAAGCTTATTATCATTAGGTATCGCATCGGGCGCGCCTTTATAGCCGCCACCGTAATAGGGTGCGTTTGCTATTACTGCAAAAAGGCAGTCCTTTTTTTGAGGCTCTTCGCCATCAACAGAAATATTCGCAGTAATACCAAGCTTACCCAAAAATGTTTTAACTATTGCAAGATTATAAGCAAGCGTGCCTGATACAAGCGGCAGACGACGGAACTTTACCATATTACGCGCCACCACAGCGTCCATACCAACAGAGCAACCGTTAAGGCAGTATTTATCCCCCGCCTTTATAACATCCATTATCACCGACTCGCCGTCTATCTGACGCGCCATATCCAAAAAGCTTTCACGGGAATTAAAGAACTTTAAAAAGTCATTAGCAGAACCGCAGGGAATTACGCCAAGCTCCACATTATCGTATCCTACTATTCCGTTAAGCACCTCAAAGACTGCGCCCTCGCCGCCAACGGCAAACATACGGATTTTATCGCCTGTTTTCGCCTCGTTCTCAGCGTGTACTGTGGCTTCTCCCATAGCCTTGGTAATATGTATTTTATAATTATCTTCTGTTGTTAAAAAATATTCATTTATAGAGTCAATTATTACTTGTTGTTCTTTCCCCTTGCCGGCAGCAGGATTGATATAAAAAATATATCTCACTAATCTACACTTCCCTGTTTTTGAAATACATAAACAACTGACATTTTATCATTCCGTTATAAAGCTTGCGGCGCTTATCGGCTGTAGCACCAAAAAGCTTTTCAAAATCATCGTGGGGGCTTATTATAAAATATTTCTTGCCTGCCTTTAAATCAAACTGTTTGCCCATTATGCGGTAGAGCTGCTCAGCCTCACGAACTTCGAGAAGTCTCTCACCATATGGCGGGTTTGTGATAACAAGCAATCGCTCATCGGGGGTTGCAAAATCGCGGATATCCCCAATTGCCGCCTTAACATATTTTTCAACGCCTGCCTTTTTGGCATTTGCAAGCGTTAGCTCTACGCAATTTTTATCAATATCAAAGCCCTGAGCCTTAAAATCAATGTTATGCAAAATCAAATCCTGAGCGCGCATCCTCTCTTGCTGCCACACGGTATTAGGTATGCACGAAAACCTTTCGGCAGCAAAAAAACGGCGAAGTCCAGGGGCGGTTTTAGTTGCCATCAGCGCCGCCTCTATAAGCAGTGTTCCGCTGCCACAGAATGGGTCATAAAGCTTAGTATCGGGGTAAATGCGCGCAAGGTCACACATAGCGGCTGCAAGCGTTTCCTTCAGTGGTGCTTCATTCGAATTTCTGCGGTAACCACGCTTATGAAGCCCTTCGCCCGATGTATCTATCATCATGGTAACATTATCTTTATAAATGGTAAATCTTATGCGGTACTCAGCGCCCGTTTCCTCGAACCACTTTATACCGTACTTCGATGAAAGTCTGTCAACTATTGCCTTTTTGATAATCGACTGGCAATCGGGCAGGCTGTGAAGCGCAGAATCAAGGGTTGAGCCATTAACAGGGAAGGCATCACTCTTGCCGATGAAGTTTTCCCAAGGCAGAGCCTTCACTTTATCAAAAAGCTCGGTAAAGGTGGTGGCGCGAAACTGCCCCATATTAATAAGTATTCTCTCGGCAAAGCGGGAGTTTATATTTGCGCGAGCGAGCATATTCATATCGCCCGAAAGAAGCACCCTGCCGTTTTCGGTTGTTACATCCTTAAAGCCCATACGGCGAAATTCATCCGCGGCAACACTTTCCACACCGAACACGCACGGGGCTACTAAATTTAATTTATCCATATTTTTTCCTTACATAAAACAAGGGCAGTTTCCGCCATATTAACGGTGGAAAGCCGCCCGAAATTTTTATCTTGCACCGCCGCGCTTTACACGCTTAGCGTCAGGATTTTTACGCTTTAAGTCAGAGAACTTTTCATCACTGGTTTGCTTAAACCTGTTCATCATCTCTTCAAAGCTTGCGGGCTCACTCTTTTTAGGAGCCCAGGTATAGGAGCTATCTATCTTTTGTTCCTTAGGCTGATAAGACCTACGCTCGCGAGGGGGTCTCTCCCCGTTCTCTTTCTTTTCTGGAGGAAGCGCGCGCTTTATGCTTAGTGAAATTTTACCGTCCTCACCGATGGTGAGCACCTTCATTTTAACAACATCGTTTTCTTTTACATGCTCACGAATGTCATTCACATAGCTTCTCGCTACTTCGGAAATATGTACCATACCGGACTTTCCGTCACCAATATCCGCAAAAACACCAAAATTGGTTATCGCGGTAATCTTACCTTCAACAATGTCGCCGACCTTAAGCTGCATAGATTTATAAAGTCCCCCTAATTACCTGAAATATCAATATATATTTCTTCATCGGAATAAACGAAGCCAAGTCTCTCCCTGGCTGCTTTCTCGATTATATCCTTATGCGAGCCGCCCTCAAGCAGCTCCCTTAGCTCCTCAATACGAAGCTGTTCCGCATCGCGCTGCTGTTTAAGTTCAGCAAGTGTTGCGCGGCCCTCGTTAAGCTCGCCGTAAAGCCCCATAAGGGTTGCCACCATATAGACACTTACGCCAAGAACGATAACGCGCACTATTATGCTTTTTTTAGGCTTGCGTTTTGCTTTCATCCGAAACATACTCCGAATCTTTCATATTTTCATTAGTATACAACACTTTACGGGCATTTTTCAAGAGTTTTTTTAAAGTTTGACCCGCACTTTTAAGGATTTTTTGTATAAATTCATTAATGAAGTTCAAAACGCGCTCCGTAGCGCTGCAAAACACAGCAATTCCTACCGATATTTTTTTAAGCAACCCCGATATAAAACCAAATATTATCTTAAAAAGCGGAAAGCTAAGCCTTGAAAGCGTGAAGCGACAGGCTATAAACCCTAAAAGCTGCGCTGTAAGCACATAGCCGCGCACCTCACCGTTGGTCCTTGCTATTAAAAATATGAAGGTAACAAGCGCCAATACAACCCAAAAAAGGATATCGGTTATAAACACAGCGATATAGGAATTTAAAGTCCATTTTCTTATCGCGCGAAAAGCATCATAGAATACACAAAAAATACCGCCAAGTATTAGTGAATACAAAAAGGTGAGAAGCTGGTCACCTACACCTATTTCCCACATAGATTATCTAAACAGTCGGGATATAAAGCCCCCGCCTGAGCGGCCGTCCGACATATAAACGGCGGCGTGTATTTTCCCGCTTGCAGTAAGGTCTCCCGTTTCATTGTTAAAGCTTTCAATTTTAAGTCCCTCGCCCTTTACTGTCATTTTGCCAAGCACTGTATCAAGCAGTATGGTTTCATCATCAAACGAGCTCACATCCTTAACGCCCGAAACACTAAGCTTCTTTCGTCCCTCTATTATAACATTTTGAAATATATTATTATTTTCTTCCAAAATAAAACACCTCAATAAAATATATTTATGAGGTGTTTTTGTTATTCAATTATTTTATAAAGCATCGGTGCATCGTCCTTGCGAACGGTCTCTGCAACCGATAATACCTGCGCTTTAACATTTCTGCTGCCAAAGGCAATTTCTATTATGTCCCCCGCCTTCACTTCAAGGGAAGCGCGAGCCACCTTGCCGTTTACTGTAACGCGGCCCGCATCACAAGCTTCATTAGCAACTGTGCGGCGCTTAATAAGGCGGGAAACCTTTAAATATTTATCAAGTCTCATATATCTCACCAAAATTTAAGAGCCGCCTTTTAAGACGGCTCTTTTTAAGTAGTTTTTAATTACTTCGCAATTGCATCCTTGAAAGCCTTGCCAGCCTTGAACACGGGATTCTTGGAAGCAGCAATCTTAATGGTCTGCTTTGTCTGGGGGTTGATACCTGTTCTTGCAGCGCGCTCACGCACTTCAAAAGTACCAAAGCCTACGAGCTGAACCTTTTCACCGGCCTTAAGGGTATCAACAACAGCGTCGATAACTGCTGCTACTGCCTTTTCAGCATCCTTCTTAGAAATATCTGCCTTTGCGGCAACTGCTGCTACTAATTCTGTCTTGTTCATTATAGAACCTCCTAAAAATTTTGAAAATCTAATCGCTAATTGGAAATGCTTAAAACCATTTTAAGCCTTACTATATATTTTTAACATATCCGAAATAAAAAATCAACTGATTTAAACATATTTTCAACTTTTGCTTAAAAATTTGATATTATTTTGTGCAATTTATCTAAAATCACCGTATAAATTTAAGTTTTGTGAGAATTTTAAGCAATTTTTCGCCCTTAGGCAAAGAAAGAATATCCTCGGGTTCAAAGGTATTAAATATTATAAGAATTATAAAATACACTACCGCCGCTACGGCAATTTCCATTACCGTTCCCAATTTTCCAAAAGCACTAAGGTCTAACACAAGAGTTGAAAGACCACAGCATGCCGCCGCGATAAACGGCTTAATAAGTGTCTTGTAGACATTCGGCTTAACACCTGTGTATTTAATAAGTGAAAGCAGATTTGCTATAAAGATAAACAAATAGGAAACGAATGTGCCTATTGCGGCGCCCTTAATATTTATTGTTGGAATGCCAACGAAAACAAAATTAACAATAACCTTAAGCGCTGCACCTATTGCAACATTTCGCAAAGAAATTTTCTCTTTACCGATTGCCTGAAGCATACTTATCATCGGTATTGCAAGACCTGCAAAAATTGCGGCCAAACCGTATATGCGAAGCATTATACCGCCGATTTCAACCGACGCTACGGTGTTATACATAAGCCCCATTATCTGGGATCCTAAAAACGCAAAGCCAAAGCCTGCTGGCATAGAAATTAAAGCTGTGAACTTCAAGGTTGATTCTATACTGCGCTTAATCTGAGTTTTTTCTCCTTTGCCCTTAGCCCAAGCGGATGTTAAAACAGGCAGTGCGCTTACACCTAAAACCGAGGTTATTGTGGGAACAAGGTTATAAAGAGTAAATGCCTTGCCGCGTATACCATATAGGAAGGTGGGCAGCTCATCATTCGTGAGAGCGGATACTTGAAATTTATTATAGTCGGCTATTGAAGCGCTATACATATTCCTTATATCCTCTGCAAACTCACCCATCATATTGGTAAGCTGCCATTTAACCATAGAAACATCCACAAGCGATGACACACTGTTCGCAAGTGAAGCGAGCACCACGGGAATTGCAATCATTATTATAGTTTTTGCAATTGTTTTGCCGTTCTCAGGCTCAGGCGCGGCGGCTAATTCCTGTTCGGTTATACCATCGCCCTTGAGCTTATAGCGCAAGGTTAAAAAGGTTGCCGAAGCGGCGCCACCCACCATAATACCAAGCATAGCGCCCGCGGCAGCTAATGCCACATCCCCGCTTAGTTTCATAATTATATAGGCGAAGCCGTAGCCGAGTATCAATTTACCGAGAGATTCGATAACATCGCTTGCCGCTGTTGGATACATATTGCGAAGCCCCTCATAATATCCGCGGTAAGCCGACATTATACAGCAAAAAAGCAACGACGGTGCTATCGCGAAAAGGCTATATACCGTTCTACCCGTAGCATCGGTTAAATTAACAAACGGGTAAATAAGCAAAAGCATAATAGCAAAGCCTGAAAGTCCTGTTATTAAAAATATCTTTTTAGTAACCTTAAGCGCCTTTCGCACATCGCGGTATCTTTCCTGCTGAATTCTTTCAGCAACAACGCGCGAAATTGCTATAGGAAGTCCCGCCATAGCGAGAGTATAGATAGGTGTAAAGAGCTGATAGGCTGAATCAAAATAACCAAAGCCCAAGTCACCTATAAGTCGGGATAGCGGTATTTTGAATATTGCGCCTATAACCTTAACAAGCAAGGTTGAGCAAAGCAATATTATTGCGCCGTATTCAAAGCTTTGCGGTTTTCTTTTATTTTCGGACATTTTATTCTCCTTCGGTTATGACCTTCAGCACCTTTAAAAACACCTGAGCCAAGGTCATACCATCGTTAACATTCATATCATTATAGCTTGAATATGCATCCTCGCCCGCATCATCAGATACACGGCGAATGCTTAAAAACGGAACAGATGCCATATCGCAGGCGGCGGCTATTGCCGCAGTTTCCATATCACAGCTGGTAGCGCCAAAGGTGCCGCTTAGAAAATCGCGGTCGGCAGCAGCACAGATAAATCTATCCCCGCTCACCGCAGTGCCGCGTGGAGCTTTACCTAAAACCGAAAGTGCAATATCTGAAAGATGCTTATTGGCATTATACATATATTTTTGGTTTGGCTTTTCGCAGGGCTTGTAGCCAATGCCCGTAAGGTCGAAATCATGCTCTAAGAACATCTCAGGCACCACAGTTTCGCCCTTTCTGACACCGCTTATACCGCCCGAAAGACCAAAATTCAATATATATGTAGCCCCCGCATCGCAAAGATGTGTGGCGGCAATTGCGGCATTAACCTTACCTATACCGCAGTTTATACATATAATCTTGGCGCCCGATAAATCAAAGCTTATGGCGCTTCGGTTAAAATATTTATACTCTTTGGGTGAGAATTCGCTCACAGCCTCAACAAAAGGGCTATATTCATCATTATCGGCAATAATAATGCCTATCTTAACTTCCGACATTTTTATCCCCTTGATTTTAATTCTCTTCAAGCTTTGCGCCACAGGAATTGCAGTATACCGAGCTTATATCTATATTAGCGCCGCAATTAGGACAGATGCGCTTATTCTTAGCATTCTGCACTTCGCGGTTAAGGCGGATTATTTCGGCTGATTTTTCGCCTATTGCATCCACCAACGCCTTAACTTCATCCGAAAGCTCCTCTTGGTCCTTTATGGCCTCATAATAGATTTTACCAAGAGCCGCATAATCCTTTTCGCGCTTTGATTTGATAGCGCTTATATCAAGCTTTTGCTTTTCTGTGGTAACAACCTCTTCGGTCTTTTTATAAGCCACATCAAGCGCTTCCTTAGTTTTGTTTAAAGCATCTTCAAAAAATCCCATATTATAACCTCCTATAAATTAACAGTTTTATTTTAGCATACTAACGCATTGGTCAGCAACCAATAAATTCCCTTATGAGCGCATCGGCAGGAACAAGCGCGCTATCAACCGCAGAAAACTGCTCAAGAGCATTTACCGTATCAATAAAATATTTATAGCATGGAGTGTTTTTGCTCACACTATGCCTCATTTTACAAAAGCGCTCACGATACACTCCCAGCTCATATGGGTGAAAGGTTGCAAGGCGGATATCGGCGGTGTTTTTAAAGCAGTAAAGATATTTTGCCTCGCCATCTATCACATTGTTCCACAGATGCAGTGTTTCCTGAGCGGTAGCACCTCTGAACTGCTCGTCGCGAAGCACCCTTCTTACAAGCCTTACCTGACGGCTTGAAAGAAGCTGCACACCATTTTCGTTTTCCACCGAGCGATTTACGCTGATATATATTTTAAGAATATTCTTGTGCGGCACTAAATCAGTAATAAGAGGGTTCATTGCGTGAAGTCCCTCAACAATAACTATACCGTGATTTCCTATATCAAGAAGCCTTGCTTGTGGATTTCGTGATTTGGTTTTAAAATCATATTCGGGAAGATAAGTTTTGCCGCTTGCAATTATGCCCTCAAAGCACTGCTTTATAAGCGGAATATCAAGGGCATTCACCGATTCAATATCTCGACTGCCATCGGGTAAAAGCGGAAGCTTTTCAGCAGGCAGATAAAAGTCATCCAAGGATACAACTGCCGTTGTCTCGCCCAAGGTTTCAAGCCTGTCACGCAGAATATGCGCGGTGGTGGTTTTGCCCGAGCCCGAGGGACCTGCTATCGCAATTATTATAAGGTCATCATCTGAGGCTATCCTCTGGGCAATTTCCGATATATTCTTAATATACGCCTCATTACACTCTTTAATAAATCCTTTAACATCGGTGGCGACCGCTTTATTTATCGCCTTTAAAGTATTTACCATAAAATTCACCTACTCCTTTTTTACGGGACATAAGTTCGTCAAATCCGCTTATATATTCATACGGATATTTATAATTAAATATTCTCTTTATCTGCCCTGAAACGGGGTCTTTGAGCTTTGTAACAGCAGAAGCACCGCACGCAAGTATTGTGTGGGTTTCGTCCATTATATATACATTGTAAAGCCCCTCGGCGCCACGCTTTGCATAGCCCACATTTTCAAGATTTCCAACCGTCTTGCTCTGGCGGTACATATAATAAGGCAATATACCCGACTCAGAAAGCCTTTTGCGCGCATAACTTACCATCTGCGAAGCCTCGGCGCCACGCTTTATTTCTTCGCGCTCACCGCTTGTGTTAAGAGTTGAGGCTCGCTTCATTGAAAGCGAATGCACAGTAACGCTTTCGGGGTTTAAGTCAATAATTTCCTCTAAGGTCTGCTTAAAGCTATCTAACGTATCCCTTGGAAGCCCTGCGATAAGGTCCATATTGATATTATCAAATCCTATCTCGCGGGCTTTCTTATATGCCTTTACGGTATCCTCAGCAGTATGGCGGCGGCCAATTGCTGTGAGAACCTCATCATTCATGCTTTGCGGGTTTATGCTGATCCGAGTAGCTCCGCGCCGCTTTATAACGAGGAGTTTGTCTGCATCTATAGTATCGGGTCTGCCTGCCTCAACAGTAAATTCGCGAACGGCACTCATATCAAAATTATCGTTTACTGTTTTAAGCACCCTATCTAACTGCTCAGCAGTTAGTGTGGTCGGCGTGCCACCGCCCATATAAACAGTTTCAAGGCGCAGATTTAAATCTCTTGCAAGATTTGCGGTAATCATAAGCTCTCGGCATAAAAGCTCAACATAAGGCTCAATTATATCAGCGGCCCTTTCCACCGAGTGTGAAACAAACGAGCAATATGAGCATCTCGATGGGCAAAAGGGCACCGAAAGATAAAGACTAAAGGACTTATCCTGTGATAAAGAAATTATGCTTTCCTCACCTGCAACGGCACTTATGCAAAGGGAAATTTTATCCTCATTCACTTTAAATTTGTTTTTGAAATACTGCTTGGCATATTCTTCCCCGCCTGCGTTGACATATCTCGAAAAGAGCTTTGCGGGGCGAACACCCGTTAGTATTCCCCAGTCGGGGCGGTAATCGAGTATACCAGCCAAGCACTCAAAAAGCTGGCGGCCAAGCTCATGCTGACATTCCTTTTCAAAGACCTCGGCACTTTCATCCACCTGAGCCTCACGCTCGTCGCTTTTACCGTCTAATGCGACCTGCGCGCGTGCAAAGGTTTTGCCCTGCCTTTCATAAAGGGTGCACACCGCCATACGCTCAGCTGGCTCAATGCTATCAAAGCACTTGATTTTTTCAAAGGGCAGAAAAAGTCTTATCAGCTTTTCCATTTCATAGCTAAAACTATGGCCTATATTACAAAGATTCATTCTTTACCTCAGATATGGATTGAATTTTCGCTCATGACCGATGGTGGTTGTGGGTCCATGGCCCGAATAAACTACAACTTCATCATCAAGCATCCACACAAGGCGGTCAAGAGAAAGCTTGAGTTCTTGCATACTGCCACCGAGGAAATCGGTTCTTCCCGCTGTTTCTTGAAATAGGGTATCGCCGCTGAAAAGACAATTTTCCGCAAGATAGCACATCCCACCTACTGTATGCCCAGGGGTTTCGATAGCCTTTATGGTGATGTCTCCCACTGTGAATTCCTCATCATCCTCAATGGTGTAATCTGCAACAAACGGCTCGAGTGGACTGCCAAAAAGTGCTGAAAGGTTATAACGCGCGTCGCCTAATGCAAATGCTTCGTTGGCGCCCACTGCAATTTTAACACCCGTTTTTTGGCGAAGCTCACGCGCGCCGCTTATATGGTCAAAATGCGCGTGGGTTATTAAAATCAGGCGCTTCTTATCACTATTTTCAGTTAAGAACTTCACCACCGCTTCGGTGCAACGCGCGGGGTCCACAACTATTGCGGCGCCATCAGATAGCATACCGTAACAATTGCAGTAGTTACCCATATCTCCATTTATAAGTAGTTTTACCTGCACTTTATATCACTTCTTATTCCAAATATCTGTGTCTAAAATTATGGTAACGGGTCCGTCGTTTATAAGCGATACCTGCATATCGGCGCCGAACTCACCTTTTTCTACGGTTTTAACGCCATACTGCTTAAGGCATTCACAAAACCCATCGTAATATTCGCTTGCCGTTTGCGGCGGCATAGCGTTTATAAACGAGGGGCGGTTACCCTTTTTGGTGTCGGCGGCAAGCGTGAACTGCGAAATGCAAAGAATTTCGCCGCCAATATCCAAAATAGATTTATTCATCTTTCCCGCTTCGTCCTCGAAAATTCGAAGGTTTACGGTTTTTCTGGCAAGCAACTCAATATCGTCCTTAGTGTCACCCTCCAAAGCGCAGTAAAGTATCATAAAGCCCTCGCGGCACTTGCCCACAGTTTTACCCTCGATATCCACTTGTGCGCTTTTAACTCTTTGAATAACCGCTCGCATACTACTGACCTACTCTTTCCACGCTAAACACGCCCGAAATCTTTTCAACCCGCGCGATAATGCTTCTTAAATGCTCAACGCTTTCTGCGCTTATTGTGAGCAATATCACACAGTTGCCGCCCTTTAGCTGGCGGGCATTTATAGCGTGAACTGCAAGTCGCATATTATAAGCCGCGTTCATAACATCGCCAACAAGGCCCTCGCGGTCAATAGCTGAAATCTGCAATGTTGAAGTAAAGCTTTCACTGTGTACCCTATCCCAATGAGCGGCTATCCAGCGCTCGGGCTCGGCACATTTTGAAATGTCACGCGGCACATTGTTGCAGTCGCGCTTGTGAACAGAAACACCGTGACCGCGGGTAATAAAGCCTATAATATCGTCGCCCGGAAGTGGGGCGCAACACTTTGAAAGCTTGATAAGGCAGTTATCGATGCCATCAACGATAACACCCTCGGGCGAAGCGTGCACCTTGGGGGCTACGGTAGCAAGCTCCACAGGCTTTGCTGCGGCAACGCGCTTATTATAATCATCGCGTATTCTGGGCATCACCTTTGAAAGCAATACACCGCCATAGCCTATCGCGGCATAGAATTCATCAGCATCTGCAAGATGCATTCGCTTTGCGATATCATCTATAAACTCTGTAAGCTCATCATCGCCCAAAGAAATTCCTAAGCGGCGGAACTCGCGCTCAACATCGGCTTTGCCGCTTTCAATATTTTCAGCTCTTCTTTCCTTTTTAAACCAAGAACGAATTTTTGCCTTGGCAGAGTTTGTTACCGCAATATTCATCCAATCGCGGCTGGGGCCGTGGCCCGCCTGATTTGTGGTGAGTATCTCAATAACCTCACCTGTTTTTATTTCGTGATTTATGGGAACTATCTTACCATCCGCCTTAGCGCCCACCATTTTGATACCAACAGCCGAGTGTATCGCAAAGGCAAAGTCAACAACTGTGGAGCCAACGGGCAGATTTATAACATCACCCTTGGGAGTTAGGGCGAAAACATCCTCTTCGGAAAGGTCCACCTTAATAGTGCGCACGATTTCTGAGGAATCGCCCGAAACATCAGAGGTTTCAAGAACTTGCCTTATCCACGCAAGGCGCTCCTCTAACCCCTTATCGTTATCGGTGATGCCCTCCTTATATTTCCAGTGCGCCGCGATACCGAATTCAGCCGTATGGTGCATATCGAATGTTCTTATCTGAATTTCAAAGGGCACACCTTCACGGCTGGTAACGGTGGTGTGAAGCGACTGATACATATTGGGCTTAGGTGTTGCGATATAATCCTTAAAACGGTTAGGAATGGGGCGGAACATATCGTGCATAATACCAAGAATATTATAGCAGTCTGCCATAGTATCGGTTATTATACGAATGGCATAAACATCGTAAATTTCATCAAAATCTCTGCCCTGCTGATACATCTTGCGGTAGATGCCGTGAATAGATTTCACTCTGCCCTGAAATGCCATATTAACCTGAGGAAGTTCATCCTTAAGCCGATTTTCAATTCGACTTCTTATATCCTCAAGTATCTGCTCGCGCTGATGCTTTCTATGCTTCAAAAGCTCCTCAATTTCAGTGTATGCCACGGGGTCAAGATGCTTTATAGCAAGGTCCTCAAGTTCCTCTTTAACAGGTCTGATACCAAGGCGGTGCGCTATGGGCGCGTAAACCTCCAGCGTTTCAAGCGATTTGTCACGCTGCTTTTGCTCTGGAACGGCATCTATAGTGCGCATATTATGAAGCCTATCGGCAAGCTTGATAATTATAACGCGGATATCCTTACCCATTGCGATAAGCATTTTTCTAAGGCTTTCCGCCTGCTGCTGCTCTTTGGAGGTGATTGAAAGACGACCGATTTTTGTAACACCGTCAACCAGCAGCGCCACATCCTCACCAAACTGCTTTTTTATGATTTCAATCGAAGCATCGGTATCCTCAACAACATCGTGCAGTAGTGCCGCCGCTATGGATTGACTATCCATACCGAGCGTTATTACTATCTTGGCAACGTGGAACGGATGAATATAATATTCCTCTTTTGTCATACGCTTTTGTCCCTCGTGACAGCGCACGCAGTAGTCGTATGCCTTTTTTATAAGAGGGATATCATAGCTGCCGCCCTGAATTTTTAGGCACTCGAGCAGCTCATTATAATCGCGTTTTGCCTGTTCGGTCATCTGTTTTCACCCCTTTCACAAAGAATTTTATAAGTTTTAGAGTTCATAAGGTCGGTTTTTATTTCCGTTTTGTTAGCAGATAAAACACCGTTCGACAGTGATACCAGCCCTAATTCACAAAGAGTGGTTATTGCCACCTGAGTTTTAGCATAGCCAAGCTCATTCATAAATAGGTACTTCACACGCTCTGTGTTTACGGGTGCGCGGCTTATAAACTTATAAACCGAGCCTACCTGCGCTCTGTCTGGTAGTATGGCGGGAATATCGGCATCCATACCGCACATAAAGTCTTCATAATTCATTTTGCTTTCAAACAGCTCATCTTGATTTATGCCGCCAAGTCTTATAGCCTTTATTTGAACAGTTAGATTATACTCATCGCGGTAGAAATTAGTATCCAGCGACACCGCAAGGTCTAATTCGTCACCTATTTCAAAGCAAAACTGCTGTGGGGTAACGCCGAAAAGCATTGCCTGAAAGGCGCCGCCCGATTTAGAGCACAACAGCTTTAGGTGCTTGCCACCCGATACAGGTGTTATCTTTTCAAGGCGAACACCGAATATTCCGAAAAGCGGAGCTGGATTGCCTTGACCAAAAGGCTCAAGCGAGCTTATGGCGAATGCCATATCAACGCTCATACCAACGGGGTTAAGGCAAAAATCAAGGTGGATTTCGGGTACCGCGTACTGACTACTGGCGGCATATTGGTTTATCTTTTCTCTGAATGCAGAAATATTATCTGTTGATAAGCTCAATCCTGCGGCAAGCTCGTGACCGCCGTGCTTTAAAAGCAGGTCCTCACAGTGGTGTATACTGTTATAAAGGTGGAAGCCTGAAAAGCTTCTACCAGAGCCGTGAGCCACACCGTTTTCACTCGATAAAACTATCGCGGGCTTGCCATAGCGCTCGCAAATTCTCGATGCTACTATACCAAGCACTCCCATATGCCAGCCCTCGCCTGATACCACAATAACGCGGTGATTCTCGAAACTATTTTGCTCTATTATCTTTATTGCCTCTGCCGAAATATCACGCTCTATCTGTTGGCGGCGGGCATTATCATCGTCAATAGGTCCTGCAAGCTGAAGTGCTGACAAGGTATCACTTGCCGTAAGCAGCTCGAATGCGCGCTTTGCGCTGCCCATTCTGCCCGCCGCGTTTATGCGTGGCACAATACCAAAGGAAATTTTACCCGCATTCACGCTCTTGCGGTCGATACCCGCAATATTAAGAATTGCAGCTATTCCAGCGCTTGGATTTTTTCGAATTTTCTTTATTCCCTCTTTAACTATTGAGCGGTTTTCATTGGTAAGCGGCATAACATCACCCACCACGGCTACTGCCAGCATATCGGCATATCTTGGCAACAGCTGTTCGGGCTCCTTATCATCAAGCACACAAGCAAGCTTAAAGGCAACCTCTGCGCCGCAAATCTCCTTGAAAACACTGGGGCAGTCTGCACGGTGTGGGTCCACCACAGCCTCAGCCTCAGGTAAAAGCTCGGGCGGGATATGATGGTCTGTGATAACGGTTTTTATCCCAAGCTTTGAAGCGTATGCTATCTCATCAGCGCAGGAAATTCCGTTATCAACTGTGATTATCAGCCCCACTCCCTTTGAATGAAGCTCATCAATAGCAGAATTATTCATTCCGTAGCCTTCGCTTAGCCTATCGGGGATATAGGGTATAACCGTGGCTCCCCTACCCTTTAAGTAATCATATAAAATCGAGGTGGAAACAACACCATCGCAATCATAATCGCCGAAAACGGAGATAACGGTGTTATCGGCAATGGCTTTATTTATGCATTCTGCCGCGCGACGGATATCTGCAAGCTCATAGGGGTCGCACAAAATAGGCTCATCACTTAGCATTAATTCAAGCTCAGAAGCATCGTCAACACCCCTGCCGCAAGCGATAAGCGCCGCAAAAGCATCTATATCGCATTCTTCCGCCATAAGCTTAGCCTTTTGCCTATCAGGCTTTCCTACAACCCATTTTTTGATAGCCATTACCTTCACCACCTTTTACTAAAAATAATTATTCATTTTATTTTACCATCTTTTGTAGCTCTTTTCAATATTTTTATATATGTTTATATATTAATATAGCAAAAGAGACCCCCAAAAGAAGGTCTCTTCGTAAATTCGTTATTATTCCAACTCAAACGCACCTGTATAAAGCTGATAGTATGTTCCCTTTTCGGCTATTAGCTTTTCGTGATTTCCGCGTTCAATTATACGGCCGTGGTCGAGCACCATAATCACATCGGCATTTTTTATGGTGGAAAGGCGATGCGCTATAACAAACACCGTTCTGCCCTCCATCAGCTTATCCATGCCCTTTTGAACAATAGCCTCGGTTCGGGTATCAATAGATGAAGTTGCTTCATCCATTATCATAACAGGTGGGTCGGCTACCGCCGCGCGGGCAATAGCCAAAAGCTGGCGCTGACCCTGAGAGAGGTTAGAGCCGTTATTAGAAAGCTCGGTTTCATAGCCCTGAGGCAGTCGAGTTATAAAGTCATCGGCACCCGCAAGCTTTGCCGCGGCTATGCATTGCTCATCTGTGGCATCGAGCTTACCGTAACGGATATTTTCCATAACGGTTCCTGTGAACAGATTAGTTTCCTGCAAAACTATACCAAGCGAGCGACGAAGGTCACTCTTTTTGATTTTATTGATGTTTATTCCGTCATATCGGATTTTTCCATCTGCAATATCATAAAAGCGATTAAGCAAATTTGTGATGGTGGTTTTGCCCGCACCCGTGGCGCCAACAAACGCCACCTTTTGACCTGGTTCAGCATATATATCGATATTGTGAAGCACCATTTTATCGGGTGTGTAACCGAAATCAACATCAAATAATCTAACATCACCCTTAAGCTCGGTAAAGGAAACTGTTCCGTCACCGTGGGGATGCTTCCAAGCCCATTTGCCTGTGCGGTCACCCGTTTCGGTTATATTGCCGTTTTCATCAATTTTGGCATTTACAAGTGTTACATAGCCATCATCCACTTCAGGCTCAGCATCCATAAGATTAAGGATACGCTCGGCACCAGCAAGACCCATAACCACAGAATTTATTTGCTGTGAAACCTGATTAACATTTCCTGTGAACTGCTTTGTCATATTGAGGAAGGGTATCACAACGCTGATTCCAAATACAACCTCCCTGCCTAAAGCCTTTGATATACTGATGTTGGTAAAGCCCTCAGACAGTAGGAAAAGTCCGCCTATAGTTGCAATGATAACATATAAGATATTGCCGATATTCATATTTATAGGGCCTAACAGGTTAGCGTAGCTATGCGCTTTAAGGCTATCCTCATAAAGGGCGTTGTTGATTTCATCAAAATCCTTTTGGCTGTTTTTTTCATGGCAAAAAACCTTTATAACCTTTTGGCCGCTCATCATCTCTTGTATAAAGCCCTCGGCTCTACCCACAGCCTTTTGCTGACGGATAAAATATTTTGCTGAGCCTCCGCCTACCGTTTCGGTAACGAGCAATAACAAAAACACGCCACAAACAACAACCAAGGTCATCCACACGCTATACCAAAGCATTATAAAAAATACAGAAATCACTATAAGCCCTGCCTGCAAAACCGCGGGGATTGCCTGCGATACAAGCTGGCGAAGAGTATCTATATCATTCGTGTAATGACTCATAATATCGCCATGCTTATGCGTATCAAAATAGCTTATCGGTAGATTTTGCATTCCTGAAAACATATTCTTTCGCGCTTTGCTTAAAAAGCCCTGCGTGATATATGCCATAAGCTGAGTATGCGCAAAAAATGATATAAGCGACAAGGCATAAAGGCCGATAAGAGTTGCTATTTTAGGCATTATAAGTGGTTTCGCTGCCGCCCAATCCCGACTTATATACCACTCTTCAATAAGAGCGATAATCTGCTGATTAAAGATAGCCGGCATTGTGTTTATTATTGCCGAAAAAATTATGCAGGCAATAGTAACAGGCATTAACACAGGATAGCTTTTAAACAGCATTTTCAGCACCCTTTTAAGGGTGTTAGGGTTGAATTTAGGGCGCGGTCTGCCTGCCATTGCGCTTCTGCCCATCGGCACATTAGGTTTACTCATCGACTTCACCCCCGTTTGCTTGCTGTTCACACACATCGCGGTAAATTTCACTGTTTTGCATAAGCTCAGCATGTGTGCCCGCAGCCGAAATTTTACCGTTATCCAAAACGATAATAAGATCGGCATCTTGCACTGAGGAAATTCTCTGCGCAATTATAAGCTTAGTTGTTTCGGGAATAAACTCATTAAAGCCTCTTCTGATAAACGCATCGGTTTTAGTGTCAACAGCGCTTGTAGAGTCATCAAGGATTAGTATCTTAGGCTTTTTAAGCAGTGCGCGGGCAATGCAAAGGCGCTGCTTTTGACCGCCCGAAACATTGGTGCCACCCTGCTCGATATAGGTATCATAGCCATCGGGAAAGGCTTCAACAAAATCATGCGCCTGAGCGAGCTTACAAGCCTCAACAATCTCCTCTTCGGTGGCATTTTCGTTACCCCAACGAAGATTTTCCTTAATAGTTCCAGAAAATAGCTGATTTTTTTGAAGCACCATAGCAACGCTATCGCGAAGCGACTTTATATCATATTCCCTAACATCAACGCCGCCCACCATAACCGAGCCCTCAGTTACATCGTAAAGCCGCGGAATTAACTGAACAAGCGAAGATTTACTTGAGCCTGTACCACCGATGATTCCTACCGTCATACCGGATTTTATTTGGACATTCACATCCTCAAGGGCATAACGCTTTGCCTTATCTGAATACTTAAAGCTAACATTTTCAAAGGTAATATCGCCGTTTTTAACCTCGGTTACAGGGTTTTCGGGGTTAACAAGCGACGGTGTTTCTTCAAGCACCTCGCAAATACGCTTCATAGATTCAAGAGAGATGGTAATCATAACATAAATCATCGAAAGCATCATAAGTGACATTAAAATTTGAACGCCATAGGTAAGCATAGCTGAAATTTGGCCCACATCCACCTTGGTGCCGCCCGTTGTGATTACCAAAAAAGCGCCAATTAACAAAATGCCAACGGTATTAAAATACATACAGAACTGCATAATAGGTGTGTTAAGCGCTACAATGCGCTCTGCCTTGGTAAAATCGCGGCATATATCATCCGACGCGCTACTGAATTTTTCCTTTTCGAACTCCTCGCGTGAAAAGCCCTTAACAACGCGCATACCGCGCACATTTTCTTCTATTGATTCATTTAACTTATCATACTTTTTGAAAACTCGCCTAAAGGCAGGCATCGCCTTTCTTGCTACTGTGAAAAGGCCGAAAATAAGCACAGGCACAACAACAACAAAGGTTGTAGCAAGTGCGCCGCCCATAGTGTAAGCCATAATTATTGAGAAAACAAACATCATTGGACTTCTGATAGCCGAACGGATAATCATCATATATGACATTTGAATATTGGTAATATCGGTTGTAAGACGCGTTACAAGAGAAGTAGATGAGAACTTATCTATATTAGAAAACGAAAAGCTTTGGATTTTAACATACATATCGTGGCGCAAATTCTTTGCAAAGCCCGCAGATGCCTTGGCGCAGGTATATGCCGCTAAGGCGCCGCAGCAAAGAGAGAGAATCGCTATAGCGATAAGCGTTGTTCCGGTTTTAATTATTACACTAAGCTCAACACCCGCTTTAATCTGGTTTACAAGGTTTGCCGTTTTAAACGGTATCAAGCATTCGATTATAACCTCACACACTATAAACAAAAGCGTGAGGATAGATGGAGTTTTATATTCCCTTATACTTAAAGCTAATCTTTTTATCATGTGTCTACCTCCAAATTAGCCTTATATTATTAATATTAATCTTAATTATTATAAAACGGATGATTTTTAATGTCAACACAAAGAGGATGAATAAATTGTTAAAAAATAGAAAAAGAAGGGCTTTTTTAAACCCTTCTTTTTGCAGTTAATTATTCTTCAAGCTGTGCCATAACACCTTCAAAGTATTCCTTTGCTTCGGCTAAAACTGTATCAATGCGAGCGCATTTGACTTCGAGCCCATCCTCTGACGAAACAATGCCAAGTATTTCAGATTTTGCGACCTCGGTTTTTCCTAAAATAAGGTTAACAAGCTCGCGGTGGGCTTCATCGCCGCCAAGGGCAAGCTTATTGCTGTGCGTTGTGGCGCAAACCACAATTTCGCCGATTATTTTAGCGCCATATTCAACCTCGGGCTGCAAATCAGTGTCCTTAACCTGTTTTTCCTCTATTTCCTCTAAAGGCTCTTCCACCTCAATTTCGCGTTTCGCTTCATCCAAAGCCACTCTCAGGCTTTCTATTTGTTTATCAGAAGCTTCAAGGCGCGATTTTAATTCATTCATTTCAAGCTGATTTTTTTGAAGCATTTCAAAAAGAGACTGATTTTGCTGTAATAATTCCTTTTTGCGCATTTTTTTGCTTCCTCCCCGCTTTGAAAAAATTGAAACAATTATTATCGCTGCTAATGCGCCGCCGCTATCGATTAAAACATCCAAGGGCCTACAAGCTCTACCCGGAACAAAATACTGATGCAATTCATCACTCATAGCATAAAGCGCACAGAATATGAGCGCCAGAACAGCCCTTAAAAAAGGCCTTGGCTTTTCGAATGTTTTTAAATATAAAGTGCTCAAAAATCCCAAAACAAAAAATTCTGAAAAGTGCGCCGCTTTTCTTACAAAAAGCGAAACGCTTTTTGTAAGCGCTGTCTGCGCCGCGGCATCAAGAAATGCAAAATCGGGATATACAACCGATATAACCGCTTTGACAATGCCACCGCTCACACTTGAGGATTCACTGCTATTTTGAGCCGAAAACAAGAATATTACCGCCATCCAAATTAAGATAAGGATGGCAAGTAATATTCTTTTACCTTTTGCTTTTTTCATATCAGAAGAACAGCGGATATGGGTTTATCCAGCCACCGTTTCTGAGTATACCTAAATGCAGGTGGTAGCCTGTGGACCAGCCTGTGGTGCCAACATAACCCACGATATCACCCTGCTTTACATACTGACCGTTTGAAACGATAATTCTTGAAGCGTGGGCATAGTATGCAACATAGTTAGATGTTGAGCCGTTAATGGTGAGTGAGCCGTGGTTGATGGTGCAGTAGTTGCCGTAGCCGTTACCGCAGCAGTTACCGCGCTTTTTATAGTTATGTGAGCAGCCGTTGCTTACGAGAGTAACATATCCGTCCGCAATGGCGCGAATAGGCTGACCTGCAATACCACCGCCTGCGATATCTATACCGTTGTGGTGGCCCCTATGTACAGCATCGTTGCTCTTGAATCCCGCGCTGATGCCGAAAAATCCGCTTACGGGCCACTGCATTCCTGTGTTTGGATTTATAAAGGTGCTATAATTCGCAGAGGCAATATCATCCTCTAACTGCTTTTGCAGCTTCTTAACCTGAGCGTTAATAGCATCAACATCGTCCTGATTTTCCTTCTGCTCGGCTGCAATATCGTTATAAATTGCAGCAGCATCGTTTTCCTGAGCCTCAAGCTCGCTTTGCTTTTCATCAATAGTTGCCTTTATGGATACCTGCTGTTCTAAAAGTTTTTCATTCTCAGCATTCTTTTCGTTAAGCTGGGCAATTTCTTCTTTAAGACCCTCAATAAGCTTTTTATCCCTTACAGACATTGAATCAGTGAACTGTGAAAGACGCAAAAATTCAGAGAAATTTTCCGCACCCAAAAGAATTTGGATGGTATTATCTGAATTGCTCATATACATAGCGCTCAAGCGCTTTTTAAACTCAAACTTATCATCCTCTATTTCTGCTTCCTTAGCTGCTATTTCAGCCTTGTTTGCAGAGATTTCAGAATTAATGCTGTTTATTTCCTGATTGCAGCGGTCAATTTGAGCCTGTGTGTTGGAAATTTTCTTTCTTATAGCAGAAAGAACTGCCTCCTGACCCTTTTTTTCAGCCTTTAGGCGGTCTATTTCCTGTTGGATTTCGCCTGCCTGCTGCTTTAATGCCGCAATATCACTGTTTAATTTATTTTTCTCACTTTGAGTAAGTGCCGCAGTATAAAGTGACGATGTAACCCCTATGGCTATACACAATATAGCCGTTATTACACGCTTTAAACTGAATTTCATAATTTGGTTCTTTCCTTTCTGTGCCGTAAGACACAAAAGCATAGTTTTTAAAAGTTTTTTACAGTGCTGTGGGCAATTTTTATAATGCGGTAAATTCGCTGCCCTCATGCTTTAAGTATTTACCAATAATTATAAAGCTGCCAATTGCGCCTGCAACTATACCAATGACCACAAACACAAGCAACAAATAAAGTGCAACTTCGCCGAATGCCACAACATCGCCAAACATTGCGGAAATCTTTTCGGTAGCAACGCGATAGCAGAAATATATCAGTCCCTCCGAAATAAGAGCTGATATCAAGCCTATGGACACACCCTCAATAACAAAGGGGATTCTAACAAATGCATCGGTGGCGCCTACCGCTTTCATTATGCTGATTTCAAGCTTGCGGTTATACATTGTAACTCTTATGGTGTTTGATACGATTACAAGTGAAATAACAATCAAAATTGCTATAATCCAGAAGCCCGCAACATATACGCCCTGCTTTATGGCTTCGATTTGTTCAGCCAAACCATCATAGGTTTGAATATTAAACACAGCATCGATGGATTTGAGTTCTTCAACGGTTTCGTTAAAGCGGCTCATATCCTTCATCGTTACATCGATGGCAGCAGATATTGGGTTTTCGTCATCCTCTTCAAGGAACGAAAAATATTCCTTATACTCCTCACCCATTTGCTCTGTCATCTCGGCGAGGCCCTCTTCTTGAGATATATATTTGGCATCGGCAACATTATCTATTTCCAAGATTTGGTCGAGGACTGCCAAAGCCTCTTCCTCATTATGTATAAGATAATATGAATCTGCTATACCGTTAGCATCCTTTTCTTCTTCTGTTTCAGGTTTTTCACCGTAAAGATAAGCCCAAGCATAGTCCTTAAGATAAACCTGAACCACATTCTGCTGCTCAAGGTTACCTATAGCCATGGTTACATTCTCGGAAATAAGCATAGCAAGTCCGATAACAACCATACACGCCACAAGTACGCCGACCGAAGCCAGCGACATAAGGCGGTTTGCCCAAGCGCCCTTAAAGCCTTCTTTTATGAGGTATTTCACACTGCCGAAATTCATCAGTCAACACCTCCTGCAGCATTATCAGCCACTATTCTGCCCGAATCAAGCATAATAACGCGATGCTTAAAATCACGAACAAGATTATGGTCGTGAGTAACCATCAAAATGGTGGTGCCGCGCTTATTTATCTCGGTAAGAAGTGTAACTATCTCATAGGACATATTGGGGTCCACATTACCTGTGGGCTCGTCCGCAATAATTAAATCAGGGGCATTCACAAGCGCACGGGCAAGACCCACACGCTGCTGCTCGCCGCCCGAAAGCTGCATAGGCATAGAACGCGCCTTGTCACCAAGGCCCACTTTGCTAAGCGCCTTTGAAACCTCGCGGCGAACAATTCTGCCCGAAGCGCCCACAACATGCATTGCAAATGCCACATTATCGAAAACATTCATTGTGGGGATTAAGCGGAAGTCCTGAAAAACGATTCCCATTGTTCTGCGAAGCAGTGGTACCTGCTTTCTGGGCATTTTGCTAAGGTTAAAGCCGTTTACTGTAACGATGCCTGTATTAGCCTTTTCCTCACGCATAATAAGCTTCATAAATGTGCTCTTACCTGCGCCTGAGGAGCCCACAACAAACACGAACTCGCCTTTGTTTATAGTTATATTAACATCCTCAAGAGCATGTGTGCCCGAGGGATATGTTTTTGATACGCCCCTGAACTCTATTACGGGCTCATTGGAAGCCTTAGCTTCCGAAAATTGCTCAAACAGCTCTTCAGCCATCAAAATTTCACTCTTTCAATTAGTATTTTACGGGGTTGCTTTTAAGATACTTGTTAACCATCAATGCTATCTTAAAGATTATCGCATGGTCAAACTCACGAAGGTCAAGACCTGTTATCTTCTTGATTTTTTCAAGACGGTACACAAGTGTGTTTCTGTGAACAAACAGCTTTCTTGAAGTTTCGGAAACATTAAGGTTATTTTCAAAGAAGCGCTGAATGGTAAACAGGGTTTCCTGATCAAGATTATCTATTGAGCCGCGCTTGAAAACCTCACGAAGGAAGGTTTCGCAGAGCGTTGTAGGAAGCTGATAGATAAGTCTTGCAATACCGAGATTATCATAGGAAATGATGGTCTTTTCGGTATCGAATACCTTGCCCACTTCAAGAGAGGTCTGAGCCTCCTTAAAGGACTTAGAAAGATTTTTAAGGTTGTTTACCGTTGTGCCGATACCGATAACGGTGTGAACATAAAATTCACCTGAAAGTGTATCCGCGATAGAAGATGCCAAGCTTTCAATAGCCTTGTGGTCGATATCCGAGCGTGTTTCCTTAACAAGCGCAATATCAGTTTCGTTGATATTGATAACAAAATCCTTTGTTTT
>JAZPZA010000015.1:0-3600 GCA_045544435.1 Acutalibacteraceae bacterium | reverse complement strand
CGCGGAGCGAAACAGAATGTTTATAGCCTCCCTCTGACGAGGGAGGTGGATTTTTGCCATTAGGCAAAAAGACGGAGGGAGAGAATTTTATATCCAGTGCCGTAAGGCACACCGAAATTATTCATTATTCATTATTCATTATAATTAACGGACGGTCAATGACCGCCCCCTACAGTATATATATAAATCGTTGTGTAGGGGCGAGCACTGCTCGCCCGTTTTATATTTCGTGCCGCTTAGCGGCGACTCTTGCGGTGCCCGACGATGCGCGCACTTGGAGCGTGGCGCATCTATCGACCGCGGCGCTTCGTTTTGCTCGCTGCATCGTCCACTGGACGCGCTCGCAACCTCACACATTAATTTTTCATTTTGCATTTTCCACTTTCCATTAAAAATCGCCCCTACGGTGTGTTTTTATATGCAAAAATGCCTCCCGAAATCGGGAGGCATTTTTTAGTTTTTAATTTAATGCTTTATGCACTAATTAAGCCTTTCTTGACTTGCGAACAAGAACGAAAGCAGCTGCGATAACAAGTGCAATACCTGCAACAACTACTACGAGGTTATCGCCTGTAGCAGGAGCCTTTTCAGGTGCCTTGTCTTCGGTAGCAGGTGCGGAAGAGGTTGTTTCATCCTTCTTATCCTCTGTAGAGGTTGTGGAGGAGGTATCTTCCTTCTTATTTTCTTCCTTTTCTTCCTCAACTACGCCGAGGTCAGCAACAACGATTGCGCTGAAGTGGTCGAGAACGATTTCGCCCTCTGAAAGTGTGAGCGGATCGCACTTCGTTTCCTGACCATCTTTATATATATGATAGTACTTAACATTTGTGCTGAAGGTTGAGGGAACAGCAACCTTAACGGTTACGGAGCCAACAGGCTGAATGGGGTCGCCGTTCATAGCTTCAGCGCTGATATCATACCAAACAGCGTCCTTAGCGTCAATGCCGAGCTCCTTAAGAGCTGCGAGCATATCGCCCTTCTTATCCATCGAAACTGTTGTGCCAGGCTCAAATACGCCTGCATCAGCGAATACTGAGTATTCCTCAGTTTCAAGTTTAACATACAATGTTGCATAAGTGCAGTCTGCGCATTCGGTTATGAAGTGGCCTGAGCCCTCACCGAATTCAACTGTTGTTGTGTTGTGGCCTGCTGCTACAATGGCTTCTGCATTAACAGTGGTTACGCCGTTATCACGGGTATACTTACCACACTCGTTTTTGCATTCCTTGTAGGTTACATTCTTGCTAGGATCGCATTCAGAAATTGAAGTCTTTTCTTCGCTCCAATCGTGGCCTGCGGGAGCAGCGGGTTCAGTATCTGTAACAGTTGTGCCGTTATCAACGGTGAATCTACCGCATACACCGCACTCCTTAAACTTAACAGAAGGAACGCTTTCGCATTCAGAAACTTTTGTCTGCTCAGTGCCCCAAGCGTGATCTGCAGCAACAGGAGCTACATCCTTAAGGTTTGCATAATCATAAACAGGTGTGGGTGCGGAGCCAGTGCCTGAATCTGCGCCGTAAGCATACTTACCGCATTCAGAGCACTTCTTGAAGTAGGTATGAACGCCGTTACATGCTACAACGGAATCTTCAGCGCCCCATACATGAGCGTTAGCATCAACAGGTGTTGTTACATCTGCGATTTCTTCGCCTGTAGCGGGGTTAAAGTTTTTATCGCAAACTGAGCAATGCTTATATTCTACATTACCAGTATCCTTGCAGGTAGCGCCTACAGCAGCGATAATATCATCCTGATCGTCACCATCAGCGTCAAAATCATGACCGAGTGCAGGGATAGGACGAGTTGAAGTGTAGCCACAGCCCAAATCACACTTGGTGTTCATAACACCGCCGTTTATGCAATCAGCGCCTGAAGCTTCACCATTATCAATCATAGTAGTGTGAGGGCAAGCATATTCACAGATTCCGCACTTAAATTCTGCGGTCCAGTTGCCGTGAGCAGCATATCCACCAAAATCAGTGGTACAGCCATCATCGAGGCATACGGTCTTGTGACCGTTTTCATCACCTATAACATCGATATCGTGGAATACACGAAGATCGGGGTAAGATGCAGTTGCAACCCAAGTGTTTGCCCAATCAAGCGTGGACATAGCTGTTTTTGCAGCTTCGCCTTTAAGCTGTGTGCTATCTGTAATAACAGTGATGCCTGTTCCATCGCCGTTACAAGCAGTATTTGAATAAACATTAGTGTATGTTGTTTTTTGGCTACCGGTCTTAACATTAGTGTGGTTTCCGTCCGCTGCGATACCAATAGCTACAGAGTTTTCAACAGTTTTAGCAGTCCAGCCTTCAGCGATAAGGCCAGCTGTGTTGGGAGCTGTAATGCTTGCACCTTCAGCGTCATTAATAACCAAGCAGTTGCTTATAGTACCTCCATGACCACGAGCGTTACCGATTATTCCTGCTGCGGCAAAACCGCCAACTATTTTGTTATTAACAGATGCGCAGTTTCTAATTGTGATTGATTCAGTTGTGCCAACAGGTACTCTGCCTACTATAGCGCCTGCGCCTGTTGCGCCAGAAGTAGAGTTGCTTTCGAAATAAGAGTTTGTAATCTTAACATTTTCGATAACAGCACCAAGCTTTGCTTCAGCGAAAAGACCTGCCGATGAGGCATAGCAATAAATACCATATATGGTGATACCGTTACCATCGAAATGGCCTTGGAATGCATTACCATAGGTGTTATTCCATTGACCGGTGCGTCCGCTTGTGGAATCAGATAAATACGCAAAAGCATCCGCAGGTGTTCCACCAACTCTGGTTGGATTATTCATATAAAATGTGGTTATACCGTCGGCAATTTTATAGTACTTACCGGCAGTTGCATCGCCGCTCTTAGCCACATGGAACAGCTGAGCGGGAGATGAGATTATGTAGGGGTCATTCTCTTCGCCAGTTGCATCTGTGAGATAGCTATCATCCAGCATAACAGCGTTAGAACTAACATCCCAAGACTGCACAGCAGGCGGAGTTACCGGGGTATCATCAGCATTTACAGCAACAGAAGCTGTGAAGAGCGATACCGCCAACACGCAGAAAGCGAGCACATATGTAAGCGCACTCTTTCCGCTTTTCAATAAATTGATTTTCATTGAAAAATCATCCTTTCTTGCCATTTAAGGCAAATTATTAATTTCCCTGCGGTTTGCAGGCAAAAAATGTAGCGTTAAAATACAACTCTACAATATTTCAAGATCATTATATTGCAAATTAACAAAAAAAGCAATAGGCAATTTAAAAAAATTGTGTTTTTTTAGTAAAAATTCAAAGATACAGATTTTTAAATCTTTTAGCCTAAAACTTTCTTTTTGGGAATTAGCAATTAGCAATTTACAATTAACAATTAATGTGTTTCGCAAAGCGAAACGGATATTGCCTCGCGCGGCGAGGAGTGAAAAGTGTAAAGTGTAAAATGGAAAGTTATTGTGTTTCGCAAAGTGAAACGGAATGTTCATAGCCTCCCTCTGACGAGGGAGGTGGATTTTTGCCATTAGGCAAAAAGACGGAGGGAGAGAATTTTATATCCAGTGCCGTAAGGCACACCGAAATTATTCATTATTCATTATTCATT
>JAZPZA010000014.1:0-113060 GCA_045544435.1 Acutalibacteraceae bacterium | reverse complement strand
AGAATTGTCGGGTCCTTATTATTTGTCGTTGTTTAATTTTCAAGGTCCGTTTGCACCGCTTAAACAGTGCTTCGCTCGCCCCTCTTTTTAGGGCGCCCGATTATATTACCACATAAAAACCCCTTTGTCAACACTTTTTTTGAAGTTTTTTCAAGTTTTTTTCATCATTTTTTAAGCATACTATATCTTGGGCTTGTAAGGCTTAAAGCACACAAGCAAAGACGCAAAAACCCCGAATTGCCGTGCGCAATTCGGGGTTTATTAATTATTTCCCAAACAAACGGAACACGCCGATAGACTGCAGGAACAATATAAGCATCAAGGCTGGCGCGATATATTTTATCATAATAACATAAAGCTTTTTGCGACTAAACTTGCATCCGCTGCTTTCGACCTCATCAATAACCCATTTTGGCTTGACAACCCAGCCGATTACAATGCAGGTAAGCAAAGATATAAGCGGCATCATAAAGCTGTTGCTTATATAATCGAGCACATCCAAGAGATTTTGTCCTGTAGCGCCTGTGGGGAGTGTTACCTCGAAATAAAGCACATTATAGCCAAGACACACAACCACTGCCGCTATTGCCGAAACTACAGCTACGATAATACTTATCTTTTTACGGCTTACCTTAAAGCTTTCCATCAGGGAGCCAACAATAGCCTCCATAATAGAAACGCTTGAGGTGAGCGCCGCAAAGGCAACCATTATAAAGAAGGCAGGGCCTACAATTTTTCCGGCAAAGCCCATTGCGTTGAACACCTGAGGAAGAGACTGGAATATAAGACCAGGTCCCGCTTTCATACCCTCGGTGCCCATAAACACATATACCGCAGGCACAACCATAAGACCGGCAAGAAACGCAACCAAGGTATCGAAAATTTCTATCTGAGAAACCGATTTGTTGAGGTTTACATCCTTTTTAACATATGAGCCATAGGTTATCATAATACCCATCGAAACCGAAAGAGAGAAAAACAGCTGGCTCATAGCATCAAGCAAGATTCCCATAAACTTACCAAAGGTAAGTCCTGTAAAATCAGGCTTAATATAAACAAGAAGTCCATCAATGCCTGTGCGCACAGCACCGCTTTCATCTGTGTGCTTAACGGTCAGTGAAAAAACACTAATTCCAATTATCAACAAAAACAAGGCGGGCATAACGATTTTTGAAAATCGCTCTATTCCCTTTTCAACGCCGCAGTACACAATAAAGGCGGTGATAGCAAGGTATACGAGCATCCAGAAAATCGGCGGTACGCGCGAGGTGATGAATTCACCGAAATAGCTTGCATTCGCTGTGGCTGCAAAATCGGTAACGCTTGACACCATATACTTAAGTATCCAGCCACCGATTACCACATAATAGGTAATTATTATGGCAGGCACAGCAAAGGTTAGCTTTCCGAGGAAGCCCCATTTTGGATGGACGAGCTTATATGCTTCAACCGAGCTTTTGCCCGTTTTTCTGCCGATTACAATATCGGTCATCAAAAGTGAAAAGCCAAAGGTTAAAACAAGCACAAGATACACCAACAAAAACAGACCGCCGCCGTTTTTTGCTGCAAGGGTTGGAAATCTCCATATATTACCAACGCCCACCGCGCTGCCTGCGGCTGCAAGCACGAAGCCTATGGAGCCTGAGAAGCTGCTCTTTTTTGTTTTTTCTGCCATAATTATAACTCCTAATATAAAACTAATGGTTATTCTACCACTTTAAAAAACTAAATGCAACTGTTTTCTATTCTCCCTCGATAATCGCCAACATAAGTATTCCCACGATGATAATAGAAATAAACAAATATTGCTTTGCTGATAGCTTTTCTTTTAAGAATATTCTTGACAAAAGCAAGGATACTACGCAAACCGAAGAGATAATTGGTGCGGCTATTGCGCCGTTGCCGCTCATTGCATACACATAGGTCAGCTGACCTGCGGTCTCGCAAACTGCTGCCAACGCCTTATCGCGCTGCTTGGTTATTTCGAATTTTACCTTCTTTATCTTCATAAAGATAAACAAAACAAGCGCAACCAACGCGAATGTTAGCTCATAAGCTGTGTTTGCAACCATTTCGATGTTGCCCTCGTTAACAAATCTGAGCGGTGTGATTTCAGTGTCGAGATAATACACATCCAAAAAGCTGCCTACTGCATCGATTATAGCGTATCCAAAGGGCATCATAAAAGCAATTACGGCAAGCTTTTTACCGTATTTGTTTGCGCGGTGGCTCTCCTTTTTCTCTAAAAAGCCAACACCGAGAATACCAACCACAATTATAGCTATTGCTATCCAAGCGTAAAGCGATATGCTCTGTCTTAAAAACAACATACACAAAAGCGAGCAAATAGCGCCTGCCGTATTTTCAATCGGGTCGGAAATAGATTCCTCCAAAAAGCGGATTCCAAAGAAGGAAAGCGCCATTGAGAGTATGTAGCAAAGGGATACAGGCAAATAATCGATTATGTGTGTAAACTTAAAGCCTATATCCTGAGTGCATAAGGTAAAAGCTGCGTGAAGCCCCATAACCAAGCCAACTAAAATACAAACCTTTAAATGGCTGTACTTTTCGTTGTCGTGAGAGCCCTTTTTATAAAACAGTTCTGCCAAGCCCCAAATTAGTGTGGTGGCAAGTGTAAAAAATATCCACATATTATTTCAACTCCATAAAAAATTTTTAAAATTTAATTTATGGGTTGCTTGGGGGCGGTCTTCGTCGAAAATGCCTGTTGGCTTTTCTGTTTCTGTATCGTTTGGTCAAAATTTTCTCCTCAAATTTAAAAGTGTTAAATGAAAAGTGTTAAGTGTTAAATTATGGTGTCGGCTACGCCGACGCTATATATCGTGCGCTACGCGCACACAATAACTTTCCATTTTCCACTTTGTATCGGGACGATGTGCGTATCGTCCCCTACAATTATTCCGAAAGTCTGCGAGCAAAATCAGCGAGCTCATCATCACTGTAAAATTCAACAGTTATTGTGCCCCTGCCCTTGCTTGTTGGCTTTATGTTAACCTTTCTTCCAAGCTCATTCTTTAAGGATATTTCAACCTCGCTGTAAAAGGTGTTTTTTGCGGCGGGCGGTGTCACCTTTGCGGTCTTAGCCTTTTCCTTAGTCATCGCTTCAAGCTCGCGAACAGATGCTCCCGCTATTGCGGCGGCAAGCATCTCCTTGCGTTTGTCCCCGTCGGCGGCAAGTAAAGCGCGCGCGTGGCCTGCCGAAATCTTGCCGTATCGGAGAGCCTCAAGGCTTTGCTCGTCAAGATTTAAAAGGCGAAGTGCGTTTGTAACGGCACTTCTTGATTTGCCAACGCTGTCAGCAACCGCCTCTTGTGTTAGTCCGTAGCCATCTATAAGACTGCGGTATCCAAGCGCTTCTTCAACGGCATTAAGGTCCTCACGCTGAAGGTTTTCTATGAGCGCGAGCTCCATATACTCGCGGTCATCTACCTCTTTTATTATAACAGGCACCTCACTGAGTCCTGCCATACGGCATGCGCGCCAACGGCGCTCGCCCGCTATAATGCTATATGTACCACCCGAATTAGGGCGAACAACTATCGGCTGAATAAGGCCGTGCTTTTCGATGCTTTCTGCAAGCTCGGATAAAGCCTGCTCATCAAAATCGCGGCGGGGCTGATCCCTGTTCGGCTCGATTTCGCTCAGTCGCACCTGAACTGCGCCCTCGTTATCGGTTGCATTTTCATTAAACAACGCGTCAAGACCTCTGCCAAGGCCCCCTTTTTTTGTTGCCATAGCTTACACCCTCCTGTTTCTCTTTAAAAACTCTTTTGCTAAATCGTTATAAGCATCGCTGCCCTTACTGCGCTTATCGTAATACTGAATGGGGCAGCCGTAGCTTGGCGCCTCAGAAAGGCGCACACCGCGAGGTATCGCGGTTTTATAAAGCTTGTTTGCGAAATATTTCTTAATCTCCCCCACAACCTGCTGAGTGAGGTTGAGTCTGCCATCAAACATAGTAAGCACAATTCCCTCTATCTCAAGAGTGGGGTTATAAAGCCTTTTTACCTGACGAACCGATGCCATAAGCTGAGAAAGTCCCTCAAGGGCATAGTATTCACACTGAATGGGAACAAGCACAGTGTCTCCCGCGTTGAGCGCGTTTATTGTGATAAGTCCCAAGGACGGCGGACAATCGATAAATATGTAATCATACTGCTCCCTTATAGGAGAAAGAGCAATTTTCAGGCATGCCTCGCGGTGCTCGGTATCAATAAGATCAACCTCTGCCGCCGCAAGATTCATCGAGGAGGGCACAACATCAACATTTTTAAATTCGGTTTTAACTATCGCTTGCTCGACGCGCGCCGTTCCTATAAGAAGCTCATAGGTAGTTGCCACCGCATCCTTTTTGCTGATGCCATAGCCGCTTGTGGTGTTTCCCTGAGGATCCGCATCAACAAGCAACACCTTTTTACCCGCAAGACCTATGCCTGCAGCAAGATTAACTGCGGTGGTGGTTTTTCCAACACCGCCTTTTTGGTTAACTATTGATATGATTTTACCCAAGTTAACTCCCTCCGAAATATGTATTAATATGAAAGTGCTTTATTATATAGATATATAATATAAATATATAGCGCAAAATTTCACAAAGGATGTTTCACGTGAAACATCCTCTGTGTTTTTTATTATATCAGCATAACTATGATTTGTAAACAAAAAGTTATTTATCCTTTGACCTGAAAATCAAAGCCATTATAAAACCAAAGAATATTGCGGCAGTTATTCCTGCGGCGGTGGCGGTAAGTCCCCCGCTTAGTGCACCCACAAGGCCATATTGAGCCACAGCTTCTTTAACGCCTGTGGCAAGGCTGTATCCAAAGCCCGTAAGCGGAATTGTGGCGCCCGCGCCCGCAAATTCCACCAGCGGCTCGTAAACTCCTATCGCAGTGAGCAGCACCCCGCCCACAACATATGCCACAAGTATTCTTGCTGGGGTGAGCTTGGTGAAATCTATTAGCAACTGACCTATCGAACACAAAAAACCGCCCACAAGAAAGGCTATCACTATTTTTATCACTAATTCCATAAACATCCCCCTTTCAATGTTTCACGTGAAACATTGTTTTTTATATTTTGCTCAATTTATTCGCAAAAATACATTTCAATATGATTTTGCGCATCTTTTATGGTTGGAAACCTCGCTTTTACTGTGCAAGCTCTTTGCGAGCGCACCTTTAGCTTAAGCTTATAACCTTTTTTAAACACCCGCTCAGAAATCTTTATAAGTCCGATGTTTTCTTTTGGGCAATAAAGCTCCTTTTTTCTAAGCCAGTTTCTGCCCGTAGTATATATCATATCCTCTCTAAGCAAAAAAGAACCGAAGCACTCTTTCATTCTCTCCTCCGCTTCTTTTCTGCCGCTAATCGGCAAAAGCACAACAGCTTTATCACGCGAGGATTTTTCACCCGCAACTATCGCTCGCAGTGTATATAACTTAAACGTTTGCATAAAAGGCGTTTGTTCTATGCTCACGCACCTAATCTGAGCCACCTTAAAAAATATTCGGCGCCGCACTATAAGTCCCGACCTTATTTCTATAAAGTCACCGCAAATGGCAACTCTTGAATAAAGTTTTTTGATGAAAAGCGAAAAAACACGCTTAAATATCTTCGCTATTGCCAGCGGCAGACCAAGGTTAAACATTTTGTTGCCACCCTCCGCGTTCGCTTTCGGGCAATACCAACCAGCCACGCGGCATTTTAATTGCGATGCTTTCAAGCCTTAGCATTCGGCACAGCGGCGTTGAAAACGATATAACAACCGCGTTTTCTTTTAAAATTAAAAGCTTATGACGACCAAGAATTGCACCATAGCGCAAATACACACGATTTTTTGTTGTTTCGCAAAAAAAGCTTTTATGAAGCCTTGGCAAATACCAAAGCACTGCCGTCAGGTATATAAACATTATAAAAGGCAACAAAGCGCAAAAAAACGGGGTGAACACACCGCAAAGCAATAGAAAAACCGCAGTTGCTCTTATGCGCCACAGCACAAGAGTTTTAGCGGGCAGTTTTCCGTTCACGGCATTCACCCCAAAAGCTTCGTCATTATATTATATTTTATTTCTTGTTCTTGATTTTATCCCAATATTCCTTAAATTTTTGTTCGTTTTTGTTATCACCAAACTCATAATATTTTTTGTTCTTTATATTATCGGGCAGATATTGTTGGTTTACATAATGCATCGGATATGAGTGTGGGTAAAGATAGTTTTGTCCCTTAATCTCAGCATCCTCACCGTCAAAATGCTTGTTTTGCAGATGGCGCGGTATATCACCGCCGATGCCTGCCTCAACATCCGCCATAGCCGCGTTAATCGCGTCGTGAGCCGATACCGATTTAGGGCTTGTTGCCACAAGGATTACTGCATTTGCAAGCGGCAGTCTCGCTTCGGGCAAACCCACGCTCATCGCAGTGTCCACAGCAGCCTTAACTATAGGAATTATCTGTGGATACGCTAATCCCACATCCTCGTTGGCGCACACCATAAGGCGGCGGCAAGCGCTCGGCAAATCGCCCGCGGCAAGAAGCCGCGCAAGGTAATAAATTGCGGCATCAGGGTCGGAGCCACGCATAGATTTCTGGTATGCCGAAATTATATCATAATGCTCCTCGCCCTCGCGGTCATAGCGCACTGAATTGCCAGCGAGTATCTGCTCGACCATATCATCGGATATTTCTGAGGAGTCCTCGCTTACGGTTAACATAAAGCATAATTCCAACATATTAAGCGCGCGGCGAACATCGCCCGCGGCAGCTCGCGCTATCTTGCGAGCGTTATCATAGCTTAGCTCCACTTCCCTGCCGTTTTCTTTGGTGAGGATATTGGTAGCTCGAATTATTACAGAGGTTATATCCTCGCTCGAAAGCGTTTTAAACTCAAAGACGGTTGAACGGCTTAAAATCGCGTTATAAACATAAAAATACGGATTTTCGGTGGTTGACGCTATAAGCGTTATATCACCGTTTTCGATATAGGAAAGCAATATCTGCTGCTGCTTTTTATTAAAATACTGAATTTCATCTAAATAAAGCAGTATTCCACTCGCGGCATCGATGGTGCCTATCGAGCTTATTATATCCTTGATATCAGAGGTTGATGCGGTGGTGGCATTAAGATAGCATAGCTTCTTGCCTGTTCTCCCCGCAATAATGCGCGCAACGGTGGTCTTTCCCACGCCCGAGGGACCATAGAATATAAGGTTTGGTATATCGCCCGATTCAATTATTCTGCGAAGAATCTTCCCTTCGCCCAAAAGATGCTTTTGTCCTGCAACTTCATTTATGTTTTCTGGGCGAACTCTATCCGCAAGAGGTGAATTCATTACCTTTTTCCTCCAATGCACATATATAATCATTTTACACCAAAACACCGCACAATTCAATTAAAAATGTAAAATGTAAAATGAAAAGTTAATGTGTGCGCTCTGCGCACTAATATATATCGTCGGCAGAGCCGAAACCTTAATTTAACACTTTACATTTAAGCGCATTGTACATACCTTTTTGGCATATATATTATGTGGTGTTGAATATGAGAAAAACTGTGTTTATTAAAAATGCCGCGATTCTTACAGTATCATCGCTGATGCTGCGGTTTGCAGGCATAATTTTGAAGGTGTGGCTTGGAAACGAGATTGGTGCTGAGGGCATTGGCCTTTATCAGCTTATATTCTCGGTTTATGTGCTTGCCTCCACCTTTACCGCAAGCGGAATTTCAACCGCTGTCACTCGCCTTGCCGCCGATGAGCTGGCTATGGGTTGCAAATCGGGTGTGCTTCGCATTGTAAGGCGTTGTGTTGAGATAAGTCTATTGCTGGCGGCGGTTACAGTGGCGCTTTTACTTTTCGGCGCCGATTTTATAGCAAAGCATCTGCTTGAGGACGCCCGCGCGGCGCTATCAATTAAAATTCTTTCCTTTTCGCTACCGTTTATGGGCATATCCTCCTGCTTTCGCGGTTATTTTATCGCGCGGCGAAAGGCGGCGCCCGCATCATCTGCTCAGCTTTTTGAGCAGGCGATAAGAATTCTTATAATAATGCTGCTTGTTAAGCGCTATGCGTCGGCAGGTCTTGAACACACTTGTGCGGCGGTGCTTTTTGGCGATAGTGTGGCTGAAATTGCCTCATGCGGATATCTATATCTACGCTTTCTCGCCGATAAACGCAAGCTCTCGGGGCTTTCAGGCAGAAAAAGACCGCCCTACGGCATTGTTAAGGCGGTAAATCATATAGCTTTGCCCATCACCGCGGGCAGATATTTAAATTCAGGGCTTCGCACTGCCGAAAACATACTTGTTCCAAAGGCTCTCGCTTTGTGCGCGCTCTCAGGAGATAACGCGCTATCCCTTTTTGGTATGATAAAGGGTATGGCGCTGCCGATACTTTTCTTCCCCTCAACCCTGCTCGGCGCGCTTTCCACACTGCTTATTCCCGAAATGTCCGAGGCGGCAACCAAAGGTCGACGCGGCGTTGTTCGAAGCGCGGCGCATCAGATAATTAAAGTAACAAGCCTTGTTGGTTTCATTGTGGCGGCTGTGTTTTTTGTGGCAGGCAGACGGCTCGGCGCGCTTATTTACGGCAGTGTCGATGTGGGTTTTCTTCTTTGCGCACTTTCTCCAATAGTGCCGCTTATGTACCTTGATAGCGTTTGCGACGGCATCTTAAAAGGACTCGACCAGCAAGCCTTCACCTTCAGAAATTCGGTTGCGGATTCCGCCATAAGAATCTTACTTGTGTGGCTGCTGCTTCCGCGCTTTGGAATATACGGATTTATAGGCATTATGTATTTTTCAAATCTTTTGACCTGCACGCTTAATGTTGGCAGACTGATAAAGTGCGCCGATGTGCAGATTGATTCCATCAGGATGCTGTTTTTGCCGCTATTAGGCGCGCTCGTTATAACTCAGGGAGCAAACGCGCTGCTACAGCTTTTCGGTATGTCGCATTTGGTTTACATAATGCTTCTGTGTGTTATATGTGTTCCTCTTTATCTTATCTATCTTGCCTCGCTTGGCATTATTTCCAAGGATGATATCAGTGCTTTCCGATAGTATTTATATGGCGGCTTATTCTGCCTCCGATAAAGAACGCAACTCCTATTGAAACAGCATCTTTAAAGAGATAAGGCAGAGATACGGTTGTAATCGCAGGCCAAAGCTCGGTACCGTTTACCGCCGCAAACATAACAACCCCCAGTGTATGGCAAAGTAAAAGTCCAATTGCGGGGAATATTATCTTTAACACCTTTTGGTTTACATAACAACACATACCGCAAGAGAGACACAGCGGTATAAAGCCTATTAAAAATCCGCCTGTGGGGCCAATGAGCATACCTGCGCCACCTGTAAATGACGAAAACACGGGAACCCCCACAAGACCTAACGCGAGATATGCTATCACCGCTATAATTCCTCTGCCCGCGCCCAGCGCTACACCGCACAGTGCCACGCCAAAGGTTTGCAGTGTTATTGAAACGCCCGAGGGCGCAGGAATCAATATCTGCGCGCAAACGGCAAGTATTGCGGTAAAAAGTGCGCAAAGCGTTATGCTTTTTGTGTTGATTTTCATAATTTCCCTCCGCCAAATTAATTAAATTCTTTTATCTGTGCGTCACCGCTTGAAAGAGCAAGTTTTTCGCCCTCGCACTCCACTATAAGTGCGGCGTTATCGTCAATTCCTAAAACGCGGGCTTTATAAAGCGCGCCCTCGCGTTCAAATTCCACCGTTTTACCCGTTAAAAACGATTTTTCCTTGTAAACGCTCATAAACTGTTTGCCTTTAAGATTTTTATAATATTTAAAAAATTCGTCGGCAAAACAGGCTATAAGGCGGGCCTTAGTATCCTCAGAAACCTCGATGCCGTCAAAAACACTGCCCGCAAGCGGCAAATCGGCAGGGAAGCCGCCTTGGGGTGTGGAAAGGTTTATTCCTATACCCAAAATCGCATAGTCAAGCGCGTCTTGATGGCTCAAGCCCCCCTCGGTAAGGATTCCGCACACCTTTTTGCCGTCAATATAAATGTCATTAACCCATTTGATTTTTGTTTCTCTGCCACTCAAATTCTCTATCGCGTTTGCGGCTGCAACCGCGGCGGCTGCAGTTATAAGAAGCGTGTCCTCAGGTGATATTTCGGGGCGCAGCACTATCGACAAATAAATTCCGCCCTCAGGCGAATAAAAGCTCCGTCCCAAACGGCCTCTGCCTGCGGTCTGCCTTAACGCTATAACCGCTGTGCCCTCGGGTGCGCCGTCCTTTGCTAAATTTCTGGCATAAGCATTGGTTGAATCAACCATAGATAGCACGATAGGGGAGAGCTTATCTGTGTATCGCTTAATTTTCTCTGCAAGCGCGTTCATAAAATATCACCGAAATAATTTTATATTAATATGCCTCGATTTGTCAATGCTTTGGTTTCCCAAATTATCTGTTGACTTTTTTTGTTGAGTTATATATAATAGTTAGGCTACAATTTGATATCGAGATGTGGCTCAGTTTGGTAGAGCGCTGCGTTCGGGACGCAGAGGCCGCAGGTTCGAATCCTGTCATCTCGACCAATTAAAAGGAATTAGCTTTTTGGCTAATTCCTTTTAATATTGTTTGTGTTGAAAGACTTGATCTTGCAGTATTTGTCGCGAACGCAGTGAGGGACGCAGGGCAACACACTCGAACGCCGCCGGTGGCGGATGCAGTGAGAGTTTGTTGGCGCCGCGGTCGAAAGTTGTCGGCGCTCCAAGCCGATAACAACTTTCGGGTACCGCAAGAGGGACGCGCAAAAAATCATCCTGTCATCTCGACCATATTAAAAGCACCTGCTATTAATTTAGCAGGTGCTTATTAATATTATTATGCATTGTGCATTTTTCTCAGCACTGTTTCATCAGTCTTAAATAAAACTCTACGGTGCGGTGAATGGCGTCTAAGCGGATGCGCTCATTGTGGCCGTGGATGGTACGGCGCTCTTCGCTTGTAAGGTCCATCGCGCTAAATCGGAACACTCTGTCAGAAAGTATACCCCAATGTCGGCTATCGGAGCACTGTACCATTAAATAAGGCGACACAAGGCACCCTCTCCAAGTGCCTGCAACGGCTGAGGCAACCTTATTGTAGCCCTCACAGTCGGCGCGGGAAATACGGCTTGGCTCCTCTTGGTTTAAAATGTTAAGCTTTATTTTATCGTTCTTTATAACGCTTTTTATATACTCTTTTGCGCCCTCAACACTATCATGTGGGTTGAGTCGCAGATTTGCCACAAGCCGCGCGGTGGGCGGTATAACATTGGGCGCAGAGCTTCCCTCGCTTTGGGTGAATGCCACCGTGGTGCGAAGCAGAGCATTCATCTCGCCGCCTTGGAGTCTTCCAAGCAGACCAAGCACGCCCTTAAAGAGCCAAAGATTTGCGAAAATCATTCGGTAAAGGGGAGTGGAGTGTCTGCCAAGAGTGTCAAACATCTGCGCCACAGGCTTTGTAAGATGCATTTTAAAAGGCTTTGACTCAACCTTACAGCATGCGTCAGAAAGCTCGCCTATCGGGGTGTGCGGCGCGGGTGCGGAGGCGTGGCCGCCATTTGAACTTAGTTCAAACTCAAGATTCATCATTCCTTTTTCGGCAATACCAATAAGCCCGCAAGGCCTTTTAACGCCTGGGAACACATTTTCCACCACGGCGCCGCCCTCATCAAGCACGAAAGCGGGGTTGATGCCGTTATCGCGGAAATAGTTTACTATATTCTTAGCGCCGTTTCCGTTTATTTCCTCGCCACCCGAAAAGGCAAAGTAAATATCCTGCTCGGGGGTAAAGCCCTGAGAAATAAGCGTGTTTGCGGCATAAAGGATACCGTTCAGCGTGACCTTGGTGTCAAGCGTGCCTCTACCCCACATAACGCCATCCTCTATTATTCCCTCAAAAGGAGGCTTCTGCCAAGCTTTCTCCTCACAGGGCACAACATCAAAGTGAGCCATCAAAACGGCGGGAGAGTCGCTTTTTTGACCTTTCCAGCGGAAAAGAAGCGCGCGGTCGGGGAATTTTTTAAATTCACACACTTTGAAAACCTCGGGGTAAAGCTCAAAAAGCGCATTTTCCAAAGCCTCAAACTGCTCGTTATCCTCTAACTCTTTATCATAATAGGACACCGTTTTAAACCGAACAAGCCTTTGAAGCGCCGCTACCGCGCTATCCTTATCATATTCTATCTCACTCGCTTCGGGTGTTGGCTGAGCCTTAGGCTTAAAAGCGGCAGTTCTTATTAAAATAACGGCTAACAAGCACGCGATAATTGCTAAAATAATATATAATGCTATCATTTTTTCTTTCCCTTCAATCGCTAATTGCTAATTGAAAATTGCAAGTTTATAAAAGTCCCTTTTTATACATAATTCTGCTCACAATAAGTGTGAATATAACGCCAACGGGCACCATAATTCCCACATCTCCCGAGGAAAGCCCCGTGAAGATAAAGAGAATCAGCATAAGTGTTATAGGCGCTATTGCAATTTTCCAGTTGCGGGATATAAACACAACGCCCAGTCCGCCGAAAAGCGCGGGTAAAATCTGCGCGAAGGCAGGCTCTAAAACAGGTGCCTCTAAAATGGGACGAAGCGGCACTATAAGCAGAACGCCCAAAATTATTATTAGGGTTGTAACAATACTTGAAACGGCAATTGCAATGGTGGAAACAACCTCTCCCTCCTCGGAATTTGCCTTAACGCCCGCCTGCTCTAAGGCATTTATTGCGCAGGGAAGCTTGAGGTTTGAAATATTGCCGGTTACAAATGAGAGATATGAACCGCCCGCGCCCAGCATTGGTATGTAGGTAAAGGTTTCAACAACACCCACCGCCCAATACATCGGCGCAGTTGCGATAAGTCCGAAAAGAAGACCGTTCCAATCGGGGAGAACATTATAAATTAGAGCTATAGCTACAGGGAACATTAAAAGAATTATCATAACCGATATATTCCATTTAGCGCCCCAGCTGTAAACTTTATCCATATAAGTTTTCATCACACATTTCCCCCTTTCTTAAGATAACCACGCGGTTATCGGAATGGCCGAAGCCATACCCAAAATAAGGCTTATTGGCAGCGCATAATCGTTTATCCACTTAGCCTTTGTTATTTTCATAAGCGCGCCGCAAAGCAGCATTATAACCGCCGATACCGCCATAACACAAACTGGGATAAGACCGCTGGTTTCGCCCTTGAAAACGGTGCTGAAATCACAGAAAACAAAACCAACAAAGGCGGCTATCATACCGATAAACATTGAATTTTGGAATATTTCGGACCACTTTTTATCCTTTTTTTCCATGGAAATCATACCGTTTTGCATTCTTTTGCAAACAACTGGCACAAGCCAGATGCCCACCATAATACTAATGGTCATAACAAGAGCTATTGTTAAATACTGCTGCGCGGTAAGCGAGGCTGTTTGTCCAAAGGTGAGTCCCATTGCATTTTCGGCATTTGCCGCGGCTATCGTTTCATAGGAAAGAGAGCCTACAACGCTAAGACGAAGCCACGGAAGCGCAATTCCAAGGTCCTTTGCAAGGGTGATAACGCTTATCACAATTGCCACAGCGGGAGCTATTGTGAAAACCGCCGCAGTAGCGGCAATTGTGCGAAGCTTTGATTTTTCCATTCCTATTTCTTTTCCGCGCTTCCACGCTTTTATCAGAAAGAAAGCCGACTGAGCTAAAACAACGGCAATTATTACCGCCACAAGCACAAATAAAATAGGGTCATTTACATTAAATTTCATTTTGCCTCTCCTTTTTTATTTTTAATAATACCATAAACTTTATATTTTAACAATTCTTTCTTGCCTTTATTTTAAATTAATTTTATAATAACTTTGGTGATATCATGGAAATAAAACCTATTGCTCACATAAAAACCGATTTCAGCGAAAAATTCGGCATTCCGCGGCAAAGCGGTAGAGTGGAAGGGTTAATTGGTAAAATAATTTTCGAAAAAAGCTACCAAAACCCCGATGCGCTAAGGGGAATTGAGAACTTTTCTCACCTTTGGCTTATATTTGATTTTTCTGAAAATCACAGGGAAAATTGGTCGCCAACCGTGCGCCCGCCCAGACTCGGCGGCAACACCCATATCGGTGTTTTTGCCTCTCGCTCTCCCTTTAGACCTAATAATTTAGGGCTTTCCTGTGTAAAATTTGAGAGAATAGAAGAAGACGCAAAATTTGGTAATATTTTGGTTGTAAGCGGGGTGGATTTGCTTGATGATACCCCTATTTACGACATAAAACCATATATTCCTTATTGTGACTGTAAAATTGATGCTAAGGGCTCTTATGCAGATGAATTTAGTGACCATAAAATTAAAGTAAATTGTGAAAAAGAAATATTAAATATTTTGCCTGAAAATAAAAGAAATTCTTTACTTGAATGCATTGCAGAGGACCCGCGTCCATCCTATCAGCAGGATAGCGAGAGAATTTATAAAATGTGCTTTTCAGGCTTTAATGTTAGTTTCAAAATTAACGAGAATTCAGCCGAAATCATTGAAATTAAAAAAATTTAAAATATAAGCATCTGTCGGGTTTTGACAGATGCTTTTTTTATTCAATATTTTTCTTGTAAATGTGGATAACTTGTGCTATACTTTATATGTATATCTATATTAATTATTATTTATATTATATATTATATAGAAAAGGGGATTTTTTAATGCTTGTACGCTCGCTTGATGATATCTGGAGCGCGGTTTGCGAAGAATGTAAAGAAAATATTTCAGAAATTGCTTTTGACACTTTCTTTAAATACATAACTCCCGAAAGGATAAGCAGTCAGGAATTTGTTTTAACTGCCGCTAATGAGTATATCTGCGGTATGATAGAAAATGTCTACACCGAAATAATTGCAAACGCGATAGAAAAGGTTATGGGCTTTAAAATTCCGCCTAAGTTTATTGTGGCGGATGATGAGGAAACAATTTTGCGCGCCGAGCAGGAGAGTGAGGGTCTTACCTTTGAGGATTTCTTCACCTTTGATAACTTTGTTGTTGGCTCCTCAAACCGTTTTGCTCACGCGGCGGCAATTGCTGTTTCAAATCAGCCCTCACAAAACTATAATCCTTTGGTAATTTACGGCCCCTCAGGTGTTGGTAAAACCCACCTTATGCTGGCTATAAAAAATGAAATAAAGAGAAAGCATCCTAAAAAGAGGGTTGAATTTGTTCGCGGTGAGGAATTTACCAATCAGCTTATTCAAGCTCTTCATGAGGGTAAACTCGGTATGGGCACAATTGATGATTTCCGTAATAAATTCCGCAATGTTGATGTTTTGCTTCTCGATGATATTCACTTTATTGCGGGTAAGGAAAGCACTATGGAGGAGTTTTTTAACACCTTCAACACCCTTTATCAGAATAACGCCCAGATAGTGGTTACTCTTGATAGACCTATTAAGGATGTTAAAACACTTGATGAGCGTATCCGCTCAAGACTTATGGCTGGTCTTTCTGCAGATATTGATTCACCCGATTTTGAAACCCGAGTTGGAATTATCCGCAGAAAATCCGTTCATTTTAAGGTTCACCTTGATGAAAATATGGTTTATTACATAGCAGAAAACATAAAATCTAACACCCGCCAGATAGAGGGCGTTATAAAAAGAATTAAGCTTTTTGTTGATGTAAATAAAAAATCCCCTACAATCTCGGTTATTCAGGACTTTATAAAGGAAATTATTTCAGAAACTATGCCTGAGCCTATCAAGATAGAAAGAATTATAACCGAGGTTGCGCGTACCTATAATGTTTCTGAAAGTGATATCCTTTCTAACAGAAAAACCGCTTCTTTGGTGCTGGCGCGTCAGGTTGCGATGTATATTTCCCGCGAGACTACTGACCTTTCTTATAAGGCTATCGGCGAATCCTTTGGTAAGGACCACACAACAGTTCTTTATAATGTTAAGCGCATTGAGGACTTTTTAAAGGACAAGCCTTATGAAAAAGAGCTTGTTGAGGAAATTATTAAAAATCTTGAAAGCGGAAGATAAAAAAGTTATTAACCTTAATTAAGGTTAATTAACAATAACTTATCCACCTTTTTAACAATTAAAAAAAGTTATCCAATTTATCAACATTTTATAAAGGATAAATTTAACACAATATTTTGTCCTTTTAATCGTGTTTTATACGAATTTTTAACCGTTTTAACACCCCCTATTACTATTGTTATTATATTATTCTTTTTTTAATAGAAAAATTTTTTCCAGGAGGAAGAATTTATGAAATTCACAGTTGAAAGAGCAGCTCTTTTAGATGCTGTATCCCGTTTACAAAAAGTGGTCGGTGCAAAGACCTCTATGCCTGTTTTAGAGGGTATATTAATCTCTGCCGAGCAGGGTAGACTCACACTTGCTTCCTATAACCTTGAAATGGGAATGAAAAAGGAGCTTTATGCTAAATGCGATGAGGAGGGTGATATTGTTATAAACGCCCGCCTGCTTGCAGATATTTTAAGAAGAATGGGCGGAATTCAGGTTGAAATAGAATCTGATGATAGGCTTATGTGCCACATAAGAAGTGGTGAAGCTGTATTTGATATTATGGGAATGGCTTCAAGCGACTTTCCTGAAATGCCATCTGTTGCTGACGGTACAAAGATTCTACTTGATGGTGAGATTTTGTGTGATATGGAACGCGGTACCCGCTTTGCTGTTGCTCAGATAGAGGGAACAAGACCTATTCTCACAGGTATCAATATTTCAATTAAGAATAATATTTTGCAGTTTGTTTCAATTGATGGTTACAGGCTTGCTATAAGAAGACAAAAAACCGAGCTTGACACAGAAATTGAATTTATAGTTTCAGGAAGAGCATTGTCTGAGGCAGTAAAGCTTATAGATGAAACAACAGAAAATGTAGAAATCACAGTAGGCGCTCGTCTTATTTCATTTAATATCGGCGGATATATATTTATTTCCCGTCTGCTTGAGGGCGAATTTGTAAACTTTGAAAAGATTATTCCCGCTGAATATACACAAAAAACAGTTATGAATTGTGGCGATATTATAAACACTGTTGAGCGTGTATCACTCCTTATAAATGATACTTTCTCAACACCTATCCGCTGCGCATTCGCAGAAAATCAGGTGATGATAAGCAGCGCTACCTCTGTTGGCAGAGTTAAAGAAAGATTTGAGTGCTTATTAGAGGGTGAGCCATTTGAAATAGGTCTTAACAGCAGATATTTGCTTGATGCGCTAAAGGCTTGTGACCAAGGTGATATACTCTTTAAATTTAACGGAGCTAATGCGGGTGTAACCATCACCAGCGCAGATGAAAGTAATAATGATTTTCTCTACCTTATAATGCCGATGAGGTTAAAATAATGATAAGTGAATTAACTATAAAAGAAGAATTTATCCGCCTTGACCAAGCGCTTAAGCTTGCAGGCTTTGTGATGACAGGCGGAATGGCAAAAATGATGATAATTGACGGTCTTGTTACCGTGAATGGAGAGGTTTGTACCCAACGCGGCAGAAAGCTAAGGCTTGGGGACAAAGCCGAGCTTGAAGGTAACACGCTTGTTATAAAAAATGTTGGTAAATAATATAAGCTTTAAAAATTTCAGAAATATTGCCGAGGCACAAATTAAACCACAAAATGGAATGAATGTTATATGCGGCGAAAATGCTCAGGGAAAGACCAATATAATAGAGGCTATATGGCTTTTCACGGGCGCTAAAAGCTTTCGCGGCTCAAAGGATTCATCATTTATAAAATTTGGTGAAAGCAGTGCTAAAAACGAAATAAGCTTTATTGCGGCGGGTGTGGAAAACACCGCACAGATGAGCTTCGGTGAAAAAAGAACGGCATATTTAAATGAGAAAAAGTTAAATAATCCTTCTCGCCTTGCGGGCAATTTTAACGCGGTGGTTTTCTCTCCGAGCGATCTTTCCTTGGTTGAGAGCGGACCAGATAAAAGAAGACGCTTTCTTGATGTTTCAATAGGGCAGATATATCCTAATTACATTGAGATACTTCGCAGTTATATGCGCGCAGTTCAGCAGAGAAATCAGATAATCAAAGATTATAAGTATGATTCATCACTTTCGGTTATGCTTGATGTTTTTGAAACAGAAATTGCCGAAATGGGAAGTAAGATAATAAATTACCGCAAAAATTTTCTTGAAACCATAAAAAAGTATGTACCTGAGATTTATTCTGGAATTTCGGGCGGCAAAGAGGAAATTGTGTCGGTGTATGTCGCAAACCAAGATGGTAAAATGCTAAAAAGCGAGCTTGAAAGGGCGAGACAGCAGGATAAATTTTCGGGTGTTACCTCAGTGGGGCCGCATCGTGATGATATAGAATTTAAAATAAACGGCATATCGGCGCGAAATTACGGCTCGCAGGGACAAAAGCGAAGCGTGGCGTTGAGCCTTAAGCTTGGCAGCGCCGAAATAATAAAGGAAATTTCGGGCGAGTATCCAGTGTGTCTGCTTGATGATGTTATGAGCGAATTAGATGTTACAAGGCAAAATTATATTTTAAATCACATTCGCAACTGGCAGAGCTTTATTACCTGCTGTGACCCATCTAATGTGGAAAGGCTAAAGGATGGAAATATAATAGAAATTAAAGGCGGTGCGGTTATTTAATGTATATACATTTGGGTAACAACACAATGCTCCCAACAAGCGAGATTATAGGGATTTTCGACCTTGATACCGCCACCGTTTCAAAAAGAACGCGCGATTTTTTATCGAAAGCGGAAAAAGAAAAAAGGGTAATCACCACAAGCTATGAGCTACCAAAATCCTTTGTTGTGGCAAGCACAAAAAAGGGTGAAACAAGGGTTTATCTTTCACAGCTTTCCTCAAACACATTGCTAAAGAGAAGCGGATATATTGATTCGCTTTAAAAATTAATTGCAAATTATAATTTGCATAAATAGGGATAATCCTCAATTAATTAAAAGAAGTTTCAATTAATGGGACATTAAGTCCTAATTAATTTAAAGGAGTAAGTTTATGTCTGAAGAACTTAATTTACAAGTGACAGAAAAATATGATGAAAGCTCGATACAGGTGCTCGAGGGCCTTGAGGCGGTAAGAAAAAGACCGGGTATGTATATAGGCTCCACAGGCGAGCGCGGTCTGCACCATCTTGTTTACGAGATAGTGGATAACTCTATCGACGAGGCACTTGCGGGCTACTGCGATAAAATCGAGGTTGATATCCTTGATGACGGTATAATCCGTGTTAGCGATAACGGCCGCGGTATACCCGTTGGTATAAATCCGCAAAAGGGAATACCCACCGTAACGGTTGTTTTCACAATTCTTCACGCGGGCGGTAAGTTCGGCGGCGGCGGATACAAGGTATCAGGCGGTCTGCACGGCGTTGGCGCCTCGGTTGTTAACGCGCTTTCAAACTGGCTTGAGGTTGAGGTTCGCGATGGCGAGCATATTTATAAGCAGCGCTATGAAAAGGGCACAATCGTTACAGACCTTGAGATAATAGGTGACACAACCGAAAACGGTACCACCGTTACCTTTAAGCCAGACCCCACAATATTCACAGATACAACAACCTATGATTATGAAATACTGCTTAATCGTTTGCGCGAGCAGGCATTCCTTAACGCGGGAATTCGCGTGGTTCTCACCGATAAGAGAACAGACGAGAGTATCCCAACAATAGGAAAGAGCGACGACCTTTGCTTTGAGGGCGGTATTAAATCATATGTTGAATATTTGCTTGCGGGTATTAAGAAAGAAAGCCTTATAAAGGATGTTGTTTATCTTTCGGGCTCTAAGGGCGATGAAATGGCAGAAATCGCGCTCTTGTGGTCCACGGCATACGATAATAAAATTCTCTCCTTTGCAAACACACTCCACACTATCGATGGCGGTACCCACGAGCAGGCTTTCCGCCAGACGGTGACAAGAGTTGTTAATAAATATGCACACGATTTTAAGAAGCTAAAGGAATCCTCTGATAACCTTAAGGCTGACGATATTATGGAGGGCTTGGTAGCGGTAGTTTCGGTTAAGCTTTCGGACGCGCAGTTTGAAAGCCAGACCAAGGCAAAGCTTGGTAACACCTCTATCGGTCAACTCGTGCGCGATATAGTAAACGACCAGCTTTATAAATTCCTCGAGGAAAACCCCGCCGATTCTAAGATAGTTATAGACAAGGCTATCGCCGCATCCAACGCGCGTGAGGCGGCTCAGAAAGCGCGTGAGGCATCACGAAATAAAGCGGGTATCGGCAGTAAAACCCGAATGCCCGAAAAACTTACCGACTGCATTTCAAACGACGCTACAAAGACCGAAATATATATCGTTGAGGGTGACTCTGCGGGCGGTAGCGCGGTTGAGGGCAGAAATGCGACATATCAGGCAATTTTGCCTTTGTGGGGCAAGATGCTCAATGTTGAAAAAGCGCGCGAGGATAAGGTTTACGGTAACGATAAGTTAACCCCTGTTATAACCGCTTTGGGAACGGGTATTGGCGAAAACTTTGATATAGAAAAGCTTCGCTATGATAAAATTGTTATTATGGCCGATGCCGATGTTGACGGAAGCCACATCAGAACACTTCTCTTGACCTTCTTCTTCCGCTATATGCCAGAGCTTATAGAAACAGGACATATATACCTCGCACAGCCGCCGCTTTTCCGAATTTCAAAGGGTAAACAGCACTTTGATGTGTTCACTGACGAGGAAAAGGCTGCAAAGGTTGAGGAATTGGGAGCTGGCGTTGATGTTCAGCGTTATAAGGGCCTTGGTGAAATGGACCCCTCACAGCTTTGGGAAACCACGCTCGACCCCGAGCGCAGAACATTCTTGCAGGTTACTATGGCAGACGCCGCTTTGGCTGACGAAACCTTTACCATCTTGATGGGTGAAGAGGTTGAGCCAAGACGCAAGTTTATTGAAGACAACGCGATTTACGCGACAGACTTAGATATTTAAGGAAAGGAGTGCATAATAATGGCTAAACAAGAAAAGGTTTATTGGCCCGAAAGCAGTGAAACCAATATTGTTCCTGTTGAAATCACTGATGAAGTAAAACAGAGTATGCTTCAGTATTCAATGTCGGTGCTCGTTGGTCGTGCGCTCCCTGATGTGCGCGATGGACTTAAGCCCGTTCACCGCCGTATTCTTTACACAATGTATGAAAACGGACTGACACCTGACAGCAAATACCGCAAGTGCGCCGATACTGTTGGTACGGTGCTTGGTCGTTATCATCCGCACGGTGACGCATCCGTTTATGACGCTATGGTTCGTATGGCGCAGGATTTCTCACTCCGCTATCCTCTTATTGACGGTCACGGTAACTTCGGTAATATTGACGGCTACCCCGCCGCCGCTTACCGTTATACCGAGTCTAAAATGAACCGCCTTTCCTATAGCATGCTTGACGATATCAAAAAGGATACCGTTAATATGCTGCCTAACTATGATGACCGACTCACTGAGCCTGAGGTTTTACCTGTTCGCTTCCCGCAGCTGCTTGTAAACGGCTCAAGCGGTATCGCGGTTGGTATGGCAACCGAAATTCCGCCGCATAACCTCGGCGAGGTTATTGACGCTATGTGTTGCCTTATCGATAACCCCGATGCCGAGCTGTCAGAGCTTTGCGAGCATATAAAGGGACCTGATTTCCCAACAGGCGGCATTATTATGGGCAGAAGCGGCATCCGCGCCGCGTACGCTACAGGCCGCGGCAAGATTGTTGTTCGCGGTAAGGCAGAAATTGAGGAAACCAAGAACGGCAAATTCCGCATAGTTATCACCGAAATTCCTTATAAGGTGCGCAAAAAGGACCTTGTTAAGCATATTTATGACCTCGCGGCTGAAAAGAAGATTGAGGGCATTGACGATGTTGTTGACTACTCCTCCAAGCGTGACGGTGGTATGCGAATCGTGGTTGATATCAAGCGTGACGCAAGCCCGCAGGTAGTGCTTAACAAGCTTTATAGCTATACTGCGCTGCAGTCCACCTTCGGCGCGATTTTGCTTGCTATTGTTAACGGTAAGCCGCAGATACTCACCCTTAAAGAGATGCTTCAAAACAGCATTGACTTCCAGTATGAGATTATCCGCCGCCGCACAGAGTTTGACCGCAAAAAAGCGGCTGAGCGCGCGCATATCCTTGAGGGACTTAAAATTGCACTCGACTTTATTGACGAGGTAATCGCAATTATCCGTAGTTCAAAGACCATCCCCGAAAGTAAAGAGGCTTTAACCGAACGCTTTGGTCTTGATGATATCCAAACCACCGCCATCGTTCAGATGCAGCTCGGTAAGCTTGCAGGTCTTGAAAAGCAGAAAATTCTTGATGAACTGCAGGAAAAGCTCGACTTTATTAAGGAATGCGATGCTATACTTGCTTCCCGCGAGAGAATTCTTGATATTGTTAAAACCGAAAGTCTTAATCTGCGCGATAAGTACAGCGATGACCGCCGCACCGAGATTAGCGATGTTGCGGGTGAGGTTGATATTGAGGACCTTATCCCACGCGAGGAATGCGTTATCACAAAAACGGTTAACGGCTATATCAAGCGTTTGCCCAGCGATACTTATAATGTTCAGCACCGCGGCGGCAGAGGCATCACAGGTATGACCACCCGTGAGGAGGATAGCGTTGAAAATATGTTCGTGTGCTCCTCACACGATAGAATAATGCTCTTTAGCAACCTCGGCCGCGTTTACAGAATTAAGGCGTATGAGATTCCTGTAGGCTCAAGAACGGCTAAGGGACTTAACATTGTTAACATTCTGCCGCTTATGGCAGGCGAAAAGATTAATGTTATTCTCCCTGTTACCGATAGCGACGAGGAAGAGCGTTATATCTGTATGATAACCCGCAAGGGTATTGTTAAGCGTACCCGTCTTTCTGACTTTAAGAACACAAGAAAGAGCGGTATAATAGCGATTTCTATCGATGAGGGCGATGAGCTCGCTCATGTTAGAATGACCGACGGCAACGATAATCTGCTTGTTGCAACCAGAAAGGGTAAAGCGATTAAGTTTAACGAGCAGCAGGTTCGCTCAATGGGCAGAACTGCGCGCGGCGTTAAGGCGATGAATATGGCAGAAGATGATATAGTTGTTGATATGGCTCTTTGTAAGGACGACACGCGAATCCTCACCGTAACCGAAACGGGCTACGGCAGAATAAGCGCAAGCTCTTGCTACCGCTTGCAGAGCCGCGGCGGTAAGGGACTTACCAACTACCGCGTTGAAAAGTACGGCGATGTTGCGGCAGTGCTGCCGATAGAGAAAAACGAGGATATTATAATGATAGCCTCCAACGGTATTGTTATCCGCATTTTCGGCGATACTATTTCCGAGTTTGCCCGCCCTGCAAAGGGTGTTCGCGTGATGCGCGTTGCCGAGGGCGAGAGAATTCTCTCGGTTGCCAAGGCAGAGCATGACGAGGCAGAGGTTAACGACGCTCCCGAAGAAGCCGACGCCGATGCAGGGGCAGTAGAAAATGAAGAATGAATAATTTAGGTGTGCCTACGGCACAATTTATATCCGTCGGCTTTGCCGACACCGAAACTTTTCACTTTTCACTCTTCACTTTTCACTGAAAAAGCGATAATTATCGCTTTTTCTAAGGTTTGAGGAAATAACTCAACAAGGAGTATTTCTAATGGAAGAAAATTTTAACACTCAGCCGCCCGAGCAGGAATTCGAGGCGGCTGAGGTTGAGGCAGAAGTGGCTCAGAATGCCGCAACCGAGCCGATAACGGCAGGCGTTTATGTTCCACTCGGCTTCACACAGGAAACATATTTAGAGAAAAAGGCTATTCGCCGAACAGCGGCAATGGTGGGCGTGCCCGTTATTTGCATTTATTTGATTTCGGCGGTTTGGTCAACTATCTATTTCTTTATAACAAACAGCCTTGGCATCGGCTCAAATGAAGCGATGCAGGTTGCCAACAACCCCGCCATTCAACAGCTTTTGCAGGTTTTAATTTCCACGCTTATGTTTACCGTTCCCTTTGTTGTTGCGGTAAAGCTGGCGGGAATGAATGTGGGCGAGGTTGCGCACTTTTCTGCCCCCGAAAAGGGCACCGCGTTACCGTTTTTTCTGTTTGGACTCGGCTTTTGCGCCTTTGCAAATATAGCCGTTTCCTATGCAGGAAGCATTTTTGATGGCTTTGGCGTTGATTATTCGGTGGATTTCGGCGAAAATCCGCGTGGAATTTTTGGTTTTTTGCTTTCTTTAATCGCAACGGCGGCGGTACCCGCGCTGGTTGAGGAGTTTGCCTGTCGCGGCATTATTTTAGGGCTCCTTAAAAAGTTCGGCGAGGGCTTTGCAATAATCACATCATCAATAATTTTCGGCGTTATGCACGGCAATTTTGAGCAGATGCCCTTTGCTTTTTTGGTAGGTCTTATCCTTGGATTTATCTATGTTAAAACAAAATCTATTTGGGTGTGTGTGGCGGTGCACGCGGCTAATAATTTAGTTTCGGTGCTGTTTAGCTATTCTACACTCGGCGATAATGCGCTCAACCTTATTTATACACTTTATCTTATGGCGTGTATGCTTTCGGCGGTTGCGGGTGTGTTTATTATTTCGCGAAAGGGCAGTGAGGTTTATTCTATTTGCAAGTCTCACACCGAATGCAGTGAAGCCCACAAATACAAGTGGTTTTTCACCTCGGTGTTTATAATTATATTTATAGTTATAAACCTTATTGAAGCCACAGCATATTTTGTGAAGTGATTTATTTTTAAAAATATAGGGGAGGGGTTTATCCCCTCCCTTTGGTTTAAATTTAATGAAGAATGAAAAATGAATAATGAAAAATTTCGGTGTGCCGCAAAGCGGCACTGATGTATATCGTTCCGCGAAGCGGAACACAATAATTCTTCATTTTTAATTTTTCATTTTTAATTTTTAAGTGTGGTGTGGAAGGTGAACAGTAAATTTATGGAGCGCGCGATAGCGCTTGCGCGTGAGGCAGCCGAGAAAGGCGAAATCCCCGTTGGTGCTGTTATAGTTAAAGATGGCGTCATAATTGCTGAAGGCAAAAATGCCCGCGAGGAGAAAAAGAATGCGCTTTCCCACGCCGAGATAGAGGCTATAAATATTGCTTGTGAAAAGCTCGGCGACTGGCGGCTTGAAAAATGCACGCTTTATGTAACGCTTGAGCCTTGTCCTATGTGCACTGGCGCGATTATAAACGCGCGCATCAGCGAGGTGGTCTTCGGCGCGTACGATTTATCTATGGGCTGTATGGACTCGGTTGTAAACCTCTGCGATTATCCGCTTGGCACAAAGCCGCAAATCTACGGCGGCATAAAAGAGGATGAATGCAAAAGCCTACTTTCCGACTTCTTTAAAGAAATCAGAAAGTAATGAAAAATGAATAATGAATAATGAATAATTTCGGTGTGCCGCAAGGCGGCACCGATATATATAGTTCCGCGAAGCGGAACACATCAATTTTTCACTATTCATTATTAATTATTAATTTTTAAGGGCGGTGTGTGCAGTGAAAGAAAAAATAAGAGAAATATTTTCTTCAGCCGATATCCAAGATATCGGCTTTTGCGATTTTTCTTTAGTAAGTGAGCACCTGCTCACCTGTCGCGCAAAGCAGCGCCTGCCCGAAAATGCAAAAACGATTATAATGTGCGCGTTTCCCTATAAGGTAAACGAAAATCCGCCCCAAAACATAAGCCGCTATGCGGCGGTGCCCGATTATCACATCGTCTGCGGCGAGAGGCTCGAAATTGCGGTTGAGGCTTTGAAAAAGGCTTTCCCACAAAACCAATTTGAATATTTTGTTGATAATTCACCCATTCCTGAGGTTTCGGCGGCAGCCGCCGCGGGACTTGGCGTTAAGGGGGATAACGGACTGCTTATAACCCCTCGTTACGGAAGTTTCGTCTTTTTGGGTGAGGTTGTGTGCGACCTTACTATCGAGTGTGAAAATTTTTATTCCGAGTGTGAGCATTGCGGCAAATGCAAGACCGCCTGCCCCGTTTGTTGTGATAAAGAGCAGTGCCTATCCGCGCTCAGCCAAAAAAGGGGCGAGCTTAGCGAGAGCGAAAAAAGCAGACTCATAAAAAACAAAATTTTATGGGGCTGTGATATATGCGCCCACGCCTGCCCGCACAACAAAAATGCGCAACTAACATACATAAAGGAATTTAAGGATGGCTATCGCGATAGCTACCAAGCGGGTGAGGACAACACAGACCGCGCTTATAATTGGCGCAAGGGCGCAATCCAGCGCAATTACCAATTACCAATTAACAATTAACAATTAGCAATTAGCAATTAGCAATTTATTGTGTTAAAGGCTTTCTTCGACAACCGCCGATTATTTGATCTACCCTATGTGTCAAAAGGAGACTTTAAAATGAAATATCAAACCGTAGCCGAAGCCGCTGAGCGAATGGGCGTTACCACCCGCGCTGTTCAAAAATGGGCAAAACAGGGCAAGCTTCTCGGCGCGCACAAGGTGGGCAGAGATTGGGCAATACCCGAAAACTGCTATCACCCAGGCAGAAAAACACACGAAAATAACGAGGGCAAAAAGGTGCTGCTTGATGCGCCGATGCCGCTTATGAAAAGCCGTTTTCCGATAGGTCGCTGCTTTGAGTATATAAATTCAATAGAAAACGAGGATGAGCGAGCAATTTCCTTGGCGGAATATTGGTATCTTACAGGGGATGCTGAGCGCGGCTCAGCGCTCGCGGAGCCTTTCCTTGATAGTGAAAGCCATGAAATAAGGCTTACTGCCGCAATGATATGCGCCTTTGCAAATCTGCCGCGTCACCTCGTTCACCGCACCGATTTTGCGGTAAATATACTGCTTAAGGAGCTTGAAAACGGCTTTAGCGAGGATGCGGTTATGGAATATCAGGCGTTTAATGTTCTTGTCGCAACAAGTATACACACAAAATTCCATATTGATGCCTCGCGACTTCCGCGTCTGCAAAGGTATGTGCAGTATCTGCCTGAGGGGCTTATGCTTTACGGAATGTATCTGCTGGCATACGATGCATATTTAAAGGGCGATTACCGCTATGCGCTCGGTATTGCCGATGCGGCACTCGTGTGCACCAAGGAATCATATCCGCTGGCTTCTATTTACATTCAGCTTGTAGCCATCGCCTGTCTTATCAGCCTTATGGATAAGGATGAGGCAAATGTCAGAATGAATTATGTTTGGCAAACAGCGGGTCCCGATGGCTTTTATCTGCCCTTTGTTCAGCATTATAATATGCTCGGCGGAATGGTTGAGGTCTTTTTCAAGCGCGACTACCCTGAGGTATATAAAAAAATAGTTGAGCTTTCTAAAAATTATAATAAGGTGTGGTATAAAAAGCACAACCTTGCAACGGGCAACACCGTTGCCGAAAACCTTACAAATATGGAGTTTACCGTGGCAATGCTTTATAACCGCAACTGGCGAATAAAGGAGATTGCAGACCATATGCGCTTATCAGAGCGCACCATAAAAAATTATCTTCAGGTGGTCTATGAAAAGCTCGGTATCAACGGCAAAAAGGGACTTGAGCAGTATATGATGAAATAGTGTGCCAAAGGCACAATTAGAAATTATAAAATCTTTTGCGTTCGTTATAACGAACGCAAAGTGGTGTTTTTCGACAAAAATAAAGCTGTTTTTCCCCGAAAAGGGTAAAAACAGCTTTTTGTTTTGCACTTTTTTTCTTTCAAACAGCCCGTTACAAAAGAGGGAAAATAGGGTAAAATATTATTGTAAAAAAAGAAATGATGGAGGTAAGTCGTGACGAATGAAAAAATTCGCCTATATAGGTTAGACGGTGATGAGCTCGAGGTCGTGTTTGTTTACGACGAGCAGTCAGGGCGGCATTTCGGTGACTACCCCGATTTTACCGAAAATCCGCGTCATACTCCCAAGGGGCGACCGTGGGTAAATGTTATGACGGAAGGCTGCCCCTTTGCAGACGATGATTACGGTGACTGTGGCTCTTGCCCGCATTTCCTATCCGAGCAGCAAGGCGACCTGATAGGAATTTGTAAGAATGATGAGCTGAGAGTGAAAAATTCAGAAAGGAAGATGTAATATGAAAACGAAAACAACAAAGCTTCAAAAGCTACTCGCTATGTTCTTGGCGGTAGCAGTTATTATAGCCGCAGTTCCGCTTTCTGTGGCGGCTGATAGCTTGGCTTCACCCTATAAAAAGGTGTCAGACTCATCAACCTTGGATGGATGGAAGGAATTTTTCGGCTCACAGCAGAAAAACCCCACCACCGAAAACGCGGGCGGCATCTGGACGGATAAATCGGTTTTTGCCGACAATTCAAGTTTTCAGAATTTGACCGATGCCTACGGCGATGAAATACTCCCCGTTGTAGCAGACGATAGCTTTTTAGTGGCACTTTCGGCTATTGCATCTAACAAATCAATAGTGGGCTATTCGCACATACCAACCGACACCGTGTTGCTGCTTGACATTTCTGGTTCAATGGGACCGGATCACAATAACGCTGTAAGCGATTTGGTGCTTGCGGCAAATGCTGCTATGACCGAGCTTTTGGCGCTTAACAATAATAACCGCGTGGGTGTTGTGCTGTATTCCGCGGAATATGACGACGGCAACGACGAGCACTATTACACCCTGCTGCCTATCGACCGCTATAGCGCGACAGGCACTGTTACCTATAATAACGGTACTCGCTTTGATACCTCTGATGATATAACGGTTGGCAAATATTTAGAAACAAATGCAGGTAACCAGCACAACGGAAACGAGATTTCGATAGCTTCCGGCGTGAGTGGCAACAACGGCGCAATTCGTGAAACCACCATTGATGTTGTGGGAGGCACCTTCATTCAAGGCGGCTTAAAGGCGGCGGCTGATGCCTTTAAGGTGATTGCCGATAATAACGACACCGTTATCGAGGATGGTTTCCAAGCGGGCACACAGCGCAAGCCAGTGCTTGTTCTTATGAGTGACGGCGCGCCCACCTATGCCACCACAAGCTTCACAGCCCCTGCCGACCCTAATCTTGGTCGCGGCAGCTCTACTAACGAGACCTATGCGTTTTTAACACAGCTTACCGCGGCTTATGTTAAGCAGCAGATAAGCAGTTATTATAACGATAGCGAAGCGTTATTCTATACCTTAGGTCTTGGTGTTGGAAACAGCGCCGAAGCCCAGAGTGTTTTAGACCCCGCAAACTCCACCAATACCATCAAAGGCTATTGGGAGAACTATGCCGCCGCCACAAACGGCGCAACTGTTGAAATTGCCAATAATGTTTCGGTTACTAAAACCGATGCGGTAAGCGATATTGTTTACGCTAACAGATATTTTGAGGCAGATTCACGCGGCGATTTATTTGAAAGTTTTAAGGAAATTGTTAATGAAATTATAATTCAGTCGCTCTATAGACCTACCTTGGTGGAAGAAAACAATGTTCATCAGGAGGGCTATATCGAATTTATTGATGATATAGGCGACTATATGAAGGTTGAGCAAATCGAGGGCGTTATGATAGGCGATAAGCTCTATACGGGTGAAAAGCTGTGCGAAAACTTCCGCGCGGATGGCGGCGAGCTTGGCACGGTGGAAAACCCAAATGCCCTTGGAGATAACCTTATCTGGTCTGTTAAGAGTCGCTTGGGGATTGATAGCACCGAAGAGGCGCGCAGCCTTGTGGCTAATGCCTATAACGCAGGGCAGTTGAGCTATACCAACACTAACAGCTATTCTAATTTTATCGGCTGGTATGCTGATGAAAACGGCAATTATATCGGATTTTGGGACGAGACAGACACATATTCCGATGTTCCGCAAAATGCTAAATATATCAACAAGTCCTATGGTATGCTCGGCGAAATTTCTGACGGGCTTAACGAAAGCGACCTTATGTATGTGTCGATTCAGGTGCACACCGAAATTGCTTCTCAGGGCGAGGTAAATGCACTTGATAGCGACACCATTGTTGCGGGACACAGCCAGCTTATCTTCCGCGTCCCAGCATCCCTTATCCCCGTTGTTACCTATGATGTGGAGCTTGAGGGAACAAGCTATGATGATGCTCAAAATGCGCAGATGACCATCAAGGATGCCGAGCCGATAAGACTGCTTTTCGAGGTAGGTCTTCGCGACGATATAAACGAGTTTAATATCGCAAGCGTTGTTAGTAATAAATATCGCACATCCGACGGCAAATATGAGCTTTACACAAATGAATGGAGCGTCGAGCAGTTCGATGTTAATAACGAGCAATATTTGATTCCCACAAAAGCGATAAACACAATAGCTTATTTCGAGCCAAGCTATGAAAATGAGCGTTATTATTACTCTGAGCCGACACCTATTTATGTTTACGATGCGGCGCAGGATGAGTATGTTGAGTATGTTTCCGCCACAAAGCCGCAAGCGGGCGACGGTAACGAATACTACCGCCAGATAAATGTGTTTGAGCTCACCCCCGCCACAAACGACGGCAATGCCGCGGTACACAAAAAGCTTTACGAAAGAATTTCCGATAAGGCGCTCGGCAGAGTGGACGACACCCGCCGTGATGACGGCGGCTGGGAAATTATGAAGGAAACCATTCACCGCGTATATGATGAAGTGGAAACCAAAAAGGCTGAAGGCGCCAACAAAACAGAAACGCTTGAATATTCCTATTTCCCAACGGTTGAGCATATTGAGGGTACGCATTACTATGCGGATGCCATTCTTGGTAATAACGGTAAGCTCACCGTTACCCCCGCAACAGGTATTAAGATAACTAAGCAGGTGGATTCAACCCTTGTAGGAACAAACGAGCAGTTCACATTTAATGTGCGTGTTAATGGCGCTTCGGGTGAATACGCGTTAGTTCGCGAAGCGGCTGACGGCACGCTTAACCCCCCTGAAAGCATAACCTTTACAGGCGGCGAAGCGCAGCTTCCTCTTGCAGCGGGCGAGAGCGCATATATACTTGATTTACCGTTGGATGCAACCTACACTGTTACCGAGCAGACAAGCGGCAAGAATTATGTGGTGAAATCTGTAAATGGTGACGAATCAGCAACCTCGGCTACAGGCACTATCACTCAGTATATTCTCGGCGAAGCTGAGTTTGTGAACACCCTCAGAGCAGACGGCTATCTTGTAATTTCTAAGGAGGTAATACATCCGTTTGCACAGGACCCCGAAGCGCTGAAGACTAAGAAGTTTGATTTTGAAATAACCCTTAGTTATGAAGGCACCACCGCAAATTACCCCGTAAATGAGGTAAGCGCGTGGTATTCAAGTGACAGTGGCACCGAGAAAAAGCTTGCCGTTGACAACAACAAGATAGGACTTCAGCTTAGCGATAATCAGTCTGTAATGATAAAGCTTGCTGAAGGGTGGACTGCTGATGTTGTTGAGCGAATTGACCCAAGCGTTCTTAAAGGCTTCTCTGGCGACGAGCAAAAAAGCGAGCTTGCAACCGGCGGTAAAGTGATTACCGATGACAAAAATGTTGTATACAACTTTGTTAACAGATACGAACCCAGCGCTGTTTCGCCCAATATCCATCTTGACCTTACAAAGAAGCTTGAGGGCAGACCTTGGCTTGTTGACGATGAGTTCACCTTTACAATAGCGAGATATAATCCCGAAACCGCGCAGTACAGTCTGCTTGACGGCGGCAGCGAAAAGGTATACAAAAACGGCGATAGCGATACAATGAGCTTCGGCGATACGCTTGAGGCGGCGCTCGCTAATGAGATATATACCAAAGTGGGAACCTACCGTTATCTGATTACTGAAAAGGAAGAGAGCATCGGCGGTATTACCTATGACACCGACTATAGAATCTTTGATGTAATAGTTTCGGATAACGATATGGACGGAACACTTGATTATACCGTTGCCGAGAACGAGCGCGTAACCGTTACCAAGCTTACAAATGCCAACGCCGATTGGCATGTGGGCGCACAGTTTAAAAACAGCTATAAGGCAGACGGCGTCGCAGAAATTCGCATTGAGATTAACAAGACCGTCACCGCGCCGAGCGGCATTGACTACAGCCCAGCGGGCTTTGAGTTCGGTGTATACAATAAAGCAACAGGCGATTTGGTAAGCCCGCTTTATAAGACCGACGAAAACGGAATAGCCAGCTTTGTTTTCACCTATAATGCAAACGGAGTTGACTGGCAAAACAACAAGGTTATCCAATATGTAATCAAGGAAACCGATACAGGTCTTGGCGGCATTACCTATGCTAATGACATTGATTTTACCGTAACCGTTAAGGATAATCTTGACGGCACAATAAAAGCCGAAACAAGCGTTGGCGCGACCAACGGTGTGAGCGTGGTTACAGTTGAGAATATATACACTCCAAGCAAAGCCTCAGCGGTGGTTGAGGGCAGCAAGGAATATGTTGACTTCACAGGCGCGCAGATGGAGCTTCAAGGTGATGAGTTTGAGTTTACTCTCAGCGAGGCTGACGATCAATTCAGCGTCGTACAGGGCGGCACAGTTTACACCGACCGCAACGACCAAGACGGTAAGTTCAGCTTCAACCTTGAGTTTGATAAGATAGGCGAATATAAATTTGTTCTTGCTGAAACAAAAGGTCAAGACGCTCATATTGAATATGACGATACCGTTTACAATGTAACTATTTCGGTTACCGATAACAGTTCAGGTCAGCTTCAAAGCGCGGTTAAGCTTGCAAAACCAAACGCTTCCGCTGATGAAGCGGTGTTCACAAACACCTACACCCCCGACCCTGAGGCTGTAAGCGTTGAATTTAATGTTGAAAAGACGGTTGAAAATAAGGGTAGCGAAAAAATCGGTCCAGAGGGCTTTAAGTTTGTGCTTTCGGATAAAGAGGGCGAAATCGCAGAGCTTGAAACCGATGAAAATGGCAAGGCGAAAACAACGCTTGGCTATACACACAAGGATATAGGCAAAATTTTCGAGTACACCATAACCGAGGTGGACACCAAAAAGGAAAATGTGACCTATAGCGATGCGCAGTATGTTATCCGAGTGGAAATCACACTTGATGCGCTCGCAAACACGCTGGTTCCCGTTATCACTGTGAACGAAAAAGCGGCGACGCAGATAGTGGCGGAGTTTGAGAATGTGTATGATTACACACCGCCCACACCGCCTCAAGAGGAGCCGCCCAAAGAGGAAGCTCCAAAGGAGGAGACTCCCACAGTTGAGCCGCCCGCAAAGGATACCCCCGCGCAGAACACCAGCCCCAAGACGGGCGACACCAATCCCATCTGCTGGATAGCGGTGCTGTTTGTAAGCGGCGCGGGCGCTATCGGCGCAACAAAGCTTCGCAGAAAAATTAGCAGTTAGCAATTATATAAAACAAGCACCAGCTATTAATTTAGCTGGTGCTTATCTTTTGTTTTAATTGTGCATTATGCATTATGAATTGTGCATTAAAAAATATGCGAGAGCATATTTTTATATCGGGTGATAATATGAAATTGTATATAAAATTCTTAAGTGTGTGCTTGGCGATGACGCTGATTTTCTCCATATCGGTGAGTGCCGCCACAGTTTCGAGCGAATGTGACATTTCGGATATCGATATACCGATTTCTGCCGAGGTTACCGATGCGGCAATCGGGCAAACGCTTGATATTAAGGCAAAATCCGCAATTTTAATGGAGGTTAACACAGGTAAAATATTATACGAAATGAATGCAGATGAGGTTTTGCCGCCCGCGTCTATAACAAAAATTATGTCGCTGCTGTTGGTTATGGAGGCTATTGACCGCGGGGATATGTCGGTCGAGGATGTGATAACCGCAAGCGAGCACGCGTGCAGCATGGGTGGCAGTCAGATTTGGCTCGAGCCGCAGGAGAGTATGACAGTAGATGACCTATTAAAGGCGGCGGTGATAGCTTCTGCCAATGATGCCACAGTGGCTTTGGGCGAAGCAATAGCGGGCAGCGAAGAGGGCTTTGTGGCGCAGATGAACGCTCGCGCGGCTGAGCTTGGAATGACCAACACAAAATTTATGAACGCCACAGGCCTTGATGCCGAGGGGCACTCTTCAAGTGCGCACGATGTTGCAATAATGTCCTGCGAGCTTATAAAACACGACCTTATAAAGAAATATTCCACCGTTTGGATGGATTCCCTCCGCGGCGGAGAGAGCGAGCTTGTTAACACCAATAAGCTTGTGCGCTTTTATGATGGCACAACAGGTCTTAAAACGGGTACCACCTCGGGCGCGGGCTACTGCCTTTCTGCTACCGCTGAAAGAAACGGTCTTGAGCTTGCGGCGGTTATAATGAGCGGAGACACCTCTCAGGATAGATTTGAGGGCGCTAAAAAGCTTCTCGATTTTGGCTTTGCAAATTATGCCTACAGTGAAATCGCGCCTGAGCTCGAAAAAGGGCTAACGGTTAAGGTTAAAGACGGCACAAAAAGCAGTCTGTCGGTTGCGGCGGCAGAAAATTTCGGCGCGCTTCTTAAAAAGAGCGATGCGGCGTCCATAACACAGAAAACAACGCTCAACGAGGAGCTTTCGGCGCCCATAAAAAAGGGTGATGCCGTTGGCAGGGTTGATTTTTATATAGGCGACGAGCAGATAGGCTCAATAGATATCACCGCGAGCGAGGATATCCCCAAAATGACCTTTATGACCGCTTTTTGGTGGATAGTTAAGGGAATTATCAATTAGCGATTAGTTATATTCAACATAACTGCTAAAAATTTACAGTAAGGATATATATTCTGCTTGCAAAAATGCACAAAATAATGTAAAATAAAATAAATAAAAGGTTTTCGGAAGGATTGATAAAATGGGACTTAAGTTTAGCAGTTCCTATGCACAGGACTTTATCCGTGAAAACGATATAGCGGGTTTAATGCCGCAGGTATTGGCGGCTCATAACACCGTTAATAACAAGGATGGTCTTGGTAACGATTTTTTAGGTTGGGTTGACCTGCCTTTTAACTATGACAAGCAGGAGTTTGACCGCATTAAGGCGGCGGCTAAGAAAATTCAAGAGGATACCGATATTCTTATCGTTATCGGCATCGGCGGCTCTTATCTTGGCGCTCGCGCCGCGATTGAATTTTTAAAGGGCCAGTATTATAACAATGTGAGAAAAGGTGTTCCCGAAATTTATTTTGCGGGCAACAGCATCAGCGGCTCTAACCTTGCCGACCTTATCGAAATGTGTGAGGGCAAGCGTGTATCTGTGAACATTATTTCAAAATCGGGTACCACCACCGAGCCCGCTGTGGCTTTCAGAGTTTTCAGAAAGTTGCTTGAGGAGCGTTATGGTGAAAAAGAGGCGGCTTCCCGCATCTATTGCACCACCGATAAGGCTCGCGGCACATTAAAGGCACTCGCTGATGAAAAGGGATACCCTTGCTTCGTGGTTCCTGATGATGTTGGCGGCAGATTTTCTGTGCTCACAGCGGTAGGTCTTTTGCCTATTGCGGCAGCAGGCTGTGATATTGATGCTCTTATGAAGGGCGCGCAGGATGCCGCGCGTGACTATAACACTACCGATATTGAAGCTAACGACTGCTACCGCTACGCGGCGCTTAGAAACGCTTTCTATCGCAAGGGCAAGGCGGTTGAGCTGCTCGTTTCCTATGAGCCAAGATTTACAATGATGGCAGAATGGTTTAAGCAGCTTTTCGGCGAGAGCGAGGGCAAGGACCACAAGGGCTTATTCCCCGCATCGGTTACCTTTTCTACCGACCTTCATTCAATGGGCCAGTTCGTTCAGGATGGCTCTCGCATAATGTTTGAAACGGTGGTTACAATCGGCGATGGCGGCCGCGATGTTATAATCGAGAAAGAGGATAACGATGGCGACGGTCTTAACTTCCTCGCAGGAAAGCCAATGTCCTTTGTAAACGAAAAGGCATTCGAGGGAACGGTGCTCGCTCACACAGATGGCGGCGTGCCAAACCTTGTTATATCGGTTGATAAGGCGGATGAGGAAAACCTTGGCAGACTTATCTACTTCTTTGAAAAGGCTTGCGCAATATCGGGCTATATGTTGGGCGTTAATCCCTTTGACCAGCCTGGTGTTGAAAGCTATAAAAAGAATATGTTCGCACTTCTTGGTAAACCCGGTTATGAGGCGGCAAAGGCACAGCTTGAAGCGCGCCTTGGAAAGTAAAAAGTGTAAAATAACCGCTATGGGCGGTATAATATAAAGGAGCTGATATAAATGATTAAACTTATTATCGGAAAAAAGGGCTCAGGCAAAACAAAAAAGCTGGTTGAAATGGTAAACAGCGCTGCCGAGACTAGTCTTGGAAATGTGGTTTGTATTGAAAAGAGCTCAACTCTTACATTTTCCGTTAACTATAAGGCTCGCCTTATAGACTCTGATAGCTTCGGCATTTCAGGTTACGGCGAATATTATGGAATGCTTGCAGGCATTAAGTCGGGCAACCATGATGTAACACATATTTTTGGTGACGCAACACTCAGAATCGGCACTCGCGATTATGAAGAGCTTGCAGCCTTCCTTGAAAGACTTGCAAAAATCGAGGATGTTGAATTCATATTCACTCTATCCTGCGATGAAAGCGAGCTTCCCGCTAAGATTTTCGAAATCGCTGAGAAAATTTAATTAATGCACAATTAAAAAGTTTAAGCACCTGCTAAAATAAATAGCAGGTGCTTTTTTATAAATTGCGGCTTTGCCGCATTACGAATGCTTTGCATTCGATTCATGCCGTAAGGCAATTCATTTTATTATGCATTGTGAATTATGCATTTTTATAATTTCATTTTTTTCAAATCCTCGGAAGGGGAAAGTCCAACATATTTTTTATACGCTCGGTAGAAGTTGGAATAATCCTTAAAGCCGCTGTGCTCAAAGGCGTCTGTGATACTGCCCGAAATGCTAAGTCGCTGGCGCGCCGAAAAAACACGACGGCGCAGAATATATTCCCAGATACTGCAGCCCATAATTGCACTGAATTTTCGGTTAAGGCTTGCCTTATTTGAATAGAGCGCGCGGGCAATTATATCAAGGCTTAATTCATCTGATAGGTGGCGGTTTATAAAGTCGATAACGCTTTTAACGGTGGAATTTTCCACCTCACGCGCGGCGGTTTTATCAATTGCGGTTGAAAGCATAGAAAAAATTGCCGAGGCGAAACCTAAAGATAAACCGCGCCGCTCCTCACGCGGCGAAGCCTTTATAAGCTTCACATATTCCTCAAACCAGCATTGCTGGCGAGAGGATAGCTCAAAAATATTGTTGCCGCTATATATCGATTCGCTTATCATATCAAATTCCTTCGGGAGGCACTGGGTATCAATAAGCAGCGCTATGCGTTCATAGGCGGCTGAGCCCGAAAGCATCAGATTATGAGTTTGTCCGCAAGCCATAACCACGATGTTACCGCGCTTTAGCTCATAAACACCACCCTCAACTGCAAATCGCGCGTTGCCACGCAGGAAATAATATACCTCAACCATATTGTGAGAGTGACTCTTGAATGAGAAATCATCAGGGTCGGGAGTGGGGGTTAGTGTGTGGTGCAGAAAAAGATCCGAACACTTAAAATCAAACAACTTTTTGCTATTCATCGTATCACCAAATGTATTGTAGCACAAAGTGTATTTATTTGCAATATATTCGTCTTTATTTGCAATTTAATTGCAAAAGAAAACTTTGTATAATAGATTAAAAAGGAGGGTTTTACCTTGAAAAACAACATTTTAAAAGAACTTAAAAAGGATAAGCTTTCGGTGGAAATTTATGAAAACCGAACCGCTATGGGAATTGCCGCGGCAGAAGATATTGCCGAGTGTATGGAGCGTCTTTTAGCTGAGAAAGAAACCATAAATATGGTTTTTGCTGCCGCTCCCTCACAAAACGATGTACTTGAGAGCCTGCTTAAAAAGCCGCTCGCGTGGGACCGCGTTAACGCTTTCCATATGGATGAATATGTGGGACTCAGTAAAGAGCATCCGCAGAGCTTTGGTAACTATCTTAACGAGCATGTTTTCAACAAGGCACCCTTTAAGAATGTTTATTATGTGGCGGACTATGGTCTTGAATATGAAAAGCTATTAGCGGAAAACCACATTGATATAGTATGCCTTGGCATTGGCGAAAACGGCCACATCGCATTTAACGACCCCGGTGTTGCAGATTTTAATGACCCTGTTCGCATAAAGAAAGCAAAGCTTGATGATGTTTGCCGTATGCAGCAGGTGCACGATGGCTGCTTCCCCACATTTGATGATGTACCTGAGTATGCTTATACCCTCACCGTTCCTCAGATGGTAAGCGCAGACTATATGTTCTGCGTGGTACCTGCCGCTACTAAGGCAGATGCAGTTTATAACACGGTAACACTCGAAATCACCGATATGTGCCCCGCAACAATTCTTCGTCGCCACGATAACGCTACAATGTACTGCGATGCAGATAGCGGAATCAAGCTTCTTTAATCGCGAGGTATTTATATGAAAAGAAAATTCACTTTAGGTGTTATCACCGATGAAGTAACACAGGATATATTCGAGGCGGCTGCCTTTTGCAAGAAGTACGGCCTTGAATGTATGGAGGTGCGCTCGGTTAACGACCACTCACCCTTTGATTTTACGGATAAGGATATTGAGGATATAAATGCGGCGGCAAAGCAGTATGATTTATCTGTTTGTGCAATATCCGCACCTCTTTTTAAGTGCGATATTGATGATGAGGCGGCTGTTGCCACCCACATAGAAAATTTCGAAAAATGCGCTAAGCGCGCAAACAGCTTGGGTGCTAAATATATCCGCGGCTTCGATTTCTGGGATAACGGCACGGGACTTGAAGAGCGCGCTCAAAAGTATAAGAAAATTGCTGAGATTTGCGAAAAATATGATATAATATGTGTTATCGAGGCAGACCCCAGCGTTCACAGCAACACACCGCACAAAACTGCTGAGCTTGTAAAGGCGATTAACAGCCCTTACATAAAGGTGCTTTTTGACCCAGGCAACGAGGTTTGGGTTAACGAAAAAGCCAGCGCTGATGCTTATGATGCAGTAAAGCCCTATCTTGCGCATGTACATATCAAGGATGCCGATATAATCGACGGCAAGCCCGATGCGGTTAAGGTAGGCACAGGTCTTGTGGACTATAAGGCACTCTTTTCTAAGCTTATTAATGACGGTTATTCGGGCGCGGTTATGCTTGAAACACACTATCGCAAGAATGTTGAGCTCACCGAGGAGCAGCTAAAGCGTCCGGGTGGTAGCAGCTTCTCTATCGGTGCGCTGGAAGCAAGTGAAGAAAGCATTGTTGAACTCATTAATATTATTAATTCCTGTGAGGAGGAAAAATAAATGAAAAAGTTAAATATTGCAATTATCGGTCAGGGCAGAAGCGGCCGCGATATTCACGGCAAGTTCTTCAGAAGTGATAAAAATGTGAAATACAATGTTGTGGCAGTGGTTGATGCTATTGAGGATAGAAGAACTCGCGCCGCAGAAGAATACGGCTGTGATGTTTATGCCGATTATCGCGAGCTTTTTGAAAGAAATGATATTGACCTTGTTGTAAACAGCACATTTTCACATCAGCATGTGCCGATTACAATTGACCTATTAGAGCACGGCTTCAATGTTGTTTGTGAAAAGCCCTTTGCAGGCAGCTTTGAAGAGGGCGCCCGCGCAGTTGCTGCTGCTAAAAAATGTGGCAAGATGCTAAACATCTTCCAGCAGTCACGCTTTGCACCTTATTATACTGAAATTCTTAAAATTCTTGAAAGCGGAAAAATGGGCGAACCCATACAGTTCACAATAAACTATTCAGGTTTTTCCCGCCGTTGGGACTGGCAGACAGCGCTCGACTGTGCGGCAGGCTCTGTTCGCAACTCTGGCCCTCACCCGCTTGACCAAGCGCTTGAGCTTTTAGGCTTCCCCGCAATTAATGAGATGAAGATTTTCTCATCTCTTCGCACAGTAAACACCTTTGGCGATGCCGAGGATTACGGTAAAATTATCATTACAGCACCTGGTAAGCCACTTATCGACCTTGAAATTTCAAGTTGTAATGCCTATGCTCCCCCAACCTTTGTGGTATCCTGCAAAAACGGTTCTATCAAGTGCACACACACCACCGTTGATTATAAGTATTTCGACCCCGAAAAGGCTCCCAAGCAAGAGTTCACACTTGAAGCTCTCCGCAACGAGGACGGCACTCCCGCTTACTGCGTGGAAACACTTCCTTGGGTTGAAGAGCATATCGATATCGAAGGCTCTGTTTTCGATGATGCGGTTCAGTATTATTATGATATGATATACGATAACCTTGTAAACGGCAAGGAAATGCGCGTAACACCCGAGCAGGTGCTGCTGCAGCTGCAGGTTATCGACCTTGTTCACGCGCAGAACCCACTGCCTGTAAGGGAGGGCTGATTTTATGAAAATCGCACTTTTAGGTGTTGAAAATTCCCACGCCGATGCCTTTGGCAAGCTTATTAAGGAGTGCCCCGAAAAATTCGGCGATATTGAAATCGTTGGCATTTATAGTGATGACAGCGAAGCCACAAAGCGAATAGTTGATAAAGGGTATGCTACTTATGTTGCCGCCTCGCCCGATGAATTTTTAGGCCGCGTTGATGCCGTTATGGTTGTGGCTCGCCACGGCGATAACCACTATAAATATGCTATGCCTTATGTTAAGGCAGGCGTTCCTTGCTTTATCGATAAGCCCTTCTGTGCAAGCCTTGAAAATGCTGAGGAGTTAGCGCGAGTAGCGAAAGAAAACGGCGCGCTTTTGTGCGGCGGTAGCTGTGTTAAATTCCTTGATGAATTAAAACCGCTTGCGCGTCAGGTTAAGGCTTCAACCGTTGTTGGCGGCACAGTGGCTTGCCCTGTTGATATGGATAATATTTACGGCGGCTTCTGGTTCTATTCACAGCATCTGGTTGAAATGCTTATTACCGTTTTTGGCAGAAATGTTAAATCGGTTATCGCGCACTGTCCTGATGATAAGAAAAAGCGCCTCACAGTTATCTTCAACTTCGGCGACTTTGATGTTTGCGGTATTTATTGCTCATCCTATAGATTTTATGCAAATGTTATGTGCGATGATAAAACCGTGCTTGAGGGAAGCTGCCTCGATGTGGACTATACCTTTGAAAACGAGCTCACAGAGTTTGTAGAAATGGTAAAGCACGGCAAGATGACCGAGAGCTACGATGAGTTGGTTTACCCCGTAAAGGTGATTGACGCCATCAAGCGTTCCTACACCGAGAAAAAGGAAATCGTGATAGAATGAAAGTTTTAACAAACGGCATAATCGTTACCGATAAAAAGGTAGCGGGCGGCTTTGATATTCTGGTTGATAACGGCAAAATCGTTGATGTTGTGCCAGCGGGTAGCGTCAAGGGCGGTGAGGTAGTTGACCTTTGCGGCAATTATATCTCAGCAGGCTTTATCGAAATCCATTGTCACGGCGGTGGCGGCACCGAATTTATTGATGCCACACCCGAAGCCTTTAAAACCGCCTGCGAAACCCACGCGGCTCACGGCACTCGCGTGATATATCCAACAATATCCGCCACAGATTATGATACTATGGTCCGCGTGCTTGAATGCGCGCGTGCGGTTAAGGATGAATGCGCTGTGGAAATCGGCGGCATTCACCTTGAGGGCCCCTATTTCGCGCTCGAAATGTGCGGCGGCCAGGCGCCCGGTATTGTGCGCGATATTGACCGCGAAGAATATACCTCACTTCTTGAAAACTATAGTGATATAATCGCGCGTTGGTCCTATGCGCCAGAAAAGGATAAGGATAACGCATTTGTTAACGCTCTTAGCGAAAAGGGAATTATTGCTGCAACGGCGCATTCCTCGGCAGAGCAAACGGATGTTGAGCGCGCATTCAAAGCGGGCAACCGCCTTGTAACACATCTTTATTCCTGCACCTCAACCATAACCCGCCATAAGGGCTTTAGGCATCTTGGCATTATCGAGGCGGCATATTTAAATGATGATATTTATGTCGAGGCGATAGCCGATGGCTGTCATCTACCTCTCGAGCTGCTTAAAATGATAGTCAAAATCAAGGGAGCAGACCGCGTTTGCCTTATAACCGACGCACTTCGCCCCGGCGGCATAGGAAAAGAGGGCAAGGAATATACCGACTGCCCCGTTCCCTTTGTTATTGAGGATGGAGTTGCAAAGCTTATCGACCGCAGCGCCTTTGCGGGAAGTATTGCAACAAGCGATATTCTGCTTCGCACCGCCACCCGCGCGGGAATACCCTTGGGTGAGGTCGTTTATATGATGACCGCCACCCCCGCTGCAGTTATGGGACTAAACTTCAAGGGAAGAATTGCCGCGGGGTATGATGCGCAGTTCACCCTTTTCGATAGCGAGCTTAATATCGTGAACGGAATCATATAATTTTCAATTAGCAATTAAAAAGCCTCTGCTTAAAATAAAGCAGAGGCTTTTTATATTAATTGAACATTAAATAAAATCTCTCGGGTCCATTCCGTAAAGCTGAACTATTTCCACATTTTCAGAATGCAGTAGGTCACTGCTTGTCACAAATCTGCCGCCGTCACTGTCAAGGTCAACGCCCGCGTGCTGCCACGCATACCACATAAGATAGGTGCAGTGAAGCCCGAAATCCTCATTTTCGTGAGAGGGCGCTTTCTTTCCCAAAAGACCCGAAAGCAGTTTGTATGGCCTGTCATACAGATTATCAAGCGCGAAATCTGCCACCGCTTGACACTCCTCAGTGGTTTTATCCTTAACGCGAAGTATTGCATAGGTGGGATACTTTCGCCAATAGCTAAGCTCCTCAAGCGACGAGGTCTTACCCATTCTAAGGCTTTCAAGGGTTGTGCCGTCGCTTATAATAAGTCCGCCGTGACCGTGCCGCCAACCGCCCGAATGGGTGGCAAGGGTAACGATGATATCGCCCGCCTGCAAATCGTAAAACGGCGTGTTTTTACTACCCTTTAGCCTGTCCTCACGCGTAAACCAGCCGATAAGCGGCTTGCATTCAAGCTGTGGCTCGGTGAAAAATATATCTTGTGCTTTTAGTATCTTATCGAATTCCCCTTCTGTTATAAGCTTTTCGACGGCTGGCTTGCCGATGCCTGTTTGTAGGAATATTGTTTCATAATCGGTGTTCTCGGTGAGGGTAACCCTATCATAATCGGGAACAAAGTGCTCATCGCGGTGGGCATAATATTTTTGAAGCAAAAAATAGCCGACAGTAATCACCGCCGCGGCGGCAATAACGATTATCAAGCCTAAGGCTATTCCCTTAACAAGCTTTTTTGCCCTCACACCGTTCACCTCTTTTTTAAAGATATATTATAGTATAGCCGCAAATTATAAAATTTTCAATTAGCAATTAGCAATTTTTAATTAACTAAAACAAAAGCACCTGCTATTAATTTAACAGGTGCTTTAATGTTAGTTTAATTATGCATTATAATTTAATTTCTTCGCCCTTTTTAATTCGTTCGCGGTATTCTGCGGTTGCGCAGAAAATAACATCACCCGAGGAGTTGATAGCAGTTTCAAGTGAATCCTGCACCACGCCGATGATAAATCCAACGCCTACCATCTGCATTGCGATATCACTGCTAACGCCAAGCAGCGAGCAAGCCATCGGGATAAGCAGCAGCGAGCCGCCCGCAACACCCGATGCGCCGCACGCGCCAAGGGTTGCAACAAAGCTTAGGATTATAGCCATAAGGATATTAACACTAACACCCTGCGAGAACGCCGCGGTGAGCGCCATAACCGTTATAGTGATGGCTGCGCCATCCATATTAATTGTGGCGCCCAAGGGGATAGCCACCGAATAGTATTCGCGGTCAAGACCTAATTTTTCGCAAAGCTTCATATTAACGGGAATATTTGCCGCCGAGCTTCTTGTGAAAAATGCGGTAAGTCCCGATTCCTTAAAGCACTTGAAAACGAGCGGATATGGGTTGCGGCGAAGTGCAATTGCAACGATAAATGGGTCAACGATAAGCGCCATCGCCAGCATACAACCAACAAGCAATAACAAAAGCTTGCCGTAATCGGTGAATATTTCAAGACCGTATTCCGAAACAGAGGCGTAAACCAAACCCATAATACCAAAGGGAGCGGCCTCGATAACCCAAGCCACGGTTTTGGAAACTGCATTTGAAATATCAGTGAGCACTTCCTTTGTCTTGTCACTTGCAAATGTGCGAAGCGCAAGGCCGAAAATAACCGCCCAGGTGAGAATGCCCACATAGTTAGCGTTAAGAATTGCGCCAACAGGGTTTGCAACCATATTGGTGAGAAGTGTTCTGAAAACCTCGCCAAGACCTGTCGGGGCGGACTGTGTTACCGCATCGGTGAGGGGTACTGTAATCTTAAACAAATAGCTTCCCACAACTGCAACTACTGCCGCAAGGAAGGTGCTTAGCATATAATAAAAAACAACGCTTTTAAATCTTGAGCCAATGCCCTCGCCCGCGCTTGCAAGCGATGCGATAACGAGAACAAACACAAGAATCGGTGCCACAGATTTAAGCGCGCCAACAAAAATATCGCCGAAAACCGTAACAAACGATGCCGCAGGCACAAAAACACCAAGCGCCGCGCCAATTACGAGACCTATTGCTATGCGAAGTATAATCGGGCAGCCTAAATAGGCTTTAAAAATCTTTTTCATAAAAACTCCTGTCCGTTTTCCGCGGAAAACTGTTTTTCACTCTAAGACATTATACTATACCGTCGCGTCCATTTCAAGGGCAAATCCCCAAATTGCTTCAATTGTTAATTTTTGATTCCCTTCGGGGAAAAACAATATAAAGTGATGTGTGGTGGGGAAAGAAATGAATAGAAAAATCAAGGTAATAACGGCGGTTCTTGCAGCTGCCGCGGTACTGTTTTGCTTAACGCTCATTATAATTTTGCGCACCAACACTGCAACCATCACAATTTTGCAAACAAGTGATATTCACGGTATGCTTTATCCTTATGATTATGAAAAGGATACCCCCGCGGTTTATGGTATGGCGCAGGTGGCGTCCGTTGTGAAGCAGCAACGCACACGCGACTCAAAGCTTTTGCTTATAGACACAGGCGACACCTCCCGCGGCAATGAAATAGAGCGGCTTCGAGGGCTTGGTATCCACCCCGTAACACAGGTTATGAACTATCTTGATTATGATATATGGACCGTTGGCAACCACGAGTTTAATTTTGAGTTTTCATGCCTTGAGCGCCAAATTTCCGATTTTAACGGCGAGGTGCTGGCGGGGAATATTTACACCGAAAGCGGCGAGCGATTTTTGGCGGCATATAAAATATTTAAAATCCGCGGTGTGCGCGTGGCAGTTTTCGGTCTTACCGCCTCGCGCGTGCCGCTTTGGGAAAAAAGCGCGCCCGAGCACTATAACAATATGACCTTCACCGAGCCGATAGACGAGGTGGGCAAAATCTTAGATGAAATCGGCAGCGGCGCCGATATAATTGTGGGGAATATTCATTATGGCCTGCAGTCTAAATATGGCAGTGTCGGAGTGGGCGAAATCGCCGAAAAATACGGCGATAAAATAGATGCTCTTCTGATAGGTCACGACCACGATAGCGTTTGCCGAAAAATAAACGGTGTGATAGTTTTAGAGCCCGCTTGCAAGGGCAGATTTGTGAGCCGCCTGCAATTTACTCTCTCAAAAACTAAACGCGGCTGGCAGCTCAACGAGGCACTTACAGAATACGAGCTTATAAACACCGCCTATTATTCACCCGATTATAAATATATGCGGGAGTTTAGCTGGATAAATGAGGAATTGGGAGGGAACAATTAAAGGAATAGCCATTATTCGAATGTTGTTCCCAATATTGTTTTATCGCAAACCAAGTTTTAACGGGATACTCTGCGCCGCTCGATTTTTCGACCGCTCCGAGCGGTTGCGAAAAATCTTCGTTGCTCGAGACTCGGGCAGATCGCAACACCTATCGCGGTGTTGCGACTGCTTCGGCGAACATTTTTGCCATACGGCAAAAATTGTCCGCATCCAAACGATTCCCCAGCCAAAATGAAAAACCACCCTGATGGGTGGTTTTATTTTGGCTGGGGAATAGGGATTCGAACCCCAACAAACAGAGTCAGAGTCTGTCGTGCTACCGTTACACAATTCCCCAATATTTAACTGAGCATTATTTATTATACCGCAAAAAATCAGGATGTCAAGAATTAATTTTGGAATATTTAAATTTTAATTAATAAGGTCTGAAATATCGAAAAAACTATTGACAAAACCGCCGATAACACATATTATTTTTATATAAGATATTAATTTCAAGGCGGGCAACCGCCATATCATTATTAAAGGAGCAACTATTTATGGTATTCGAAAAAATGAGACAGATTTTAGCAGACCAGCTTGATGCAGAGCTCGACAGCATTACTCTTGAAACAGATATTGCTGATGACCTCGGCGCTGATAGCCTTGATGTTGTTGAGATGCTTATGTCTATCGAGGATGAGTTCGAGGTTGAAATCCCCGACGAGCAGATAGAAAATCTTAAAACGGTTGGCAATGTTGTTGATTATATTCAGGAGCATATGGCTTAATTTAATAACACCTATAACAAAAGCACTCGCCGAAAAAAGCGGGTGCTTTTTTAATGAATAATGAATAATAAATAATGAAAAATCAATGTGTGCCTTGCGGCACGGAATAAAAACGGGCGGTCATTGACCGTCCGTTATTTATATTGTTTTGCTTTGCAAAACACATTTAATTGCTAATTGTTAATTGAAAATTGCTAATTGTTCTATTCAGTTCTTGTGCTTAAAAATTTTGCGGCAACCGTCGCGAGCTTCACATCCGTTTCGGATCCATGAGCTTTAATATCGTTTTCAAGGAATGCCACAATTCCGGTTAAATCACCCGCTGAGATTATTGGCACCGCCACACAGATTTTGCGCTCGCTGCCTGCCACTGCAAAAATATTCTCGTTTTCCGCAACAAAGGTTTTGCGGCTTTCCATTATGCCTTCAAGCTCGGGCGTCACATCGCGCTCGAGCATTTCTTTTTTAGAAACGCCTGCCGCCGCAATGCAGTGGTCGCGGTCGCAGATTATAACTCCAAGGTCGGTGCCGCCCGATAGTGCTTCAGCATACTCTGCCGCAAACGAAGCCAGCTCCCCCATAGGCGAGTATTTCTTAAAAATAACCTCACCGCCACCGCTTGTATAAATCTCAAGCGGATCCCCCTCACGAATTCTCATAGTTCTGCGAATTTCTTTCGGAATAACAACTCTCCCAAGGTCATCTATTCTACGAACTATTCCTGTTGCTTTCATATATACATTTCTCCTTAAATTACAAATTGTGTTGTTATTATCTGTATTTTTAGGAGATTTATACTGCCGAAGTTTACTTTTGAAATCAAATATGATATACTGTAAAAAAGTTGAAAGGAGATACCTATATGTCTTTAATTAAGTGTCCTAAATGTGACGAAATAATAAGTGATAAAGTTGTTATTTGCCCTAATTGTAATGCATTATTAAACAATAACAATTCCAATGAAAAACCAAGCAAGTTCAATTTGGGGTGTGGTTTTGTAGCACTGATAATTGCTATTGCTACTTTAGTATTTGGTTTTTGGGCAATTTCAAACCATGGAATAGTATTTGTTCTTTTAGGATTGTTTATTTTTGCGGGAGCATGTGTTGCGTTTAACGAATACAGAAAAGATGTTTATAAAAATCATTTAGCAAAAACAGACTATAACGCATATCAAGAATACATAGAACAAGAGCAGCAAAAAGAAAAAGAACAACAAGAGTTTTTACAGAAACAAAAAGAAGAAAAGACCGCAAAGAAATATAACAACTACAAATACAAATGCCCTATGTGCGGCTCAAATAAAATTGTAAATATTTCTACAGCAAAGAAAGTTGTATCAACGGAAATGTTGGGTTTAGCAAGTAACCAAATCGGCAAAACCTATCAATGTGATGAATGTAAATATATATGGTGATAATTTAAGCGGAGTGAAAATTCACTCCGCTTTTGCTATGTATAACAATCGCCTAAATCCCTTTTTTGACACCAATGCGTTCAATGGGGAAAACCAGCGAAAACCCTAGTGTTTATACGGTTTTTTCGATGTTTGTCCTATTATACCATATTCCTCTATTCTTCTCACAATTCCTGTTGCTTTCATATATACATTTCTCCTTAAATTACAAATTGTGTTGTTATTATCTGTAATCTGAGGAGATTTATACTGCGTGAATTTACTTTTAAAATGAAATGTGCTATAATAAATTCAAGGTGGTGATTTGATGATTATAAAAATTTCTCAAACTGCATCAAACATTAAACAACCCTATGATATTGAGGGTGAAAATTTTTATTATAGTGGTGATGCAGGAAGCATCAGTCGCTTACAATCTATAACGCTTTCTAATAAAGAAAACGCAATTAAAGGCATTTACAATATTTCTAAATGGGTTAACTATATTCCGTTGCGTTATTTGTTTGGTGAAGCAAATTTGACCAGAGTTTTTCAAAATATGCCGACAAATATAACCCCAAATGGAGAGAAACACATTTTCCCAATGAAAACTTTTTCGGTAAAACAAGTCTTATAAATAAATCATACGGAGATATTTAAAGCGAGGTGAAATTCACCTCGCTTTTCGCTATACAATCAAAAAGGTGTTTCGCTTTCTCGGCGAAACACCCTAACAAATTTAGTATATCAAAAAAGCAACACAAGGTCAACGCTTTTTGTAGTCAAGGCGAGAATTTCTGCGTTTAGCATAATTCGTCAAGACGAATTTTATATAACATTACAGATTGAAAAAACGGCAAAAGTATGATATATTAAAGATACAGAAAGATGGTGATACCCGATGTTCAGGTAAAGCTAATCGCTCTTGATGCTCTGTTAAGGCAAAGGCAAAAAATAAAGTAAAATTCAAAAAAGCATTAAAAAATATCAAGCCTGACCGAGCGAAAGAGTTTTATATAGCCGCCTTCAGGTTATGCCCCCAAATCATAAAGCGTTCCCGCTTTACGGGAAGCGCAACAGCGCAAAAAGGATGAGAGGGAGATTAAGCGTAAACGAGGGCAAAAAATCTAAGAATTGAGAGGTACAAAGAAAAGATGTTAGATATCAAGAGTGAACAAAAATAACCCTTGACCGCCAAAGATGTGTAAAGAAACATCGGTCAAGGGTTGTTTTTTTATGCTCTTATTCCGCCCGAAGAGGCGTTTTTTTATGTCTTGACTTTTTTGGCTTTAGGTTGTATAATCGGTTTGTAAGTTATATATTTGTTTTAGTTTCTCAGCGAAGTATGCTTTAATTGAACAAAAAAGCGTGCTCCGCATTTCTTGCCCCTTTTTTTAAGAATGTGTGTTCAAAAAGATGGGGTCAAAAAAAGATAATGAACAAACAGGAGTGTTTATTTTGGAGCTTACAAGAAAACAGTTTGATGTTTTGGATGCGGTTATTTCCACCCCCAATATCACCCAACGCGGACTTCAGGAAGCAACAACTTATTCCTTGGGAACCATAAACAAGGTGGTTAAGGAATTATCTGAAAAAGGCTATATTTCAGAAGGTCAAATCACAACCGAAGGACTTGCCGCTATGGAGCCATACCGCGTGAAGCGCGCGATATTTATTGCCGCAGGCTTCGGTTCAAGAATGGTGCCTGTAACACTTAACACACCAAAGCCATTGGTTCGAGTTAACGGAAAGCGCATAATCGATAGTCTGCTTGATGCGGTTATCGCTGCGGGAATTGAGGAGATTATTCTTGTTCGCGGCTATCTTGCCGAGCAGTTCGACCAGCTTTTATATAAGTATCCGATGATAAAGTTTATAGAAAATCCCGGATATAACGAAGCTAATAACATATCCTCTGCGATGTGTGTGCGTTATCTGCTTTCAAACTCATATGTTTTTGAGGCTGATTTGCTGCTTTACAACCCTAAAATCGTTAAAAAGTATCAGTACACCTCCAACTTCCTCGGCCTTAAAAAGCAGCGCAGTGATGACTGGTGCTTTGATGTTAAGGATGGCGTTATCTGTGGCCAGAAGGTTGGCGGCGTTGACTGCTATCAGGAGGTTGGCATTTCCTATTGGAATGATGCTGACGGACGAAAGCTTTCCGAGCACATAAAGGCAACCTATGAGATGCCCGGCGGCAAGGAGCGCTACTGGGATCAGGTGCCGTTTGTGTTCTTCCCAAATGAATATGCAGTGGAGATTCGCGAGTGTCAGGAAAGCGACATTATCGAAATAGACACCTTTAAGGAACTCAAGGCAATAGATAAAACCTACGACGTTTAAGGCGGTAGCTATATGAAAAAGATAGTTATAATATTATTAATCGTTACTTTGGCTTTCACCGTTTTCGCTGATTACGGCAACAAGGAAAGTATTGTTATATGTGCCTCAAGCGAGCAGTTCAGAAACGATGCTTTGCAAGAACAGCTTAACGAAAAATTCCCCGATAAAAATATTATTGTAATGTATATGTCCACAGGTAAGGCGGCGGCAAAGGTTTTTGCTGAGGGCGAGAACACCGAAATTGATATTCTCGTGGGCCTTGAAACGGGATATATGAACAAAATATCCTCCAGCCTTGCCGACATGAGCGGCATTAGCGCGATAAATTACAGCGAGGGACTAACCCCTGCCGATAACGGAAACCGTTGGGCAACGTGGGAGCGTCAGGCGGGCGCAATTATAGTTAACCGCGAAATTCTTAAGAAGCACGGACTGTCCGCGCCCACAAGCTATGAGGATTTATTAAAGCCCGAATATAAAGGACTTGTTGCTATGCCCGACCCAAAGTCGAGCGGAACAGGCTACTTCTTCTATAAAAGCTGGGTAAACATTATGGGCGAGGAAGAAGCCCTTAAATATGTGGACGAGCTACATAAGAATTTAAAGCAGTTCACCGAATCGGGCTCAGGCCCCATAAAGATGCTAAAGCAGGGCGAAGTTGGAATCGGTCTTGCACTCACCTTTCAGGCGGTAAACGAGATAAACGATGGTCAGCCACTTGAAATTATATTCCCCGAAAGCGGCTCACCCTATTCGTTAACGGGCACCGCAATGGTTAAGGGTCACGATAAAAAGGAAAGCGTTAAAGAGGTTTTTGATTTCATAATCAACGACTTCCTTATATATGATAAGGAAAACTTCTCGCCCGAAACCATTTATGAAAATCAGGTAAATTCTATTAAAAATTATCCACAGGATATTGTGTATGCCGATATGAAGGGCATTCAGGATGATAAGGAAAAGGAAAGGTTGCTTAGTATATGGAAATATTAAACACAAAGCTTTCGATAAAAAATATATGTAAGTCTTTTGACGGTAAGCAGGTTCTGCGAGATCTGTCCTTTGATTTGTTAGAAGGCGAGTTCCTCTCAATTTTGGGCCCCTCGGGTTGCGGAAAGACCACTCTTCTTCGCATACTTATCGGTCTTGATAAGGCTGATAGCGGCGAGATTATCAAGGGCGGTCAGGATATTTCAAATTTAAGCAGCTTTGAACGCGGAATGGGTATAGTTTTCCAAAACTATGCACTTTTCCCTAATATGACAGTGCTCCAAAACATTGAATATGCGCTTACTTTACGCCGAGAAACAAAGGCTCAGGCGCGTGAAATTGCCCTAAAAACAATCGAGCAGGTTGGCCTTACCGACCAGATGAGCAAGCGCCCTAACCAGCTTTCGGGCGGTCAGCAGCAGCGTGTGGCTATTGCAAGAACTCTTGCCACAAACCCCGATGTTATTCTGCTTGACGAGCCGATTTCCGCGCTTGATGTTGCCAACCGCGAGATAATGAAGGCTGAGCTTAAATCCTTGCAGAAAAAGTTTAATGTTACTATGCTTTTCATCACCCACGACCAAGAGGAAGCGTTTTTCTTAAGCGACAGAATAATGGTTATGAACGAGGGCGTTATCGAGCAGATGGACACACCCATCAACATCTATAAAAATCCCGCAAACCAATATGTTAAGGAATTTGTTGTTGACCAGCTTGATAAGAAATATGATGATTTATTAGGATATACAGGTAGGGCTTAAAGATGAAAAACAGATCATTTTTCTCACTTAAATACCTTCTTGTCGCCTATCTTTCGGTTACAGTTATTCTGCCGATACTCAAGCTTTTCAGCACAATAAGGGGCGAGCATATAGGTGAGATTTTTTCTTCGGCTCAATTTTTGCCGATGCTTAAAAACTCATTTATCACCACAATCATTGCAACGGTAATTTCGGTGGTGATAGCCTTCCTGCTTGCGTTTGCAATAAACCGCAGTAACATTAAGTTTAAAGCGGCGTGGGTGGTGCTTTTCACAGTGCCTATGCTCATACCCAGTATTTCTCACGGTATGGGACTTGTGTTACTTTTCGGCGACAATGGTATAATTACAAATCTCTTGGGAATAAATATCGGCCTTTATGGCTACCCGGGCATAATAATGGGCTCGGTTTTATATTCCTTCCCCGTGGCTTTTTTGCTTTTCTATGATTCCTTCAGATATGAGGACTTCACTATTTATGAGGCGGCAAGCGTGCTTGGTCTTTCAAAGGGTAAGCAGTTCCTTAAAATAACGATGCCCTCTATGAAGCAGACCACCGTTTCGGCGGTGCTTTCGGTGTTCACAATGGTGTTCACCGACTATGGTGTTCCGCTCACCACAGGCGGCACAGCGATGACCTTGCCTGTTTATATGTACCGCGAGGTTATCGGTATGATGAACTTCTCAGGCGGCGCAGTTGTGGGCGTGGTGCTTTTACTGCCTGCAGTAATTGCCTTCCTTATAGACCTTAAAAAGAGCGGCACCTCAAGCACCTCAAGCACGGTTACAAAGCCCTATATGATTGAGGAAAACAAGCGTCGCGACATTTTGGTTTATGTGCTTTTCGGCATAGCGCTTTTCCTGCTTTGCCTGCCCATAATCGCATTTATTTGCTTAAGCTTTGTTAAGCAGTATCCTATAGATATGTCCTTCACCTTCGACAATGTTAAAAAATTAATGTCAAACGGTATAGGAATGTATCTTGTGAACTCGCTGGCTATTGCGCTTCTCACAGCACTGCTTGGAACGGTCCTTTCCTATTTCTCCGCCTTTATTACGGCGCGCTCGAGCAAAAAGTTTTCGAATCAGTTCTTGCACTTTGTTAGCATGCTTTCTCTTGCCATTCCAGGTGTGGTTTTAGGTCTTTCCTTTGTGCTCACATTTAAAAATGTACCCGTTTATTCAACGATTTACATATTGGTGCTTGTAAATATAGTGCACTTTTTCTCTTCACCGTATTTGCTTGCATATAATTCGCTCACCAAGTTCAACCCCAACCTTGAGGATGTGTCCAAATCGCTTGGTATCAGCAAAATGCGAATGCTCACATCTGTTTATGTGCCGAGCACACTCCCCACAATAGTGGAAATGTATAGCTACTATTTTGTAAACGCTATGATAACCATCTCTGCGGTTTCGTTCCTTGTAACCTTCCGCACAACACCGCTATCTCTTATGATTCCTCAGCTTGAATCACAGTCCTTCATTGAAGGTACCGCATTAGTATCGCTTATGATACTCGTTATAAATCTCATTGAAAAGGCGATAGCGTTCTTTATTAAGAATTGGTTGCAGAAAAAATCAGAGCAGACCGAAGCATAAAAAAATCCCCAGACCAATTAAGGTCTGGGGCGTTTTTTTATTTGTTAAGTTGTTCGCTGAGGGTATGTTTGGAAACGGCGCGTTCGCTGTATTTTACATCCCAATATTTTCCTGTGAGGTGATAGTTTTCAAGAAGTCTTGCATCACCTTTTACGGAATATTCGCGGAGTGCTACCTCGCCATCCTCATCCGAATACAACGCAGTATGATAATATTTTCTGTCACGATCCTCATCCTCGCCGATTTCAAATATGGTTCTGCCATACTTTTCACTGTTGCCGCCAAGTCCCTTTATAACGGTGGCAAACAAGTCCTCGTGGCAAACAGGCGCCATAGAGGTCTTTATTGGCTGGGTGTCATTAGCGCCCGAGGGTTTAACAAGCATTATGCAGGAGGTTGGACAGGGTAGAGAAAGATCCTCGCTGCTTGCAGAATATCCGTGGTCGGCTGTTATAATAATGGTTGAATTCTCATACACGCCTGCAGCCTTCATCTTTTTTATATATTCTTCAACAATAAGCAGACATCCGCGCGCATTATCGGCACGAGTGGCGGTTGCGTCAGCCTCGCCTTTTTCGTTTAACACCGCGCCTGGATGGGAGCCGTTAAAGTGATAAAACCTGAAGGTTTTGTCCATTTTATCGTTGATTTTAAAGTCGCCGGTTATCACCTGCTGATAAAACAGGGGGTCGTCAAATAAAGTTGTTTTGCCTGCGATTTTCTTCATAGAGTCCTTATTTACAGTGGAGGATGTATATTTAAAGCGCTCTTTTAAAAGGTACGGCGCACCACGGTAGGCCGAAACTTTTATCGCCTGCTTTAAAAATCCCTTTACATTCATTGCATCAATACTACTGCTATCATAGGAAATATGATTGTCAATTTTATCCACAACACTCTGGCCGATATATTGTGTTTCGGTGTAAATGCGGATATCGGTGCCGATAGCATCGATATCATCAATAAAGTCGCTGTTTTCGAACGCTTCATTAACATACTGCGGGTAGGGTTTATCGAAGTAACACTTCTGTCCGGAAAGCAGATATGTCATACTTGGAAAAGTGCGGCTGTGGGTAGTGCTCATGTTGGGGAAATAAGTAAAGCCGTTAAAGCCTTCGAATGTATCAGGATATTCATCAAGCATATTCTGCACAATTTCACCGTCGCAAGTATCTATTATAAAGTAAACCACATTTTCGTTCTGTGACAATTCAAACTTACCCTCATCGGTAAAATACTGATCTTTAAGCGCGCTTACTTCGTTATCCATGGTAAGATAAACGGATAAAAAGCCCACAAGCTGCATGGCGACCAGAGCAAGTGCGGCAAAGCGCATACCTGTAAACACAAACTTAGATTTTTTAAGCCTTTGCATTATAAGCCATATGGCAAATATCGCCGCATACACCGCGAACCAAATGACAAGGTTGGTCACAATAAGGCTTTTAGGATAAACATCCGTTTCTCCCGTAAGCGAGCCCATAGAGGAGTTTAGCATAATCGACTGAATGTATACACAAAGTCCTGTGCTGAAAACAAAAAGATTTATCGGTCTTAATATTTTAGGCGGCAAAAAGGCTTCAGCTACCGATAAAACAAGCGATACCGCAAGAGAAATAAAAGCCAGTATTGCGGATGCGGTAGGAGCTGAAAATTTAAACTCTATTATATTTCCGAGGAAAATTTCCATAGGCCCGAAAAAACAAATTGTGAAAACTGTAAAAACATTCACTGCGGCGGCAGAGATGAATTTTTTACCATAGGGCGCTTTTTTTGTTTTCATATATGCACTTCCTTTGTGTTTATATCACAAAATAATATATCATATAGAAACACTTTCGTCAAGAAATGCGGTATAGACAAAATAGTGCGCGTATGATATAATTAAGCGGATTTTAAATAAGGAGATGTAAAAAAATGGACACCTTAACAGGTTGGATAGCGTTGCCCTTGGGCTTCGTTATGGAATGGTGTTATAACTTCATCCATAATTATGGTGCTGCTATTGTTATTTTCACACTGCTTACCAAAATTATTCTTTTACCGCTTTCGGTGTGGGTGCAGAAAAACTCAATAAAAATGGTGAAAATGCAACCCGAAATCAACCGATTAAAGATAAAATACTTCGGCGATGCAGATGCAATTGCCGATGAGGAATCAAAGCTTTATAAGAAAAATAAGTATAACCCTCTGGCATCCTTGGTGCCGCTTGTTGTTCAGCTGGTCTTGCTTATGGGTGTGGTCGGTGTTATATATAACCCGTTTGATTATCTTTTCCACCTGCCCCAAGAGCTGATTTCAGCGATAAACGGTGTGGCTTCGGATATAACAGGCGTTGCAATGCAGGATTCTTCTATCCAGCTCACTGCGATAGAGTGCATCAAAAACCCTGAATATTATGCTCAGTTTGCTTCTCTTGCCAATGAGTTTACATCTGTTGATATGGCAGCTGTGCTTTCTGAAATACAAGGCTTTGACCTGATGTTCTTAGGAATAAACCTTTCACACAATCCAAGTATCGTTTGGGGAGTTACGGTTGCTGTGCCCATAGTGGCAGGACTTTCCTCCTATGCTTTGTGCATAGCGCAGAACAAGTCCAATGTTCTTCAGGCAGAGCAAAGTAAGCTCAGCCAGTGGAGTATGCTCGCATTTTCTGTGGGACTTTCGCTGTATCTTGGCTTCTTTGTGCCCGCAGGCATCGCGCTTTATTGGGTTGCAAGCAACCTGTTTGCAATAGTTCAGCTTTATGCCCTTAACGCTGTGATACCGCCTAAAAAGTTTGTGGATTATGAGGCTTTAGAGTCAAGCCGCAAGGAATTGCAGTCGCTCGAAGCCTTGGGCGGCAAGAAAAAACCTTTTGAAAAGGATGAGAACCGCAAGCGCGAAAGGGAAGATTATAAACGATTTTTTAGCATTGCGAATAAACACATCGTGTTCTATTCCGAGCGCAGCGGCTTTTATAAATATTATGCCGAAATAATTGAGTATCTGCTCAAGAAAACCACCGTTTCGATACACTATATTACCAACGACCCCGATGACATTGTTTTCGAAAAGGCTAAGGAGCAGCCACGGCTTAAGCCCTATTATATAGGTGTTAAAAAGCTGATTACCCTTATGATGAAGGTGGAAGCGGATATCGTTGTTATGACAACGCCCGACCTTGATAACTTCTATATCAAGCGCTCACTTATGAAAAAGGATATTGAGTACATATTTGTTCCGCACGATCCTTCAAGTATGCATATGAGCTTCCGTGAGCATTCGCTTGATAACTTTGATACCGTTTTCTGCACAGGACCTCACATAGCACAAGAGGTTAGAGCCAGCGAAAAGCTTTACGGAACTAAGGAAAAAACGCTTGTGGAATTCGGCTACCCGCTTATAGAGCAGCTTATTGCCTCGTATGAAAATATGCCAAAGTCTGAAAGCTGTCGCCGCAAAATATTGATAGCCCCCTCCTGGCAGGAGGATAACCTGCTGGATTCTTGCATCGAAACGCTTATCGATTCTGTTTGGGGCGATGAAAACAAAATTATCGTGCGTCCGCACCCTGAATATATGAAGCGTTATAAAGAAAAGATGATGCTTCTTGTGGATAAATACAAGGATAAAATAGGCGAGGGGCTTGAGTTCGAGCTTGACTTCAGCTCTAACACCTCGGTTTACAGCTCAGATATTCTTATAACCGACTGGTCGGGCGTGGGTATTGAGTTTGGCTTTGCAACGCTAAAGCCTGTCGTTTTCGTTAACACCAAGATGAAGATGGAAAACGAAAACTATGAAAATATAAATATTGAGCCGCAGGAAATAAGACTGCGAAATGTTTTGGGCGTGGCTCTTGACAAGGAAGAGCTTGCGGAAAAATTTGCCGACACGGTAAATTCCTTGCTTTCTGATAATTCCTTTAAAGAAAAAATCGAAAAGCAACGCGAAAGTTATTTCTATAATCTAGGCAGTGGCGGAGCTGAGGGTGCAAAATACATCATCAACCGCCTTGTAAATAAAAAGAAAAAATAAAAAATGGAGATGTTTATTATGTTAAATCCTATAAGCGCTTATATTGATCCTTCTGTTATGACCTATGCCATTCAGGCAGTAGCAGGTGTCGTAATCGCCGTTGGTGCGGTTGCCGCTCTGCTTTGGAGAAAGGCAAAGAAAAAAGTTGCCGAAAAGCTCAACCTTGAGGAAAAGAGTGTAAAGGAAACCGAGGAAGAAGTTCAGCTTGTTGATGATGAAGTAGAGGTATAAGCAATATCTATACGGTAAATAAAACACCCCAGACCAATTAAGGTCTGGGGTGTTTTTTATACCCAAAATTTTTCAGTTGGACCATCAAGGCTTATATCGGGAAGATTGGGATTGTCCTTTAAAAGCTCGTATATATGTGCGGCGAAGTTTATATCGTGCAAGGATATCCCTATGTTGTAGGCGAGAATTCTTTCTTCATCATTCTCTCTGCCCGCAACCTTGTTGTTCACAATATCCGCAACCTCAGCAAATTTTTTGAATTTGTCGAAGTTTTTGAAGTGACAAACATGACCGTAATCATCGGCAAAAATTTTATCAAAAAACAGGTCGCAGTTGGTGAAACCTAAGGTATGGATAGGAACCACCAGCACACCGGGTTCATAACAACTATCCTCACAAAAATCTTCAGGCATATAGGTTGCTGCAGAAATAATAACATCAGAACCGCGAACCACCTCTTGGGCGGTATCAACATAAGAGAATTTAAGATTAGAATATGTTTCAAATCTTTTTGCAAAGTCTTTTTCTTCATCCTTGAATTTTTTAAGCTTTATGTTTAAAATTCTGTCAGGACAAATCTCTGCAAGAACTAAAAGTGCGGCGCGGGCTGTGTTTCCAAGGCCAACCATACCTATGGTCGAAAAATCTTTTTTAGCAAGAAGCATAATAGAGTGTGCGGCCACAGCGCCTGTACGCATAGCGGTTATCCAGGTTGCATCCATTATAGCGAGGTTTTCACCGCTGTTAACATCATAAATAGTTAAAAAGCTTTCCAGTGCAGGAACGCGCTCAGGATAACGGGTAACAACCTTAACACCGCCTGTGTTGCCGATTATTGAAGGCATAACATTACAAAACACGCCGTCAAAGGGCTTCATACTTATCTTAGGCGGTAAACAAGCTTTAGATTTGTTTTTAATCATCTCATGGGCCCACTCGTAGAAAACAGCGGGCGAGATGTTTTGGTTTGATATATCTCTAAATGTGATAACTTTCATAATGAACTTCCTATATGTTGTTTGTTTGCTTTATCGGCGAAATGAAAAACGGCAGGAGTGCGTGCCGATTAAACCGTTTCATATTCGTTGGGGAATTTAAGCTTATAGGGGCAATGGTTTATTCTCTTTTCTTCAGGAGGTAGCTCCATAAAATTACCATAAAGACGCGAAAGGGAAACCTCTATGTTGTTTGGGAAATTGATTTCAATATCCTCGAACTTTTCTTTTCTCAGCGGGAAAAGCTCGTCTCGGGTAAAATAGTTTTTGCAAATCGTTGAGCTTGAGAAATATGCATAAAAGCCGGTATCCTCGCCGTTGTATTTACAACTTGCCTTTTCGCAAAGCTTATATAACCATTTGTGCGGTATGCAAAACAAATTAAGGAAAAACCAAACCATCGCTGTTACGCAGTGGGCTAATTTCGCCTTTATTCCGCGGATAGGGAGCACGGGGAAAGGAACATGCTTTAAGATAAGAAGCTTGCTGAGTAACCACGCAATTTTTCCCTGCTTTTTAAAAGCTTTTTCATCAACGGGCGCATTGTCAAAGGCATACACATCAAGAAAAATACCCAAGGGACATTTGATTTTTTTAAGGGCATGCTCAACAAACAAAGAATCCTTAAGTGTTATTCGGGTGGTCATAAGAGGATAGCCCGAAAATTCTTCGGCGTTAACTATGATATATTTATCCGAGTAATCGCGCTTAAAAATCTGCAAAAGCTTTTCATAATCCTCGCGAAGCAGGGCAACATCAATATCGTCGTCCCAAGGGATAAAGCCGCCGTGCCTTAAAGCGCCTATTCCTGTGCCGCAAAATCCAAAATAAGCAAGGTTGTTTTCCTCGCATACCTTTATAAAATCTTTAAGGATAGCAAGCTCGTGCTGCTGAACCTTTTTTAGAATTTCGGGCTCGTAAAATCTTTCTTTTTGTTTAGACATAAATAACTCCAGTCTTTGTTAATTTATTGAAGAGTATTTAATTGCTTTTTTCTGAGAACTTTAGAACAATTGGAAAATGGTTTTTTCTCTTCTCCACAGGTGGTAGCTGCATATAATCGCCATATTCCTGAGTGAGCAAATCGTGCCAAGATCCAAACATCTTGATTTGAGTGTCTTCAAAAGGCATAGTTACGGTTGGGAAAGCGCTGCTTTTGGTTATAATCGTATCCCAAGGATATGTATAGGATAATATAGCAGAGCGCTTCGTTTCGGTATTATTGTATTTTCTGGATGCCTTCTCGCATTTTTTAACAAGCCAGCTTTTTGAAAAGGGTAGTAAGCAAAGATGTGCTATACCGCATATTGCATGGATAATAGTTCTTTTTAAACCGCGATAAGGAATATAGGGGAAGGGCAGCACCTTAAGCCAGTGAAGGCGCATCCAAAACCAGCATTCCCTAACCTGACGCTTAGCCTTCTTGTCGTCATCAGGAATGTTATCGTAAGGATAAATTCCGATAGCAATACCGTATTTATATTTACAGTTTTTCATAGGCTCGGAAATCATAAGTGTATCCTTTAAGTACACGCAAGCGGTAGGAGCAGGGAAATCCTTGTTGTCTACCCAGTTATCTGTGCCGAAATTTTCACCGAGCTCTTTTGGCAAAATTTCCATAAGGCGGTCATAATCCTCGCGCATTACTGCCACATCAATATCGTCATCCCAAGGGATAAATCCATGGTGACGCACCGTTCCAATAGCGGTACCGCCCTCTGCCATAAGCTCGATTCCGTTTTTATCGCACACGCGTTGAAGTTCTTTTAGAACATCAAGCAAAACAGCTTGAACCTTTTTTAAAGTTTCGGCATCATATTCTCTCATAACAAATCTCCTACAAAATACTGTGACTTTTCACAGTAAAAGTATAGCACAAGATAGTTGGCTTTGCAAGAATATTGTTGTTAAATGGCGTTAATTGGCGAACAAGGTAATTTTTGATTACTCTATTGAAAAAAACACGATAATGTGCTAAAATAATTGTGTATATGCAAAAGAGGTGAAAAGTGTGGAAAGCAAAAAATTAAGCGTTTCGCAAAACGCGATTTATAATACCGTTGGCACAATAGTTTTTTGCTTCTGCCAGTGGATAACCTCAGCGCTTTTAGTGGTGCACTTATCCCCTGAGGATATTGCGGTTGCCAACACGGGGCTTTTGCAGCTGGCAATAAGCGTTACCAACATTTTTTTCGCAATATCCACCTACAATATGCGCACATATCAGATTTCCGATGTTGAGGATAAATATTCCTACGGCGATTATATCGGCGCGCGGTTTGTAACGGCAACAGTTGCGATGGTACTGTGTGTTATTTATGTGGTGATATTGGGTTATTCGTTAAGAACGGTGCTTTGTATCGTTTTTTATATGATTTTTAAGCTAAACGAAACCTTCAGTGATGTTTTGCACGCTATCGACCAAAAGAATTACCGTATGGATTATGTGGGCATATCTTTTATAATGCGCGGGGTGTTAATGGCGTTAGCTTTTGCCTTGGCGTTAGTGATATTCGGCGATGTGCTTATAGCGGTTATAGCGATGGCAATAGCAACATTTGCGGTGATTATATTCTATGATGTAAGGCGCGCACGGCAGTTTGGTTCGCTAAAACCCATTTTTAATAAAAAAATCTTGTTCACACTGCTTGTTACCTGTCTGCCTTCAGTGGTATCTGCAACGGCATTTACCTCGATAACAAGTGTTCCGCGCCAAACGCTTGAAGCAATGCAGGGTGAGGAAGCGCTTGGATACTATGGCACAATCGCCACCCCGCTTGTGGTGATTCAGGTTATGGCTACAAGCATATTTAACCCAATGCTTACAGAGCTTGCGGAGCTCTACCACAAGGGTGAGGTTAAAAAATTCCTGCAAAGGCTTGCAAAGAATTTGGGCCTGCTTGCGGGCATTACCGCAGTAATACTTGTATGCGTGGCGCTTCTCGGCGAATTTGCGGTGGGACTTGTGTTCGGCGAAAAATTTGCGCCTTATACCTATCTTATGTACGGCATAGTAGGCTGCACCGCTATGTATACAGTGTGCTGGCTTTGCACCAACACGCTTATCATTATGCGAAGGCTTAAGGTGTGTATGGTGGCGAGCGTGTTCTCGCTGGCAATTGCCACTATATGCGCAAAATCATTTATTAATATTTTCGGTATGAACGGTGTAAGCTTTTGCATTATTATGTGCTATTTAATTCACATAGCGGTATGTGCCGCTGTGATATATAAAAATTTAAAAGTTAAGGGGAAAACAAGTTGAGTTACACACACTCCGACCACACTTGGGCAATTTGCGCTTATAAGGAAAGTTCTTTTTTGGAAGAATGTGTAAAATCTCTTATGGCTCAAACGGTAAGCAGTAATATTATAATGGCAACCTCAACGCCAAACGAGCATATTAAGGGTATTGCCGAAAAATACGGGATACCGCTTTATATAAACGATGGCATAAAGGGCATTGGCGGCGATTGGAATTTTGCATATTCAAAGGTTCAAACTCCGCTTGTTACCATTGCTCATCAGGATGATATTTATGAGCCGCAATATGCTGAAAAAATGCTTGAATATATAAATCTTGCAAAAAAGCCGATAATATATTTCTGTGGCTATGGCGAGCTTAGATGTGGCGAAAAGGTATATGAAAACACCCTTTTAAAGGTAAAAAAGCTTATGCTTTCACCCCTTAAAATCAAAGCATTCTGGACAAGCCGTTTTGCGAGAAGAAGAATACTCTCGTTCGGCTGTCCTATTTGCTGCCCTGCTGTTTCTTTTGTGAAAAAAGAGGTTGGCGAAGAGCCCTTTACAAACGATTACCTCAGTGATATCGACTGGCAACAATGGGAAATCCAGTCAAGAAAAAAAGGCTCTTTTGTATATAATCCTGAGCCGCTTATGTGTCACCGAATTCATGAGGAGTCTGCTACCACCGAAATAATCGGTGATAATAAGCGAACAAAAGAAGACCTTGAAATGTTCAAGAAATTTTGGCCTGCGCCTATTGCGAAGGTTATAGCGCGGATTTATTCCGGCAGTGAAAAGAGCAACGATATTTAATGGGGGAAGAATATGAAGACATTAATAATAATCCCGGCATATAACGAAAGTGAAAATATAGAAAGGGTTGTAAAAAGTCTTAGGGATAACTGCCCCGAGTGCGATTATCTTATCGTGAACGACTGCTCTACCGACAACACTCAGCAAATATGTGCAGAAAAGGGCTTTAATTTTATAAGCCTTTGCTGCAACCTCGGTATCGGCGGCGGTGTTCAGAGCGGATATATCTATGCCGCCCGCAACGGCTATGACTGCGCTATCCAGATAGATGGTGACGGTCAGCACGACCCCGCATATATAAAAAGACTTACCGGCCCCATTGAAAAGGGCGAGGCGGATATAGTTATTGGCTCACGCTTTATTGAGTGCGAGGGCTTTCAGTCCAGCGGTATGCGCAGATTTGGAATAAAGTTTTTAAGCACACTGATAAAGCTTGTGTGCGGTGCGCATGTTAAGGATGTAACAAGCGGCTTCCGCGCGGCAAACAAGAAGTTTATCGAAATTTTTGCCAAGGAATATGCAGATGATTATCCCGAGCCTGAGGCTATAGTTAACTGCTCGCTGAGGGGCGCTAAAATCCTTGAGGTGCCCGTTGTGATGAAGGAAAGAGAAGGCGGCGTATCATCTATAAGTCCGTTTAAATCCGTTTATTATATGATAAAGGTTTCTCTTGCAATTATCCTTCAAAGATTAACCTACAAAGGAGGTAAAAAATAATGAGTATTGCACTTAGAATATCCTTGCTTGTGGGAATATTGATATATTTAATATTTATATTAATTCTTCTTCGTAGAAAGAGTCTCAACCTTAAATATTCGCTTTTATGGCTTGTTATCGCCGCAGTGCTTTTGATTATGGTTATTTTCCCCGATGTGGTATCACTTTTGGCGCATCTTATGGGCGTTGTGTCACCGATAAACGCAATATTTTTGGCGTTTATTTCTTTTATATTGCTGCTCATTATTTCTCTTACCGCAATCGTTTCGGGTCAGCAAAGAAAAATAAAAACACTTATCCAAAATGTGGCCATACTGCAAAAGCAGCTTGATGATTTAAAAAATAAATAACTTTTCACATTTTCACTACTCAATATTACCTATTATTTAAATACAACACACCCCTCGGAAAACCGAGGGGTGTGTTGTATGGGGATGAATATGGTGGTGGCTTTAAGCGGCAGTGCAGAAAACCGCCCAAGCCTTTATAAAACCGCCTTTTGCCCAGGGGACGGTAGGCAAAAAGCAGATTTTAACTAATTAGAAATTAGCAATTAGCAATTAGCAATTAGCAAATTTTGAGTTGGCTATATTTCGGCGCGGTATCGGTTTTTTGAATTCGCACCTTATATTCTATATATTTTTCGGTTTCATACTTGCGCGAATGCGCCTCGATTCCCGCGTTTTGCATGGTGTTTACAAGCTTTGAAAGACTATTGGCAAAAAGCTTTATATCGCCTATCGCCGCCTTTCTTATAGGCGCGGTTTTCTCTGGCGGCTTTTCGTCTTGCTCGGCAGGATTTAAAATTCCGTTTATCAGCTCTTCTGCTTGTATGAGGCTTAGCCCCTCTGCAATTATCTTGTGAAGAGTTCCCTCTCTAAGCTCGGCGGGAAGCCTTAAAAGCGCTCTTGCGTGCCGCTCGGTAAGATTTGCCGCAAGTATCCGCTCACGAAGCGCTTCATCAAGCTTTAAAAGCCTAAGCTTGTTGCAAATGGTAGAGCCCGCCATTCCAAGCCTTACGGCAATTTCAGACTGTGAAAGACCGAAGCTATCTGAAAGCCTTTTTATAGCGGCTGCCTCCTCAAAGAAATTAAGGTCAGCGCGCTGCATATTCTCGGTTAGGCTGTAAAGCGCGGCGGTGGTCTCATCTGTTTTGTGCAGAACACAGGGCACTCGGCGAAGTGATGCCATTTTTGCGGCGCGAAGTCTGCGCTCGCCTGCTATAAGTATGTATTTACCGTTTTCTCCGCGTCTTACGGTGAGCGGCTGAATAATTCCGCTTGAAGCGATGCTCTCTGCAAGACACGCAAGCTCGTATTCATCGAAGCTAAGTCTCGGTTGGTCGGCACTTGGGAGTATATCGTCAGGCTTTAGCATAAGAAGTTTTTTATCTGCAATGGTGTGCATCGGTTTCCCACCTTTTTGTTTGCTTTGCAAGTATATTATGAGGGATAATAACACAATTTGTAAAGCAAATTCGGTCGGGTAAATCTGACACAAAAAAACAAAAAGCGCCTTTTTAAAGGGCGCTTTTTTTAATTTTACCGCCTATTCGCGGATATTTTGGCGGAGTTTGCGATATCTTTTTTGCAATTATAAAGGCCCGAGCCTCATTTTCTCGTAAATTTTCGCATATAATAGTGGGCTTTTCACAGCCGAGTATTTTATATGCATTAGCTGCAGCAGACATTTCGTCCTTGGCGCTGGCGCCCTTCATGGCAACAAATTTACCGCTCAGCTTAACGAAGGGTATGCAGTATTCGCAAAGCGTGGGAAGTGCAGCCACTGCTCTGGCACAGGCAATATCATATTTCTCGCGGTAAATAGGAGCCTTGCCCGCATCCTCTGCGCGCGCATGCACAAGGGTAGCCTCAAGACCTATATTTTCAAGCACCGCGGATAAAAATGTGAGGCGCTTATTAAGTCCGTCAAGCAGTGTGAGGTCGATATCAGGGCGGGCAATTTTAAGCACAAGTCCAGGAAAGCCCGCGCCTGTGCCCACATCTATCACGCGAGCGCCGTGTGGCACATTAACATTCTTAAAAAACATAAGGCAGTCGAAAAAATGCTTATAAAGAACCTCCTCGGGGTCGGTGATGGCGGTGAGGTTCATTTTCTCGTTCCACTCAAGCAGTAAATTACCATAGGTGTTAAGTCGGCTTATGGCAGTGTCATCGAGGATAAGACCGAACTGTCCGCACTGCGGCAATATCTTTTCAATTTTAAAATCTATCATTGGCTTCCACCCTTTGCAAGATGTATAAGAAGTACCGATATATCAGATGGGCTAACCCCCGAAATTCGAGATGCCTGCCCAATGCTCACAGGACGCACGCGATTAAGCTTTTCCACCGCCTCAAGCCGTAAACCGTAAACATCAGAGTAATCAATATTCTGCGGTATCGACTTGTTTTCAAGGCGGAGCATCTCCTCCACCTGAGCGGCTTGGCGAGAAATGTATCCCTCGTACTTAATTTCAATTTCAACCTTTTCGCAAACCTCTGCGGGAAGCTCAGGGCGGGTTTTATCAAAGGGCGCAAGGCTTTCATAATCAAGCTGCGGCCGCTTTATAAGGTCGGAAAGTCTTGTACCTGTGGAAACTCTGGCTGTCAAGCGGCTCTCAAGCATTAAATTAAGCTCCTCACTCGGCGGCAAAAATACGCTGTTCACACGCTCGATTTCCTTTTCCTTAAGCTCTTTTCGAGTTAAAAACTCTTTATATTGTTCTTCGCTGATAAGACCTAATTCATATCCTTGCGGCATCATTCGTTCGTCGGCGTTATCCTGCCGCAGCAGCAGGCGGTATTCACTGCGCGAGGTCATCATTCTGTATGGATCTGAGCAGCCCTTTGTAACAAGGTCGTCAATGAGCGTGCCTATGTAGGAAGAGGCGCGCGAAAGGGTGAACGGCTTTTTGCCCAAAACCTTGTGCGCGGCGTTCACACCCGCGATAAAGCCTTGCACCGCCGCCTCCTCATAGCCTGAGGAGCCGTTGAACTGACCTGCGCCGTAAAGCCCCTCGTGCTCTTTTAGCTCAAGTGTGGCAGAAAGCGCCAATGGGTCGATGCAGTCATATTCGATAGCGTATGCATTTCGCATAACCTTAACATTCTGAAGCCCCTTTATAGTGCGATAAAACTTAATCTGCACTTCTTCGGGCAGAGAAGAGGACATACCTTGAAGATACATTTCCTCGGTATCCTCACCGCATGGCTCAATAAATAACTGATGGCGCTTCTTATCGGCAAAGCGCACAATTTTATCTTCAAGGCTCGGGCAGTAGCGCGGCCCCACACCCTCGATATCCCCTGCATAAAGTGGCGAGCGGTGCAGATTTTCAAGAATTACTGCCTTAGTAGCATCATTTGTATATGAAATATGGCAAACCACCTTGTTTTCGGGAGCGGCTTTGGTTGAATAGCTAAAGGGAACGGTCTGCTTGTCACCCTCTTGCACTTCAAGAGAGGAAAAATCAATGCTATCGCGCGCCACGCGAGCGGGTGTGCCCGTTTTAAAACGGCGAAGCGGCAGATTTAATTTCTTAAGCGACTCGCTTAAAGCGGTTGCGGGGAAGTTGCCGTCGGGACCGCTTTCATAGTTTACTTCACCGATATAAACCCTGCCGCCTAAGAATGTGCCTGTTGCAAGTATCACCGTGCTACAGCCATAATCGGCGCCAAGGCGGGTAACGCAGTGCCAAAGCCCGTCCTCGCGCTTTTGAAGGTCCACTATCTCGGCTTGTTTAACATCAAGATTTTCTTGTTTTTCAACCGCGTGCTTCATATATCCACTGTAGGCGCGGCGGTCTATCTGCGCGCGCAGCGAATAAACCGCAGGTCCCTTGCCGCGGTTGAGCATTCGGCTTTGTAGCGTTGTGGCATCTGCCGCGCGCCCCATCTCGCCGCCTAAAGCATCAAGCTCGCGAACAAGATGGCCCTTTGCGGTGCCTCCGATTGATGGGTTGCAGGGCATATTTCCCACCCAGTCAAGACTAATGGTGAACATAACGGTGCGCGCTCCAAGCCTTGCTGCGGCGAGCGCCGCCTCGATGCCCGCATGCCCGCCGCCGATTACGGCGACATCATAATTTCCTGCTTTATACTGAGAAATCATAAAGATAAAAACCTCTTTTTAAATTAGCAATTAGCAATTGACAATTAGCAATTTCGGTGTTTCGCGTTGCGAAACAAGATATATTCGTGCCGAAGGCACACCTTAATTGCTAATTTCTAATTGAACATTGAACATTATTTTCCAACGCAGAAGCGTTTAAACACTTCGTCGGTTACTTCATTTGTAACTCGCTTGCCCGTTAGCTCTAACAGGGCGGCTATCGCATCGTCAACACAAACTCCAACGGCATCCAGGGTAACGCCTAAAAGCAGGGCAGTTTTGGCTTCGCACACAGCGTCCCACGCTCGGCGCGCGCAGTCAAGCTGCCGCTCATTTATAAGCACAGTATCATCGGGGGATAGCATATCGGTTTTGCAAACGGCGGCAATTTTTTTGCTCAGTTCATCATAACCCACGCCCTGCTTTGCCGAAATTTCAAGTGTTTCCAGTCCGCCGAAAACCGATTTATCAAGCATTTCGGGAAGGTCGGTTTTATTGATTATTATTATCGCCTTTTTGTTTTCAATGCTCTCAAGCAGACGCTTGTCGTTTTCATCAAAGGGAGCCGAGGCATCAAAAACTGCAAGGATAAGCTCGCTCGTCTCGATTTTTTCCTGCGCGCGTTCAACGCCTAATTCCTCAACTGTGTCGGCGGTGTCGTGAATGCCTGCGGTGTCCGAAAGGGTGAGGGATATATCCCCCACGGTAACACTGCTTTCTATAATATCGCGTGTGGTGCCCGCAATATCGGTCACTATCGAGCGAGTGGTGCCGCAAAGCAGATTCATAAGCGTGGATTTACCCACATTCGGCTTGCCCACTATACAACAGCTAATTCCCTCGCGAAGAAGTTTGCCCGCATCGTAGGTGGAAATAAGCCTTGAAAGGGAGCTTTCGCAAGCATCAAGCAGAGCGGAAAAGTTATCAAAGCTAAGGCTAGGTATATCCTCGTCGGGGTAATCTGCGAATGCCGCGAGAGACGCGGCTGTTTCAAGCAGCTTATCTGTTATTGCGGCGGTTTCGCGGCTTATTCTGCCGTCGCGCGCGGCTCGAGATATTTTAAGTGATGCATCATTTCGGGCGCTTATCAGCCCCATAACGCTTTCTGCCTTTGCAAGGTCAAGCTTCCCGTTTAAAAAGGCGCGTTTTGTAAATTCGCCGCCTGCGGCAGCAACGGCGCCACACTCGAACACTCGGCGCAAAACCTTTCGCAGCACAACCGTGCCGCCGTGCAAAGAAAGCTCAACCACATTTTCGCCTGTATAGCTTTTAGGGGCGCGGAAGACGAGCGCCACAGCATCATCTAAAACTGCGCCTTGTGAATCTAAGACCTCGCCGTATGCAGCGCGATAGCCCTCAAAGGATATAAGCTTTTCGCCCGAAAAGGCGCGAAAGCATTTATCGGCAACATGTATAGCATCATCGCCCGAAATTCTAATAACACCCAAAGCGCCCTCGCCTAAAGGTGTGGATATTGCGGCAATTGTTTTCTCGCTCACGGCAAAGACCCCCATTTATACTCAATCAAATTATTTTAACATATTATAATTTAATTGTAAACATTTTGTGTGTTAAGCAATTATAAAGTAAATATAATTGACAAATGAGCGATTTTTTTGTATTATATAATCAAAGCGATGAAAAGAATAAGTAGCTTTTTGTTTTAACCTTTAAGAGAAAAGGCGGTTGGTGCAAGCCTTAAGGTTGATTTAAAGCGAAGCTATCTTGGAGCTGCGCTCGAAAGAGAAGTCGGGTTGAGCCTGCGTTATAGGGCTTATGAGTGCGAGGGGTAAGTGCCTTTCGAATTTAGGTGGTAACACGGACAATTGTTCGCCCTAAGTGATGTTCACTTAGGGCGTTTTTTAAAATTACTATCAGGAGGTTTTGACTTATGAGAAACGAACTATTAAAACTGCTCAGCCGCAACGCGCGATACACCACAAGTGAGCTTGCGGTAATGCTTGCCGCAAGTGAGGAAGCGGTAGAAAAGGAAATCAAAGAGCTCGAAAAGCAGGGAATTATCTGCGGCTATAAAGCAGTTATCGACTGGGATAGGCTTGATGGCGCGTATGTTTCGGCGATAGTGGAGTTAAATGTTGTTCCCAAGGCAGACCTCGGTTTTGAGGAGGTTGCCGAACGCGTGGCTTCTTATGCGGAGGTTGAATCGGTGTGGCTTATGTCGGGCGGATATGACCTTAATGTTGTTGTAAAGGGGAAAACATTGCAGGATATTGCCCGTTTTGTTGCGCGCGAGCTTGCAACGATAGATTCTGTTACTTCAACCACCACTCATTTTGTTATGCGCCGTTATAAGGAAATGGATGTTTGCCTTTTTGATGGTGAGTCTGATGATAGGGAGCAGATAGTTTTATGATAGATTATTCCAAGGTATTAAGCGGAAAGGTAACGCAGATAAAGCCCTCGGGAATAAGAAAGTTTTTTGATATTGCAGCTAATATGGATGAGGTTATATCCTTAGGCGTTGGCGAGCCTGATTTTCAAACCCCTTGGGTTGTCAGAAAAGCAGGTATAGCCTCGCTTGAAAGAGGAAAGACTAAATACACATCCAATTCAGGCCTTGACGCCTTAAGAGAAGAAATTTCAAAATATTTAAATCGAAAATACTCTCTTTCTTATGACCCTAAGGATGAAATTTTTGTTTCAATAGGCGGCAGTGAGGCGATAGATGCCGCCATTCGCGCAGTTGTGGAAATGGGCGATGAGGTTATAATTCCACAGCCAAGCTATGTTTGCTATGAGCCGATAACAACTCTTGCGGGCGGCGTTCCCGTGATAATTGAGCTTGAAGCTAAGGACGACTTTAAGCTCACCCCCGAAAAGCTTCGCGCGGCTATAAGCGATAAAACCAAGGCGCTGATATTGCCATTTCCTTGCAACCCAACGGGAGCTATAATGGAAAAAAGTGACCTTGAGGCTATTGCCGAGATTTTGAGGGATACTAATATTGTTGTGATTTCGGATGAGATTTATTCCGAGCTCACCTTTGGCGGAAGCCATGTATCAATGGCTTCTATTGAGGGAATGCGCGAACGCACCGTCACAGTAAACGGCTTTTCCAAAGCGTTTTCTATGACAGGCTGGCGTTTAGGCTACGCGGGTGGTCCGCGTGAAATAATAAAGCAGATGTTAAAAATTCACCAGTTTGCAATTATGTGCGCGCCCACGGTTTCGCAGTATGCCGCGGTTGAGGCGCTTCGCAGCTGTGATGATGCGGTAGCCGATATGGTGGCTGAATATAACCGCCGCCGCAGACTCATTGTTGATGGCTTTAACAAGGCAGGTCTTACCTGCCGCGAGCCAAAGGGTGCTTTCTATGCGTTTCCATCAATTAAATCCACGGGTATGACAAGTGATGAATTTTGCGAAAAGCTGCTCGAGAGTAAACATGTGGCAGTGGTGCCTGGCACCGCATTCGGTAAAGGCGGCGAGGGCTTTGTGAGAGCCTCTTATTGCTACAGCACCGAGCACATAATAGAAGCGCTTCGCAGAATTGAAGAATTTGTAAAGGAGATAAAAAAATGAAAAAGAAGGGTATTATTATAGCGGTTGCAGCAGTTGCGGTGGTTGTGGTTATTATAGCCACTCTCGCCTCATCCTATAACGGCTTTGTTGAAATGAGAGAGCAGGTTTCAACTGCCGCTTCGGGCATTTCAACCCAGCTTCAGCGCAGAGCTGACCTAATACCAAACTTCGTTGAAACGGTTAAGGGCTACAGCGATTATGAGCAGTCCACCTTTACTGCCGTAACACAGGCTCGAAGTGCGTTAATGGCTGCCGATGATATCGAGGAGCAGGCAGAAGCCTCCGAACAGCTTGACGGCGCAATTTCTATTTGGGTGAATGCCGTAACAGAGGCATATCCTGAGCTTAAGGCTAACACTCAGTATATAGCGCTGCAGGATGAGCTTGCAGGTACTGAAAACCGCATAGCTACCGCTCGTAAGGACTATAACGAGGCGGCTAAGGCATATAACACCGCTATCCGTAAGTTCCCCGCAAATATTGTGGCTGGTATATTTGATTTCGATGCTGCAGATTATTTTGAGGCAGATGCCAACAGCACAAATGTGCCTGTGGTGGATTTTGACTAATTATGAAAAACAAGGGGATAAAAACTGCGGCAAAACGGATACTAAGCCTATTGCTTGGTGTTTTAATATTATTAGCCCTTGCAGGCTGTGAGGTCGATGAAGGGTATCCCACTGCTACCGAGCGTTTTTTTGTGAACGATTTTGCAGATGTTATTGATGCTGCTGATGAGGATGCAATATACTCTAAGGGTGTGGCGCTAAATGAAGCTACCACCGCTCAGGTTGTGGCAGTTACTGTTGACAACCTTGACGGCGAGCCGATAGAGGAATACGCCTTGAATTTAGGTCGCGAATGGGGCGTTGGCACCGAGGAAGACGATAACGGTATTGTTATACTGCTCTCGGTAGAGGACCGCGAGGTATATATCGCCGTGGGATATGGTCTTGAGGGTGCGCTTCCCGATAGTAAAACGGGAAGAATACTCGATACCTATGGTATGTCCTATTTCTCGGCGGATGATTTTTCCGCAGGAATTGCCAGTGTTTACGGCGCAATTGTGAACGAGGCATATATTGAGTATGGTCTCACCCCCGAGGAGGGCTATACGCCCATTTCCCAAATTCCCGAATATGAGGTGGCACATGAAGGTGAAGCGCTTCGCGTGGGAATTTCGTGGTTGATACTCATAGTTATTGTGGCGCTTTATATTGCCGTGTTTGGCAGACGCGGCGGCATATTCTTTTTAGGCTTCCCAGGTGGCTTCCACGGTGGCGGTTTCCACGGCGGTGGCAGCAACTTCCGCGGTGGCGGAGGCTTTGGTGGCTTCCGTGGCGGTGGCGGCGGCTTCGGAGGCGGCGGAGCTGGAAGAGGCTTTTAACAATTTGCAATTTGCAATTAATGGTGTTTCGCGGAGTGAAACGATATAAATAACGGACGGTCAATGACCGCCCCTACGATGTGTTTGTAAATTCTATTGCGTAGGGGCGAGCAGTGCTCGCCCGTTTTTATTCCGTGCCGTAAGGCACACATTAATTTTTAATTTTTCATTATTCATTTTTCACTTAATAAAAACAGGGGGGATAATATGCCAAATGGATTTTCCGACAAGGATTACAGCGATTATTTTTCTGCGCTTGAAAGACAGCTTAACAAGGATGATGATGTAAAGAGCGATAACGAAATTGCTTCGAAAAAACCCTTAAAAGCTACACCTGCGCCGAGCATGAGCAGAAAACGCGGCGGCAGAAGACTTCGCCCCCAATTTTTGATAGCCGCAGTGGCGCTTATACTTATAATATTCATCACTGCATTATCCCTTAATTCCTGTGTCGGTGATAATAAGCCTAAAGATGAAGCGCCCGCCGATAAGTCGGTTTCAGATGTGGCGGATGAAAAATCACCTGAGCCTAAAAAATCCCTCTATGCAAAATTTACAGAGCAAACAAAGAATATCCCTTCAGATATTGAAAGTGAAAGCATAATATTTGTAAACTGCGATGAAAACAAAGTAGTTGCCGCGCGAAACGCAAAGGCGCGGTGTTATCCTGCATCAACCACCAAGATTATGACGGTGCTCGTTGCGATAGAAAATATTACAAATATGAGCGATACCTTTACAATGAGCTATGAAATCACCGACCCGCTTTATATTGAGGAAGCAACAATGGCGGGCTTTTTAAACGGTGAGGAAGTTGATATGACCGACCTGCTTTACGGCGCGATATTGCCTTCAGGTGCTGATGCCTGCATGGGGCTTGCAATTAAAATTGCGGGCAGTGAGGAAAATTTCGTAAAGCTTATGAATGAAAAGACGAACGAATTAGGACTTCTCGACACACATTTCACGAATTCAACGGGACTCTTTAACCCCGACCATTATACAACTGCCGAGGATATGGCGGTAATTGTGAGAGCGGCTATGCAAAACGAGCTTTGCCGCGAGATTATGTCCTCTTATAAGCACACCACCGCGGCAACACCCCAAAACCCCGAGGGAATTGAGCTTACAAGCACGCTTTTTAGCTATATGTACGGCACAGAGCCCTCAGGCGCCGATATTTTAGGTGGCAAAACAGGCTTTGTCAGCGAATCGGGCTATTGTATAGCCTCTTTCGGCAAGGGGGATGATGGCTGTGAATATGTTTGCGTTACCCTTTCGGGGGTAAGTCTTTGGCCCACAGCATACGACCAGATAGACCTTTACTCTTTATATGCGGGGGGCAGCGAAAAAAGATATTTAGCGCCCTGAATTCATAAATAATATGCTTGCAAATTCGGCGCAATAATGTTACACTATATTGTGTATGCATATTACCTTTGAAAAGAGGAGAAAAATGGACGAGAAAAAAATAGATATTATGGACATTTTAACCCTTGCGTGGAAGCGCTTGTGGATAATTGTGCTGGCATTTGTTGTCTGCGCGGCTGCGGCATATAGCTATTGCAGCTTTTTACTGGTGCCTCGATATAGGGCAACAGCTTCTGTTATAGCAACAAACGGTGCGGTTACAGCTTATAATGAAAACAAAAACACCGTATCGGCTACCGATATATCGGCTTCACTTTATCTTTCGCATACTATTATGGACGTTTTGAAAACGCCTGATATTTATAAGCGCCTTGCGGATGAACTGGGTGAAGGTTATGACTATACTAACCTTATGGGGCGCACATCTGTTGAGCGCAGAAGCGAAGAGTCGTTGTTCGTGGATGTTCACTTCACCAGCACCGACCCCAAAGAGGCAATGCGCGTTGCAAACAAATTTGTTGAAATCTCGTGTGATTACATAACAGATTTTATTCCGTATTCAAAAGCAATGGTGGCATCCACCGCAATTAAGGCGAGTATGACCTATCCCCGCACTGTTATGGCAACGGGTGCCGCGGGTGTTGCGGGTGCAGTTATCAGCTTTGTAATTATCTATATAGTAGAGGCTCTTAACCGTTCAATAAAGGGTGAAGAGGATTTCACAGCAAGCTTTGAAATTCCACTTCTGGGCTCGGTTCCGGATTTTGAGAATGCCGAGGCAGGCGGTTATCGCAAAGCGAAAGGTGGTTATGGCAGTGGATATTAATAAGAAAAATCAAGCAAATAAGACTACTATAACTACCGATAGCAAGCATGTGCCCTTTGCCGTTGTTGAGGCATATAAGGCTATCAGAACAAACCTTACCTTTTTGCTTTCTGAAAACGAAGCAAAGGTAATTGCTATCACAAGCCCAGGCGCGGGCGAAGGTAAATCCACCACCGCCGTTAATATGGCTATCGCCTTTTCTCAGTTAGGTGATAAGGTGCTGCTTGTTGATGCTGATATGCGCCGCTCATCAATACATAAAAAGCTTAAAAAAGAGAATAAAATCGGCCTTTCAAATATACTTGCAGGCTTTAATAAATATACCGAATGTCTGGTTGGCGTGAATGAAAGCCTTGATGTTATAACTGCAGGTCAGGTTCCTCCCAACCCGTCGGAGCTTTTGGGAAGCGCAAGATTTAAGCAGTTTGTTGAGGAAGTTTCTAAGGAATATAGCTATGTTATCATAGATACCCCACCTGTGGATGTTGTTACTGATGCTTTGGTTATAGCGCCCAACACCGCGGGGCTTGTGTTGGTTGTTCGCGACCGCTATACCCCCACCGATGCAATAAAGCACACAATTTCTGCCGCTGAGTTTGCAGGAATAAACATATTGGGCGCAGTTATGAACGGCGCTAATCCTAAAGGCGGCCGCCGCTATGGCTATCGTAAGTATGGCTATGGCTACCGTAAGTATGGTTATGGCTATGGCTACGGCTACGGCAAAAAGCCAACGCTCGGCGAAAAAACAAAGGACTAAAAACGCATTAATCGGGAGATATTATGTCTCCCGATTTTTTTAAAAAGGTAGGTGAGCTTATGCACTTTCTTGATATACATTCACATATCTTGCCCTCTGTTGATGACGGCGCTAAGGACACAACTCAGGCTCTTGAGCTGCTTGAAATGATGTCGGCACAGGGGGTTACCGATGTTATAGCTACACCGCACTTTTATCCTATGCGCGATAGTGTGGATGAGTTTTTAAACCGCGTGGGCAGTGCCGCCGCGCAGCTTGAAGAGGCACTTGCTGATAAGAGACTGCCTAATATATATATCGGCTGTGAAGTACATTATTTTAATGGCATAGGAAAATCACGCGAGCTTTCTCGTCTTACGCTGGCGGGCACCAATTATATCCTTCTTGAGTTGCCTTATGGCACACCGATAGATAACGGTATTTTAAAGGATATACGGCTCATATCCGAAAGCTTAGGTCTTATTCCTATTCTTGCGCACATTGAAAGATATTCGCTTCAAAAGGGCTTTCGCAAATTATTAAAGCTTGTGGCAGAGGGTGAGGCGCTCGCCCACATAAATGCCGCGGCGCTGCTTTCTAAAGCGCAAGGTCGTATATGCGAAAAGCTACTTAAAAAGGGATATGTATCGTTTATCGCAAGCGATGCACATTCGCCCGATAAACGCCCGCCGCTCACGGGTGATGCTATAAATTATATCTATCGAAAAATGGGCAAAAGCATTAAGGATAAACTTATAAATAATCACACTATGCTTCTTAACGAAATCGAGGGCGGAAATGAATAGTAAAACCGTAAATATAAACCGTTCGGGCGAGCTTATGTATATAACCTTTCCGCGTCTTAGTGAGTGCGGCGCTGTGCGGCATGTGTTTTCCACACGCGCAGGCGGTGTGAGCGAGGGGCAGTATGCCTCTATGAATTTAAGCTTTTCGGGCGGAGATTGCTTTGACGCTGTCGAGGAAAACTACCGCCGACTTTGCGGGCAGGTGGGTATTGATATTTCCCATCTTGTGCTAAGCCGCCAAACACACACAAATAATGTTCGCGTGGTAACCGCCGCCGACTGCGGCGCGGGTTACACAAAGTCAGGCTTCACCGATGTTGATGGACTAATAACAGGCGAGAGCGGCGTCGCCCTTGTAACCCAGTATGCCGATTGCACACCGCTTCTTTTCTGCGACCCTGTAAAGCGGGTGTGCGCTACTTCGCACGCGGGCTGGCGAGGCACCGTTAGCAAAATCGGAGAAGTGACCGTTGGGAAGATGGTGAGCGAGTTCGGCTGCCGCCGCGAGGATATAATCGCGGCAATAGGTCCTGCTATAGGCGCATGCTGCTATGAGGTGGACACACCTGTTTACGAGCAGTTTATAAAAAGCGGCATAAATCTTGACGGCGTTTTTAAAGCAGGACGCGACAGCGACCACTTTATGCTCGATATAAAAACGGCTAATAAAAACATACTTCTTGACTGCGGCATTAAAGAGGATAACCTCGATATTGCCGATATCTGCACCTGCTGTAACGCGCAGCTGCTGCACTCCCACCGCGCAACGGGCGGCAAGCGCGGTAACCTTGCCGCTATTATAGAGCTCATTTGAAGTAAAAAATTTAAGGGGACTAAAAAATGAAACTCAATTACAAACGCACCGTGCTTATTGGCTTAGCCTTTATGGCAATTTTGGCATTCTGGCAGTTTTACGATCAGGTAATACCATATGTGCTTGAAAATGTTTTCGGACTTGGCACCTTCACCGCAAACGCCGTTATGGCGGTGGATAATGTGCTTGCGGTGTTTATGCTACCGCTTTTTGGCGCGCTTTCCGATAGAACGCACACCCGCCTTGGCAAGCGCACACCGTATATACTTTACGGCACAATAGGCTCGGTGATACTGCTTGTCACTCTTTCCTATTTCCAAAAAACGGTAAATTTTATCGGCTTTATCGTAACGCTGATGGCTCTGCTTGTGGTTATGGCGGTATACCGCACACCTGCGGTAGCCTATATGCCTGATGTCACCGAAAAGCCGCTTCGCAGTAAGGCTAATGCGATAATTAACCTCGTAGGCTACATAGGCGGAATTTTCGCAACGGTGGTTATGATGTTTATGCTCAAAAGCGAAACTAATGCCGCAGGCGAAAAGGTTTATTCCTCAAACCAGTCCTTCACACCCGTTTATTTAATAATTGCGGGCTTTATGCTGGTTGCCGTGCTTGTTATGGTGCTTGCCGTTAATGAAAATAAGGTTTTGAAAGAAACAAACATTCACGACGAAGAAGAGCAAGAGCAGGATAAAGGCAAAAAGATGGAAAGACCCGTGTTTATAAGCCTTGCACTTATTTTGGTGTCGGTTTTGCTTTGGTATATGGCATATAACGCAGTAACAACTGCATTTTCAAGATACTGCGTTAATATTTGGGGCGTGGACCTTAGCACTTCGTCAAGCTATCTGTTGCTTGCAACTATATCGGCTATTGCGTCATTTGTACCACTTGGCTTCCTATCGAGCCGCTTTGGCAGAAAGAAAATGGTGCTTGCGGGCGTCGCGCTTATGACGGTGTGCTATCTTATAGCAATATTCCTGCGTCAGGAAACGCCGATAATGTATGCTATATTCGCGCTTGTTGGTATCGGCTGGGCATCTATTAATGTTAACTCGTTCCCGATGGTTGTTGAGATGAGCCGCGGCTCGGATGTGGGTAAGTATACAGGGCTATACTATACCTTCTCTATGGCGGCGCAGATAGTAACGCCCCTGCTTTCGGGCCTTTTGATAGATAAGCTTTCTTTAGGATATAATATTTTGTTCCCCTATGCGGTATTTTTCTCAGCAGCCGCTTTTGTTACAATGAGCTTTGTTCGCCACGGCGATTCCCGCCCAGAAGCGAAAGCTGCGGTGCTTGAAACCGTTGGAAATGATAATTAGTGATTAAAATGTTAAATTGAAAATGGAAAGTGAAAAGTTAATGTGTGCGCAAAGCGCACGGATTTATATTGTCGGCAAAGCCGACACCTAAACTTAACATTTAACATTTAACACTTTCAATTTGAATTTTTAGAATAATTAGCAATTAAAAAAGCACCTGCTATGTAGGGACAGGCGTCCTCGACTGTCCGTTGAATATAGCGGGTGCTTAAAATTTTTTGATTATGCATTATTCATCATGTAACTGATATGAAAGCGTCATAAGGCTGTCGCCAAAATGAATGTTTTCCACCGAAACTTGGGGGTGGTCAAGGCTTATATCGTAATGGCTGAAATTAAGAAAGCCCTTAACACCAAGCCTTATAAGCTGGTCACAAATTTCCTTTGCCGCATCCTTGGGTATGCAAAGAATAGCAGCCTTAGGCAGATTTTCGCGGCAGAACTCATCGAGCGAGCTGATATTTCTTATCGGGATATTCCTTACCATCTGTCCCACAAGCGATTCCTTGCTGTCAAACATACCGATAAGGTGAAAGCCCTTTGATTCAAAATTCATATAATGTGCGATGGCGCGGCCTAGGTTGCCCACACCGATAAGTATGGCGTTTTGTGGGCGGTCAAGACCGAGGATGCGGCCGATTTCCGCTTGAAGCAGTTCTATATTGTAGCCATAACCCTGCTGACCGAACTCACCGAAGCAGTTTAGGTCCTGCCTTATCTGGCTTGCGGTAAGGTGCATTCTGTTTGAAAGCTCCCTTGATGAAATTCTGGTAAGCCCCTCTTTTTTAAGCTCACCCAAAAATCTGTAATATCTTGGAAGACGCTTTATTACGGAATTTGAAATTCCCGATGTATTCATTGAATAAAACCTCGAATCATTAAAAAAGATTGTTAAAAACTTGAACAAGTTTATTTTAAATAAAATAATAAAAAAAGTCAAGAAAAAACACTTGACAAATTGAAAATAGGGTGTATAATGAAAATGTAAAAAGTAGTAATGATTACTACTTTTGAGAAAGAGGTGAGTTATGGCAAACTATTCAAGACAGCGCGAAGCGATACTTTTAGAGCTGCAAAGCAGATGCGACCATCCAACCGCCGCTCAGGTTTATGAGGGTGTGCGGAAAAGGCTGCCGAATATAAGCCTTGGCACTGTCTACCGCAATCTTGCGGCGCTCGCCCAAAGCGGCGAAATACTCAGCATCTCGGTGGGCGATGGGCATGAGCATTTTGATGGTGATATTTCCTTTCATCTGCATCTTCACTGCCGAAAGTGTGGCTTGATAACCGATGTTTCCACCACCGAGGGAAAACTCAAATCGCTATCAAGATATGATGGCTTTACCCCTGAAACCAGCGTGTGCGTGGTTTATGGCAAATGTAAAAACTGTAATCAACAGTGATTATTAAAAATAAAAAATTAAAGCTTTTTTGGAGGAACTAAAAATGAAAAAATATGTATGCTTAATCTGCGGTTATGTTCACGAGGGCGATTCCGCGCCCGATGCTTGCCCTATCTGTAAGGCTCCCGCTTCCAAGTTTGAGGAGCAGTCAGGCGAAAAGACCTGGGCTGCTGAGCATGTTGTTGGTATCGCTCAGGGCGTAGATGAAAGAATTATCGAAGGTCTTCGTGAAAACTTCAACGGCGAATGCTCTGAGGTTGGAATGTACCTTGCAATGTCAAGAGTGGCTCACCGCGAGGGCTATCCCGAAATCGGTCTTTATTGGGAAAAGGCTGCCTTAGAGGAAGCAGAGCACGCTGCAAAGTTTGCTGAGCTTTTAGGCGAAGTACTTACCGATTCCACAAAGAAAAACCTCGAGATGCGTGTTGACGCTGAAAACGGCGCAACCAAGGGTAAATTTGAGCTTGCAAAGCTTGCAAAAGAGCTCGGCCTTGATGCTATCCACGATACCGTTCACGAAATGGCTCGTGATGAAGCCCGCCACGGCAAGGCATTTGAGGGACTTCTTAATAGATACTTTAAGTAATAAAGTGGTTTTTGGCGACATATAAGCCGCCCACCGAACAAAAACAAAAAACGGGCGGATAGCAATATCCGTCCGTTTTGCTTTTAAAATATAAATTTTGAGGAGAGAAAATTTATGAAAACAAGAACCATAATTTCCGTAATAATTTCACTGCTTGCTATGGTTGCATCCCCCGCAGTTGTGATAAGCTTTATCGGCGGAATGGATGCGCTTGGAATATTGCTGCTGCTTATTTTTGCGCTTAATCCATTGGTATCAATAGTAATCGGTATTCTAAGTGGCTGGGGCAAAAAGGTGCAATGGTATCTGCCCGCAATTAACGCCGCAATATTTCTGATAGCCGAAACGGTTATAACAGGCTTTGACTTTTCTTATATAATTGCCGCCGCCGTTTATTTTGGCATAGGTATAGCGGCAGCTTATATAACTAAGGCGATAAAAAATAAAAAAGCATAAGAAATGCTTTAAAAACGAAAATCAGGAAAGCTTATTGCTTTCCTGATTTTTATTTGTTTATGTTTGGGTTATCTGTACGGCACATAATATAGTCCATACTCACATTATAAAAATCTGCAAGATTCATTAATGTTTCTGTTGGCGGAACTCTTTCGCCGTTTTCAAATTTTGACAGTAGCGATTGTTCAATTCCTGTTGCCATTTGCACAGCAATTTGTGTCATTCCTTTATTTTCGCGAAGCTTTTTAAGATTGTTAGTCATAACATCACCCATATGACAGTATGTCATCTTTTGCGCTTGACAATTATGACATTTTGTCATATACTTGATAAAATTCAAAAAGATGGTGTTGTGATATGATAAAAAGAATAGTTGTTGCGGGTTGCAGAGATTATAATAATTATAGCCAAGCGGCAGAGTTTATTGATTTATGTATAAGTAGAATAAGAAAAGAGTACACCCTGATTTTTCTTTCGGGCGGTTGCCGAGGCGCAGATATGCTTGGCGAGCGGTATGCTAAGGAAAACGGATTTGAGGTGGAAAGATACCCCGCTGAGTGGGATAAATTCGGCGGCGCCGCAGGACCGATGCGGAATGCAAAAATGGCACAGTCTTGCGACTATGTTATCTGTTTTTGGGACGGTAAAAGCGCAGGCACAAAATCGATGATAGAAAATGCTGAGAGGATGGGCAAAAAAATAAGAATTAAAAAAATATAAAAATGTAAAATATTCCCTGCTTTTTTCAAAGAATGCTGTAAATACTAATATGGGAGGAATGAAAAATGAAAAAAATAATTGCTTTAGCTTTATCAATTGTATTTGCGCTTTCTCTTGCTGCCTGCGGTAATGGCTCGAATGCCGATGCAAACGGCGATACCAGCGGTAACACAAACGGCAAGAGCTCATCACTCGGGTCCACTGTGGAATCTGCCGCCGATGGCGCAGGAAACGCTATGGAAAAAGCGGGAGATGCAGTAGGCAACGCTATGGACTCAGCGGGTAATGCGATGGGCAACGCCGCAAATGGCACAAATGGCGCAAACAATTAAAGCGAAAACAAAAACCTCTGCTTAAAGTAAAGCAGAGGTTTAAATTTTAACTTATAAAAAACTTTACAACTAAATTAAACTATGATAAAATCAATTCTGTTATTTTAAAAGCGATTTATAGCCTTCACCAAAAAGCTCGCTAGCAAACCATACATTGTTTACGCTAAAGGTTTTACCGTTTAAGTACTGCAATATACCGCCATCGGTATCAAAATAAAAGCTTAGCTTATATGAATAAAGCGCCTGCTTGTTAAAGCCAAGCTTTTTATCGTTTTGCAGCTTGCCATACTTGCCGTCGCCTAAAAGCGGATGCCCGATGGATGCAAGATGCGCCCTTATCTGGTGTGTTCTGCCTGTGAGTAGCTCAACCTCTAAAAGAGAGAGTCCGTTTTTGCTTTCGAGCACGCGGTAGCGGGTTTTTATTGTGCGGTTCTGCTCGGTTTTTTTGGAGCTTAAATAAACGCGGTTTTTATCCTCGTTCTTTTCGAGAAAGCCCTCAAGCGTGGCGCTTTTTTGCTTTGGGATGCCGTGCACCACGGTGAGATAACGCTTATCTATCTCGCGGTCCTTAATTTTTTGGCAGAGTATGCGAAGCGCCTCAGCGTTTTTTGCGGCTATCACTATGCCGCCTGTGTTGCGGTCTATGCGGTTTGCAAGGGCAGGCTTAAAGCTGTTTTCAGCCGCGGGGTCGTATTCCCCTTTTTTATAAAGGTAGTGCTGAATTCTGCCGATAAGTGTATCGTGATATTCCTTATCATCAGGGTGAACAAGAAGTCCTTGCTTTTTATCCACAAGAATTATGTTTTCGTCTTCATAAACAATGTCGAGGCGGTCGGGAGAGCTTAAAAAGTCGTACTTTGGCTTAATCTCAACGAAAAATTCATCGTTTATATAAGCCTCAACCAAATCACCGATATTTAATCTGGTGGAAATCTCACCGCGCTTGCCGTTTATCTTTATCCGCTTGGTGCGGATATACTTATACATAAGGCGTTGCGGCAGAGTGGGGCAGACCTTAGTGATAAATTTATCAAGACGCTGATTAGCGTCGTTTTTTGTGATAACAAAACTTTTCATAAAAAATTCCTTTTGGGGGTGTAGTAGATATGGCAGAAAATCTGCACGCGGGGCACAGAAAGCGTGTTCGCGATGAATTTTTAAGCCGCGGCTTTCACGAAAGCACGCCGCCGCATAAAATGCTCGAATTGCTGCTGTTTTACTGCATACCGAGAATAGATACTAATCCGATTGCACACGAAATGATAAATAAATACGGCACCCTTGCGGATGTGCTCGACGCGCCTATTGAGGAGCTTAAAGAGTTTCGCGGAATGAGTGAAAACGCGGCGGTGCTTTTAAAACTCGTAATGCCCATTGCCCGCCAATATCTTGAGGATAAGGCGGCGAAAGAGCCAACATTTACAAGCCTTGACCAGATGGGCGAATACATGCTAAAGTATTACGCGGGACTTCAAAGCGAAAAGGTGGGCCTGCTGAGCTTGGATACCACAGGCAAGCTTATCGGCTTTGATTTTATTTCCGAGGGTGATATCGGCTCGGTTGGGCTTTCCTTAAGGGATATGGTAAAGAAAATTCTTGACCGCGGCGCAACAGCCGTTGTGCTTTCACATAACCACCCAAGCGAAATGCTCTTGCCAAGCCACAATGATGTAACGCTCACGGAAATGGCGGCAGATGCGCTTTCAAGAGTGGGTGTGCGGCTTATAGATCATATGATAATCGGCACCAATGATTTTGTTTCTATGGCGCAAAGCCCAGAATACTCGCACATATTCCAAAACAATTATAAATCCGATAAAGATTAAAGTCAAGAAGGCGTAATAATGAACAACTTAGACCTTTTTAAAAAAGGCATCAAAAACGGAATACCGATTTTCCTAGGCTACATAGCGGTTTCCTTTACTTTCGGCATAGCCGCGCGGGATAGCGGCATAGATATTTTTAGCGCGATACTGATGTCTGCAACGAACCTCACCTCGGCAGGTCAGTTTGCGGCGCTCGGCGTGATAGCAAGCGGTGCTAGCTACATAGAAATGGCGCTCACCCAGCTTGTTATAAATCTGCGCTACTGCCTTATGTCCTCCTCGCTTTCGCAGAAGCTCAGTGAAAAAATGAAACCCATTCACCGCTATCTTATGGCGTTTGGTAACACCGATGAAATTTTTGGTGTTTCTTCTGCTTTCGACGGCGATGTTCCGCCCTCATATTTTTACGGTCTTGTAGGTGTTTCGTGGACAGGCTGGGTGATTGGTACGGCACTCGGCGCAATATCGGGCTCTCTGCTGCCGCCAAGGTGTCTCAGCGCTCTGGGCGTTGCGCTTTACGGTATGTTTATAGCAATAATTCTGCCGCCTGCTAAGAATGATAAAAAGCTTTTGGGGATAATCATTATTTCTATGGCGCTAAGCCTTATATTTGCAAAGGCGCCCGTTTTATCCGATATTTCCCAAGGCTTTAGAATAATCATTTTAACAATTGTTGTGGCTGGTGTTGCAGCGTTGCTTTTCCCTGTGAGCGAGCAGGAAGGAGGCGAAGCCGATGAGCGGTAATATATTTATTTATATCGCCGTTATGGCGGTTGTGACCTATCTTATAAGAATGCTGCCCTTGGCGCTTATAAAGAAAAAGATAACGAATAAGTTTTTCCGTTCTTTTCTTTATTATGTGCCCTTTGTAACATTGGCGGTTATGACCTTCCCCGCTATTCTTGGCGCCACAGACAGTGTGTGGTCGGCGCTTGCGGGCTTCATAGTGGCGATAATAGCCGCGCTTATAAACGGCAGTCTGCCTGTGGTATCGGCGCTTGCGTGTGTTGCGGTGTTTGCGGTGGAGCTGTTTATTTAATCTAAAAAACAAACACGCTCGGACTTTTAGTCCGAGCGTTTTATTCTGTTTAAGACATTAATTAGCCTTCAACTATAGCCTCAACAGGGCAGCCTGCTGCACAAGCACCGCAATCGCAGCACTTATCAGGGTCAATTTCGTACTTAGCATCGCCTTCAGCAATAGCCTCAACAGGGCAACCGCCTGCGCAAGCACCGCAGCTGATGCAATCGTCAGTAATCTTAAAAGCCATTCGTCTACACCTCCATCAAAGTGGAATATGAGAGAAAACTCTCAAATTTATGTATCGACTTATCTCTACATTAACTTCATTTTAACACATTCTCTCCAAAAATCAAGTGTAATATTTTAAAATGCCGTTTGCGGATTATTAAATAGTTGCCAAAATATATAAAATATGATAAGATAATATGAATAGATATATATTATAAGGGGGAATAGGCTTATGTCAGATAACCGCGCCATTGGCATTTTTGATTCAGGGCTTGGCGGTCTTACCGTTGCTCGCGAGATTATGAAGCTTTTGCCGCACGAAAACATAGTATATTTCGGTGACACGGGCCGCGTGCCCTATGGCACAAGAAGCCGCGAAACTATAAAAAAGTACGCGCGTCAGGATGAGCAGTTTTTGCTGCAACGCGATGTAAAGCTTATAGTTGCCGCCTGCGGAACGGTGTCGTCCGTAGCGGCAGATACTGCCGAGGATTTGCCCGTTCCCTTTATTGAGGTTGTATCGCATTCCGTTTGCGATGCGGTGGCTGCTACAAAAAACGGCAGAATAGGTGTGCTTGCAACCGCCGCCACTATCCGAAGCGGCGCTCACAAAAAGCGCATACTCGAAATTCTCCCCGATGCCACGGTTGTTGAAAACGCGGGAACACTGCTGGTACCCTTGGTTGAGGAAGGCTGGGTAGGAGAAGATGATGCGGTAGCACATGAAACCCTAAAAAGATACTTAGAGCCTATGATTGAAGCGGGTGTTGACACAGTGATTTTAGGCTGCACCCATTTCCCTGTTTTAGAACGCGCGATAAAAGCCATAATGGGTGAGGGGGTAACGCTTATTAATATGGGCGTTTCCACGGCATTGGTTGTGAAGCGCTATCTTGAGGAAAGCGACGCACTAAACTGTGGTGATACTCCCGCAGAGCATAGCTTTTATGTAAGCGATAAAACCGCCGCCTTTTCAAAAACGGCGAAAATTCTTTTGGGCGACGAGCAAACTGAAATTCAAGTAGAGCAGGTAGATGTTAATAGTTTATGAAAAATGTGATAATTAAAATAAAGGGTACCCAAGGGCTGGGTAAAGATAAGGATGTTATCGAGCTTACCACCGAGGGCACTTATGAAAAGAGTGAAAAGGGATTCATCCTCCATTATGAGGAGGGGGAGATGATGGGCGAGCGTGCCGTTCACACCACCCTAACGGCAATAGGGCAGGATAGTGTGGTCTTAGAGCGCAGCGGCGATATGTCCTCTCGATTGGTTATCGAAAGGCACAAGCGCAACACCTGCTTTTATAGCATCCCGCAGGGGGAAATGGTGCTTGGAATCTATGGCAAAGCGGTACAAAACCGCCTAACCGATTCGGGCGGCACATTAAAAATGGAATACACAATAGACACAAATCTTCAGCCCGTGAGTGAAAACACGGTGGAAATCAGCGTAAAAGAGGTAAAACAGTAATGTCATTATTAGTAGAAAAGGCAAAAAAACAAATTGAAAATATGCTTTTTACGGCTGCAGAAAAAGCGGCTCAAAACGGCGAGTTTGAAGCGGTAGAGTTACCCCAGTTTAAGGTTGAAGTGCCCGCCGACCGCGCCCACGGCGATTATGCTGTAAACGCGGCGATGGTTTGGGCAAGGGCGCTTAAAAAGGCTCCGCGAATGATAGCTGAGACGCTTATTAAAAATGCCGATTTCGAGGGCACCTATATCGAAAAATGCGAAATCGCAGGCCCCGGCTTTATAAACTTCTTCCTTTCGGACAAGTATTATGCAGATATTGTAAGCGATGTTTTATCAAAGGGCGCTGATTACGGCAAGAGTGATTATGGCCGCGGCGAGCGCGTGCTTGTGGAATTTGTTTCCGCTAACCCCACAGGACCAATGCATATAGGCAATGCGCGCGGCGGCGCTTTGGGTGACTGTCTGGCGGCGGTTTTAAGCGCGGCAGGATATTATACCGAGCGTGAATTTTATATAAACGATGCGGGCAACCAGATAAACAAGTTTGGTCTTTCTTTGGACCTTCGTTATAAGCAGCTTTACCTTGATGGCATTGAAATGCCTGAGGATTCCTACCACGGCGAGGATATAATTAACCACGCCAAGGCATTTGCCGAAATTCACGGCGATAAATATATAAATGCCGAAGAATCCGAGCGCAGAGCGGCGCTTGTTGAGTTTGCGCTACCTAAAAACATACAAGGTCTAAAGGATGACCTTGCAAAATACCGCATTGAATACAACACCTGGTTTAGAGAAAGCACACTTCATAATAACGGTGAAGCCGCTCGTATTATCGAGTTGCTAAAGGCAAGTGGACACACATACGAGTTAGAGGGCGCGCTGTGGTTCCGCGCTACCGATTTTGGCTGCGATAAGGACTTTGTGCTTGTTCGCGCAAACGGTGTGCCGACCTATGTTGTGCCTGATATTGCATACCACTATAATAAGCTTGAAGTGAGAAAATTTGACCGCGCTATCGATATATTGGGCGCAGACCATCACGGCTATGTGCCGCGCCTTAAGGCGGCACTTACTGCTTTGGGTGTGGATGCCGAGCGTCTTCACGCGGTGCTTATGCAGATGGTGCGCTTAGTTCGTGACGGCGAGGTTATAAAGGCTTCAAAGCGTTCGGGCAAGGCGATAACGCTTGTAACTTTGCTTGAAGAGGTACCGATAGACGCGGCAAGATTTTTCTTTAATCTGCGTGAGCCCAACTCTCACTTCGATTTCGATTTGGACCTTGCTGTGAGTGAATCAAACAGCAACCCCGTTTATTATGTTCAGTATGCGTATGCGCGTATTTGTAGCATTATAAGAAATCTTGAGGCCGAGGGTATAACACTAAAAGAGGCCACTGCCGAGCAGTTAAGTCTGCTTTCCGCGCCCGAGGAGCGCGAGCTTATCCTTCACATTTCGGCGCTCACAGGTGAGATAATTCAGTCTGCAAAGACTTATGACCCCGCACGAATTACCCACTATGTAAACGAGCTTGCAACCAAGTTCCATAAATTCTATGCAGCGTGCCGAGTTAAGGGTGAGGATAAGGAGCTCACAAACGCGCGCCTGAGTTTATGCAAGGCGACTGCCACAGTTATCAAGAATATTCTTGATATGCTGAAAATTGACGCACCTGAGAAAATGTAAAAATAATTAGCAATTTTCAATGTTCAATTAGCAATTTATGTGTTTCGCGTTGAGAAGCGACTCATTAATTGTTAATTGCTAATTGCTAATTTCCCGAAGGGAGTATATTTATGAAAATCGATAACAGAAATTTAACAATGCTTATGGACCTTTATGAGCTCACTATGGCAAACGGTATTTGGGATAGCGAGCTTCGTGACACAGTGGCATATTTTGATATGTTCTTCCGCCGCGTGCCTGACCAAGGCGGCTATGCTATTATGGCGGGTGTTCAGCAGCTTATAGAGTATCTTAACAATCTTCATTTTGATAAAGAGGATATAGAGTATCTTGAAAGTCTTAACCTCTTTTCAAGCGATTTTATAGATTATCTTCGCGATTTTAAGTTCTGCTGTGATGTGTGGGCAGTGCCCGAGGGCACACCCATATTCCCGCAGGAGCCTATTGTTACCGTTCGCGGACCTGTGGTGCAGGCGATGATGATAGAAACTATGGTGCTGCTCACAATTAACCATCAATCGCTCATAGCAACCAAGGCAAACCGAATTGTTCGTGCCGCCAAGGGCAAGCCTGTTATGGAATTCGGCGCCCGCCGCGCACAGGGCGCAGATGCCGCATATTACGGCGCCCGCGCCGCGATTATCGGCGGCTGCACAGGCACCTCTGATATCAAGACTGCAAAGGACTTCGGTGTTAAGGCTTCGGGCACAATGGCGCACAGCTGGGTACAGCTTTTTGCTGATGAATACACCGCATTTAAGACCTATGCCGAAAAGTATCCTGATAGCTGTATGCTTCTTGTTGATACCTATAATGTTTTAAAATCGGGTATACCTAACGCTATTCGCGTATTTGATGAGGTGTTAAAGCCTTTAGGCTGTAGACCCATTGGCGTTAGAATTGATAGCGGTGATATCACATATCTTTCAAAGCGCGTTCGCGAAATGCTTGACGCGGCGGGCTACCCCGACGCTAAAATCTGCGTTTCCAACTCCTTGGACGAGCATCTTATCAGGGATATGAATATGCAGGGCGCGTGCATTGATAGCTATGGCGTTGGTGAGCGTCTTATCACCGCTTCAAGCGAGGCGGTTTTCGGCGGCGTTTATAAGCTTGCCGCAACCGAAAAGGATGGCGAGATAACACCCAAAATTAAAATCAGTGAAAACACCGCTAAAATCACAATACCTGGTGTTAAAATTCCGTGGCGACTTTATGATAAGAAAACAGGCAAGGCTATTGCCGATGTTATAACCCTCAATTATGAGAAAATTGACGATAGCAAGCCCTATGAAATATTCGACCCCGTTTACACCTGGAAGCGCAAGACAGTAACTGATTTTACAGCCGAAAAGCTACAGGTTAAGATATTTGAAAATGGCGAACAGGTTTACACTTCACCAAGCGTTTTAGAAATTGCGGCGCACAGAGCAGAGGCAGTCGAAAATCTTTGGGACGAGGTTAAGCGCTTTGAAAAACCGCACACCTATTATGTGGATTTAAGCCAAGACCTATGGCAGCAGAGAGATAACCTGCTTAGAAAAGCGGGCGCACAAGGAGAGGAAAAATAATGAAAAGGATAGTATCAGTTTGCCTTATACTTGTTTTTTGCTTTTCCCTTGCCGCTTGCGGTGAAAAGGATAAAAAGGGCGAGCTTTCGGTGGATGTTGAATACTTCGCGAAGCTTGGCTCTATGCCCGAGTGTGAATATACCCTCGGCGGTGATGTAAAAGAAGCCGAAGATAAGCTTAGTGTCAGTGTTGTTGATGACCACGGTGAAGCCAACTATTATAGCTACCAATCGGGCGATAAAACCGTTATGACCGATGGCACATATTGCTGCTGCTATGAAACCGAAAATTCTGCGGCAGGCATTACCCATATTGTAAAATACGGCGATAGCTACGGCTTTGCTCAGGGCACAGTATCCACGGTTATAAGAGATGCTATGGCTGATGCGGGCTTTGAATCACAAGAGCGTGATGCCCGTGCGGGTGAGCTTTTCTTTATCCCTGGCGGCACAACGCTAACTGTTTTACAGTATGATTTCAGTGAAAACACTGTGCTTTTCGTATTTCAGGAAAATGCGCTGAGCGCCGCAGTTATATACTAATTAGGAGTATCAAAGAAAATGCCAATAGAAGAAAAAAAGGAGCTTAGCACACTTCCTGTGCTGGCTTTAAGAGGTCTTGTTGCGTTCCCCGATATGCTGCTCACGCTTGATGTGGGCAGAAAGAAATCGGTAAAGGCGTTAAGCTTTGCTATGGACCACAACAGACCTATATATTTAGTAACACAAAAGGATATAATGGTTGAGGAGCCTAAAAAGGAAGACCTTTATCCCATAGGCTGTGTTTGCCGCGTGCGTCAGGTGCTTAAAATGCCCGATGGCGGCGCTAAGGTGCTGGTGCAGGGCATTTATCGCGCCCGCCATCAAACCTTTGCCGATAACGGCGCGCATTACATATCGCTGGTTGAAAAATGTGAAGAAAAGCCGCTTAAAAACCGCGAGGTTTATAAGGAAACACTCCTGCGCAAAATAAGGGCAGAATTTGAGCGTTATGTTAATGTTAATCACACAATTGCGGATGATATAGTTTTAAGCGTTGCAACAAACGACGATATAGGTTATCTTTGCGATTTTATCGCCTTTAATATCCCGTCTCCCTTTGATGACAAGCAGTATATCTTAGAGCAGCTAAGCATATCCGCGCGCGTTAAGGTACTGCTCGCAATGCTTTCAAAGGAGCGCGAGATATGCGAGATAGATAACCGCATCAGTGCAAAAACGAAAACCCGCCTTGATGAAAATCAAAAGGATTATTACCTTAAAGAACAGATAAAGGTTATCAGCGATGAGCTTTACGGCGATGACGCAGCAAACGAAATTGAAAATTATCACGAAAAGGTAAATAAGCTTTGCGCCACCGATGCCGTTAAGGATAAAATCCGCGCTGAGATAAACAAGCTTTCAAAGATGCCTCAGGGCGCGCATGAGGGCACGGTTTCAAGAAACTATATTGATTTGTGCTTAGAGCTTCCGTGGGATAATGTTAGCGACACTAAGGTTGATATAAAACGCGCCGAAAAAATACTCGACCGCGATTTTTACGGTATGAAAAAGGTGAAAGAGCGCATTCTTGAAATGCTCTCTGTTTATGCGCTCTCCCCAGATATCACAGGTCAGATAATCTGTCTTGTGGGCCCTCCCGGTGTGGGCAAAACATCTATCGGTAAAACGATTGCCGAGTGTATGGGCAGAAAGTATCAGCGAGTATCCTTAGGCGGAATGCACGATGAGGCAGAAATCCGCGGTCACCGCAAAACCTATATCGGCGCTATGCCAGGTAAGATAATAAGCGCTATTAAAAACGCGGGCGCATCAAATCCGCTTATATTGCTTGATGAGGTCGATAAATTAGGCTCTGATTATAAGGGCGACCCATCAAGCGCACTGCTTGAGGTGTTAGACCCCGAGCAAAACCGCGCATTTTGCGATAACTTCCTTGATATGCCCTATGACCTTAGTCGCGTGGTGTTTATCACCACAGCCAATTCGCTTGACACAATACCCGCGCCCTTGCGCGACCGTATGGATATAATCACCCTCGAGGGTTATACCCGCGAGGAAAAGTTTAATATCGCGAAAAAGCATATTGTGGCTCGCGAGGTAGCAAGCCACGCGCTCAGTGGCAAAAACTGCCGTTTTACAGATAGTGCGCTTTATGGAATTATCGATTTTTATACCCGCGAGGCGGGCGTTAGAAAACTGCAGCGCACAATAGGCTCTGTTTGCGGCAAGGTGGCAAGGCTGATAGCATCGGGCGAGGCAGAAAAATTTACCGTTAAGCTCAGTGACCTTGAGGCAATGCTCGGCCACAAGAAGTATAGGGCAGAAAGCATCCTCCCCCGCGATGAGGTGGGCGTTATAAACGGCCTTGCCTGGACTCAGGTTGGCGGCGAGATAATGCAGATGGAGGTTGCGGTGCTTTCCGGTAGCGGCAAAACAGTGCTAACGGGCAACCTTGGCGATGTTATGAAGGAATCTGCCGAGGCGGCTATCACCTTTGTTCGCGCTAACGCCGAAAAATACGGTATTGATAAAGATTTTTACAAAACTATGGATATCCATATTCACGCAACCGAATCCGCCGTTCCTAAGGATGGCCCCTCGGCGGGCGTTACCATAACCACTGCGCTTATTTCCGCCCTCACAGGCAGAGCAGTTCGCCGTGATATTGCTATGACAGGCGAGGTATCGATTAGGGGCAGAGTGCTTCCCATCGGCGGACTTAAAGAAAAGGCAATGGCGGCGCACCGCGGCGGGGTTAAGACTGTGTTTATCCCACAAGAAAATGTTCCCGATATAGATGAGGTGGATGAAAGGGTGCGCGAGGGCGTGCGGTTTGTCCCAGTAAGCTATGTGGGCGAAATTATCGATAATGCGCTTTTGCCACTTGATAGCGAGGATAAAATGCAAAAAGAAACTGCCTTTTGCCCGCCCGCTCAGCCTGCGGCGAGAAGCATCAGAACATAAAAACGGAGAAGCATTATGAATTGGAACAGGGTAGAGTTTGAAGCCGCGTTCGGCACGCTCGAACAGTTATGCGAGTCGGATTTACCTGAAATCTGCTTTTCGGGCAGGTCAAATGTGGGAAAATCCTCTCTTATAAATAAGGTGTTAGGCAGAAAGGCGATAGCAAGGGTTAGCTCAACACCGGGTAAAACCGTAACGGTGAACTTTTACCGTTTGGATACGGCGCGCCTTGTTGACCTGCCTGGCTATGGCTATGCCAAGGTTGCAGACCGCGACCGCGAGCGCTGGGCTGAGCTTATGGAGGGTTATTTCCGCTCAGGCCGCAATATAAAGCTGTGTCTGCAGCTTGTGGATATGAGAAGGCAAGCCACCGAGTTCGATGTTTCGATGCTCGAATTTTTGCGCCACTTTGAAATCCCTTATGCAGTTGTTCTTACCAAGTGCGATAAGCTTAACAAGGGCGAATTTGCCCGCCAGCTTGAAGCAATAAAAAATCAGCTTGGTGATTTGGGCGAGAAAGTAGATATAATTCCCTTTTCCGCACTTAAGGGCACAGGCGCCGACCATGTGAGAGCCGTAATAGAAAAAGCGGTTATTTAAATTAGCAATTTTCAATTAGCAATTAAAAATTAAGAAAGCACCTGCTTTTAGCAGGTGCTTTCTATTTCCTTAGAGGTGAGTAGTAACGCGGTTATGTTTGGAAGTATCATCAGTCCGTTAAGGATTTCCGATATAAGCCACACAGCATCCACCCTTATCACCGCGCCAAAGCATATAGCAAGACAAAACAGAGTGAGATATGAAAGCGAGCGGCGAGAGCGGGTGAGATATTTTATAAACTCAATGCCGTAAAATCCCCAGCCGAGAATTGATGAAAACGCGAAGCAGCACAGTACGGGGCAGAAAACAAATATAATGTTTTCACCGTAAACGCGAGCGAATGCCGAAAATGTGGCAGCGGCGCCCATATCGATGCCATAGCTTATGTCGCCCGCACTCAGCACCACAAGCGCGGTGAGTGTGCAGCACACAACGGTATCCACAAACACCTCGAAAATGCCAAAAAGCGGTAGGCTTTCACTGTCTCCCTCACTGCACGCGTATGCAGTGGGTGCGGTGCCAAGGCCTGCCTCGTTTGAGAAAACCCCGCGCGACATACCTATTCGCATACAAACAAAAACCGAGCCCACCGCCCCACCGCTTACGGCTTTAGGGGAAAATGCGCCCACAAAAATAGATTTTATAACCTCGGGGATCCTCTCTCGGTATACTAATAGCACTCCCAGCGATAAAACGAGATATATCACCGACATAACAGGCACTATTTTTTCCGCCCACGCGCCAACCTTGCGACTGCCCGAAAGGATTACGCCGAACACAAGAGACGCGCATAAAACGCCAACACCGAGCTTCACTAAAAGCAGTCCTTTTGCCGAAAGTGGCAAAAGGCGCCTTGCCATTAGCCCCACTGAGCTTGAAACGGCGCTTATCTGCGCGAGATTTCCAATGCCGAAGCTTGCCGCCGCACCGCAAGCGGCAAACAACACCGCTAAAAAGTGGAATTTTGGGGGAAGCGCGGCATCTATAATATAAGCAGTCCCCCCGCAAAGCCGACCTTTGCGGTCGCGATTTCGGTAGCGCACCGCAAGATATATTTCGGCATATTTAACCGCCATACTAAAAAGCGCGGATACCCACATCCAAAAAACGGCTCCCGCGCCGCCCAAAGCTATAGCGCCCGCAACACCCGCAATGTTGCCTGTTCCCATAGAAGCTGAAAGAGCCGTGCATGCCGCCTGCAAGGGCGACATATTTTTAGCCCCACCGTCTTGCTTTTTGAATGGCAGTGCGAGGGCGTGCGGCAGCTTTCTTATCTGCACAAAGCGGGTTTTAATGCTTATAAGAAGACCCGTGAATATAATAATAAACACAGTGGGCATACCCCAAACGGCATCGGAAATGTGGCGAAGAAGTGATGAAAAATCCGTAAATTCATCCCCTTAAAAGAAGAAAATAAAAATTTTTTAAAAATAACTATTGATTTTACAAGACATTTGTGATATTATACTATGGCGGTCAAAAAGCCGCAGACATTTAAATATGTTTTTGCGCCGGTAGCTCAGTTGGATAGAGCGTCTGGCTACGGACCAGAAGGTCATGGGTTCGAATCCTCTTCGGCGCGCCAGAAAAAAGCATCGACTTTGTCGGTGCTTTTTTCAATTAAATCCGTCCTTTCGGACGGGCTAAATCCACCTTCGGCGGATGAAATCACTTTGTGATGAAATCCAACTTTGTTGGGCGAATGATTTCATTTAAATTATGCAGGGATTCAAATTTCTTAACAAATACGCAAAACAGCATCGACTTTGTCGGTGCTTTTTCTTTTTTATCTCTTCAGAATACTACACACCCCAAGATATACCGCCACAATAAACACCGAAATGTTAAGTGTGCCTGTAACCCACAAATAAACCCCCGCGATAAAGGCGAAAAACGCGAAAACGGCGGTGATTATTCTCACAACACCCTCTGCTCGGTATATATCTGTGCGGCGCGATATTAAAAGGGTTAGCAGTGTTCCGCCGTCAAGCCCCGATACAGGAAGCAGATTAAAAACGCCTAAAATAAGATTAAGAATACCAAACCGCAGTGATATATCGCTTTTAAAGGCGCAGAAGTTTATAAAAAGCGCTAAGAATACCACGATATTTGCCGCAGGTCCGCAAAGGGCTATTGCCGCTTCTCCGTGCGGCTTGGCTGAAAAGGGGCGCACGATTTGAACGGATGCAGGGATAAGCCGCACCGCCTTTGGTTGACAATCTGATGCCCACATAGCAAGCAGATGCCCCGTTTCATGGATAAACACCGCAAAAAAGGTGGGGATAACAAGTCCCGTGCGGTCAACCGCGAGCATAAAGGATAGCACTGCCGCAAACAAAAAGGATACATATATTTCGGTTCCGAAAAATTTAAATTTCATTTTTTTACTCCTCGCCGAAAACCTCGCTCACTCTTGTTTCGTCAAGCAGATTTTCGGTGTACCAGTGTGTTATTTTTTCGTGCATAGCGGGCGATATTAGCTTTATTATAAAAACACTCAGGATAAGCACCGCTATGCAAACAGACTGTGCTACCGCGATATAAACGAACATATTTCGGGGTCCAGTCTCGCTTACAACCATTTCCTCATCCATAAATTTTTACCACCCCTTGTAAGGAACTTTTAAATATGGTATACTTAATTATACTTTAAGCGAGGTCGATATTATGCCATTTTTGCCCCTCACAGTAAAAGAGATGCACGCGTTCGGTTGGGATGCGGCAGATATAATAATAGTTACGGGTGATGCGTATGTTGACCACCCCTCTTTTGGCACGGCTATAATATCCCGCGTGCTCGAGTCGGCTGGTTTTCGTGTTTGCATTATTTCACAGCCTCGAAGTGATGAGGATTATATGCGCTTTGGAAAGCCACGCCTCGCATTTTTTGTAAACGGCGGCAATATAGACTCTATGGTGGCGCACTATACCGCCGCTAAAAGAAAACGCAGTGATGATGCATATACCGCGGGCGGCAAAGCGGGAGCGCGCCCCGACCGCGCAGTTATTGTTTATTCAAAGGCGCTTCGCCGTCTTTTTGGGGACACGCCCATCTGCATTGGCGGTCTTGAGGCTTCCCTTCGCCGATTTGCCCACTATGACTATTGGGATGATACAGTGCGCCCCTCGGTGCTTATCGATAGCGGCGCCGATATTCTTATGTACGGCATGGGCGAGCGCCACGCGGTAGAAATAGCCAAAAGGCTTGATGCGGGTGAGAAAATAAGCGAGCTTCACGATATTTTAGGCACCTGCTATGCGGTGGGCACTGATGAATATAAAGCGGAAAGCGCTAAGGAGTGCCCCTCCTTTGAGGCGGTGAGTGAGGAAAGCGATAATGGAAAAAGGCAGTATGCAATTTCTTGCCGCATTCAGCAGAGTGAACACGATGCCGTGCGCGGCAGACGCGTTATCCAGCGCCACGGCAAGAAAATAGTGGTGCAAAACCCACCCGAGCCACCACTTACCACCGAGGAAATGGATAAAACATATTCGCTTCCCTTTATGCGCGATTACCATCCAAGCTATGAAGCGTTGGGCGGCGTGCCGGGTATTGAGGAGGTTAAATTCTCCATAATCCACAACCGCGGCTGCTTTGGCGCGTGCAATTTCTGCTCGCTTGCTTACCATCAGGGCAGAACTATGAGTGTTCGCACCCACGAATCGGTGATAGATGAGGCTAAAAAGATTACCGATATGCCCGATTTTAAGGGCTATATCCACGATATAGGCGGCCCCACCGCCAACTTCCGAGCTCCCTCTTGCGAGGCGCAGCTTAAAAGGGGCGTTTGCGCCGATAAAAAGTGTCTGGCGCCAACGATGTGTAAAGCCGTAAAGGTGGACCACAGCGATTATCTTGAGCTACTGCGAAAGCTTCGCGCACTTCCCAAAATCAAAAAGGTGTTTATCCGTTCGGGTATAAGATTTGATTATCTTATCGCCGATGAGGATGAAAGCTTTTTCCGTGAGCTTGTTGAGCATCATGTAAGCGGTCAGCTTAAGGTGGCTCCCGAGCATTGCTCAAGCCGAGTGCTCGATAAAATGGGCAAGCCGCATATAAATGTCTACGAGCGCTTTAAAAAGCGTTTTTATGAACTCACCGAGCGTGCGGGCAAGAAGCAATATTTGGTGCCGTATCTTATGTCTTCGCATCCCGGAAGCACCATAAATGATGCGATAGAATTATCACTATTCCTTAAAAAAGAGGGGCTTCACCCCGAACAGGTGCAGGATTTTTATCCCACACCTGGTACCGTTTCCACCTGTATGTTTTATACAGGGCTTGACCCGTATACTATGGAAAAGGTATATGTGCCGCGCACTCCTCAGGAAAAGGCTGAACAGCGCGCGTTACTGCAATATTATCGCCCCGAAAACCGTAAAATCGTTATGGATGCGCTCAAAAAAGCTGGCAGACGCGACCTTATAGGAACGGGCAAAAACTGCCTTATAGCGCCAGATAAGCGCGAGGTCGGTGCTAAGAGCGGCAAGCCGCAAAAAAAGAAAAAGACTATTAGAAATATTCATAAAAAGAAAAAGTAGGAAGCAAAATGAAGGTAATGGTTGGTATGAGCGGAGGGGTTGATTCCTCTGCCGCGGCAACACTTTTGAAAAGTGAATATGAAACCGCGGGCGTAACGCTGAGGCTTATCGAAAGTGAAAAGCTTGAAAACGAATGCCGCGATGCGGCGTCTGTTTGCCAGAAGCTCGGCATACCCCACTTCACCGCCGATTTCAGCGCCGAGTTTTCCAGATTTGTAATTGATAACTTTATTTCGGAATACAAATCGGGTAGAACACCCAACCCCTGTATTCAGTGTAACCGTCATATTAAGTTTGGCGCTATGCTTCAATTTGCCCGCGATAAGGGCTATGAAAAAATTGCCACAGGGCATTATGCAAGGGTGGAAAGCAGTGGCGGGCGCTATTATATAAAAAAGGCTGCTGATATTTCCAAAGATCAAAGCTATGTGCTCTATACGCTTAGTCAAGAGCAGCTGTCATCCCTTGTTTTGCCACTTGGAGGCTATACAAAAGCTCAGATAAGAGCTATCGCCGAGGAGCAAGGCCTTATAACGGCGCGAAAGTCCGATAGTCAGGATATCTGCTTTGTGCCTGACGGCGATTATGCGCGTTTTATCTGTGAGAGAACAGGGGAAAGCTTCCCGAGCGGCGAATATGTGGATATAAACGGCGCGGTTTTGGGAGAGCATAAGGGAATTATTAATTACACGATAGGTCAACGCAAGGGGCTTGGAATCGCCCTTGGCAAGCCCGCCTTTGTGCTTAGCAAGGATGCCGTTTGCAACCGTGTGGTGTTAGGCGAGGAGGAAGGTCTTTTCTATCACCGTGTAGAGGTAGAAAATATAAATTTACAAGCAGCCGAAAGTGTGGATAATATATCGGCTGCCGCAAAGCTTAGATATAGTCAAGGGGAAAACCCGTGCCGCATACATTTGGTGGGTGAAAACCGCGCAATATTAGAGTTTGATACCCCTCAGCGCGCGCCATCAGCAGGTCAGGCGGCAGTGTTTTATGATGGTGATATAGTTCTGGGCGGCGGCACTATTGTGGGAGGAATTAAGTAAAGATGAACGAGAGAATAGAAAGAGTTATAAAAAACCTTAAAAAGAATAACATCGAAGCGGTTTTTGCTGAAAACAGCGCCGAGGCGGTAGAAATTATCCGCGAGATGCTTTTTTGTGGTGCGCTGATTACCGCGGGCGGCTCGGTTAGTTTGCAAGAGAGCGGCGTTTGGGCGCTTATTAACGATAAAAATTATAACTTCCGCGATCGCAATCGCGAGGGGATAACCGAAGAAGAAAGGCAAGCGGTGTTTAAGGATGCCATAGGCGCCGATTTCTTTTTTTGCTCGGCTAACGCTATAACCGAGCAGGGTGAGCTTGTTAATGTGGACGGCTATGCCAACCGCGTATCGGCTCTCGCTTTTGGACCCAAAAAGGTTATCGTTGTGGCGGGAATAAATAAAATTGTCGCAGATGTAAACGAGGGCTTTTTAAGGGTTAAAAAAATCGCGGCGCCTAAAAACAGTGTTCGACTCAATAAAAAAACGCCCTGCTTTAAGCAAGGCTTTTGCGTGGCGCTTTGCAACAGCGAAACGCCGGATATAACCGATGGTTGCCAGAGTGCTGAAAGACTTTGCCGCCATTATTCTGTTACAGGTAAGCAAGCAAGCGGAGAAAGAATAACGGTTGTGCTTGTTAATGAAGTATTGGGGTATTAACAATTGGCAATTAGAAATTAGCAATTTCACGGTTTAATATATAATAAAAAGAAAACCGCCGCAGATTTCTCTGCGGCGGCATTTATATATGAGTAATATATAATAATTAAACTATTTTATTATTAAATTGTTTATCTATGATTTTCTATAATCAACGCTCTTAGCGAATTCTATATAAAAACTTAAATGTACATCGGACTCACCGTCTTATAAATTTATAGTGTCGCGTTGCCGCTAACTATTTCATTGGACTCACCTTTATACAAATTTATAGTTTTAAGTTATAAATTAATTAAACCTTCGGACTCACCTCTTTCCTAAAATTTTGCTTCGTGTGCAGGTGGAGTTTCCTTCACTTCTGAGTCACCTCTTTCTTCTTTTGTCATCTTTATTATAATGCAATATACACAATTTGTCAAGAAAAAGTTAATAACTTTTATTGAAAATTATTAATATTTTGCAAAATGGTAGTTTTTGGTGCAAAAAATTAAGCGGTTTTAGTGATTTGCTTTGATATTTTAGGTAAAATAATGTTATTGACTGAACGAATACTATGGGTTAAAATATATATAAAGAATAAAAGTTTTCGGAGGAAAATAAAAAATGCAGGACAATATAAAGAATGATGATTATAATCCCGACCTTATAACCCTTAGCGATGATGACGGCAAGGAATATAATTTCGAGGTGCTCGATGCCATTGAAACCGATACAGGCAGATATTTAGCACTGCTCCCCACCTATGAGGACCCCAAGGCGATGCTCGATGATTCGGGTGAGCTTGTGATAGTTAAGGTGGCAGAGGAAAACGGCGAGGAATATTTCTGCGAAATCGAGGATGATGACGAATATGAAACCATCGCCGATGCGTTTGTTGACCGCCTTGAGGATTTCTTTGAAATTGATGAGCAATAAATAGAATATATCCTGCCCTGTGCGCGAATCGTAGCTTTTATAACCCTACAACCTTTTAAACGGGATTCCTTGCTCGGGCGGCGGGTTTGCAGACCTCCCGCGGCGGTGCCGATTACGGAAGAAGGGAGCGCGAAACCGCTCGGCGGAAACCCACCTGAAGTTAAATTCAGGTTATCTTAAGCCGTTACGGCAGGGCGGGAGTGAAAAAACTTTGCTAAGCGCAAAGTTTTTTTAATGATGTTTGCCCATAGGGCAAACACTTGAAAGAGGCAATCTTTATTAGTCTGTAATGTTTCCAGATTTTTCGGGCAGAATACTTCTTGTATTCTGTCCTTTTATTTTTACCCCTCGAACGGAGAGATTTTTATGAGAAAAACTAAAATTGTATGCACTTTAGGCCCTGCCTGCAGTAGTGAGAAAACCTTAGAGAGAATGTGCTTAGCGGGTATGAATGTTGCCCGTCTTAACTTTTCACACGGCGACTACAAGCAGCACATTGACAATATAAACCTTATAAAAAAGGTGCGCGCGAAGCTTAATATGCCAATCGCTATTTTGCTTGACACCAAGGGTCCTGAATACCGCATCAAAACCTTTAAAGGCGGCAAGGTGCAGTTAAAGCAGGGCGATATCTTCACCTTTACCGCAGATGAGGTTGAGGGGGATAACAGCCGCGTTTCAGTAAATTATAAGGATTTAGCAAGCGACCTTTGCGTGGGCGATAGAATCCTACTTAATAACGGACTTCTTATATTTGAAGTGAAAGAAATAAAGGGCGGTGATGTTGTCTGTCAGGTGTTGGAGGGCGGCGACCTTTCTGATAGAAAGAGTATGGCATTCCCAGGAAAGGTTTTAAAGCAAAAATATTTAAGCGAGCAGGATAAAAGCGACCTTAAATTCGGACTTGAAAATGATATAGATTTCATAGCCTGCTCGTTTGTTTCCTGTGCGCAGGACCTTATAGATGTTAAGGAATATATAAAAAGCCTTGGTGTTGATACCCGCGTTAGTCTGATAGCAAAAATTGAAAACCGCTCAGGCGTGGAAAACATAGAGGAAATCTGCGCCGAGTGCGATGGCATTATGATAGGTCGTGGCGATATGGGTGTTGAAATTCCCTTTGAGGAGCTGCCCAGCATTCAGAAAAAGCTTATCACCAAGTGCCGCTTGCTCGGCAAAAGGGTTATCACCGCCACCGAGATGCTCGAGAGTATGATAACAAACCCTCGCCCCACAAGAGCTGAAATCAGCGATGTTGCAAATGCGGTTTATGATGGCACAAGTGCCATAATGCTTTCGGGCGAAACAGCGGCTGGCAAGCACCCCACCCAAGCGGTGGAAACGATGTCCCGCATAGCCGAGGAGACCGAGCGCAACATTCACTATGATAAGCGCTTTTTAAAAAGCGAATTTAAGATAAAGAATGTGGTTGATGCGCTTTCCCATTCCACCTGCGGTATGGCAATGGATGTGGATGCTAAGTGCATAGTTGCCTGCTCACTTTCGGGAATGACCGCGCGAATGGTATCTCGCTTCCGTCCACCGATGGATATTATAGGGCTCACGGTTGACGAGCGCACTTGGCGGCAGTTAGCGCTTTCTTGGGGTGTAACACCCGTTATGGGCGAGGTCTATAAATCCACTGATGTGCTTTTTTACACCGCCACAAAGACTGCGAAGGAAACACTGAATCTTAAAAAGGGAGATAAAATAGTTATCACAGGCGGCACCACCAACGGCAAATCAGGCACCACCGATATGATAAAGATTGAGAATATTTAAAAAATTAGCAATTAGCAATTTTCAATTACCAATTAAAAATCACCAGCTTTAAAATAAAGCTGGTGATTTTTTTATTGCTCATTTTCTTTTTCGGCAGGTTTGTTTTTACCGCCACGGGATAGAAGCTTCACATCCTTGCGGTTTACCTTATAGGGAATACCCTCGCCCTCCTTGGGGCGCACTAAAAGATTTCCTGTGATGAAGTTCACATCCACCACAACACCAACGCCGTGCTCGCTTTTAACGGTTGCGCCAACGCCGGGGGTTATGGAAATTAGATGTTCATATGAATCCTGCTCGTATTTAAGACAGCACATAAGTCTGCCGCAAGAGCCCGAAATCTTGGTGGGGTTAAGAGAGAGTCCCTGCTCCTTTGCCATCTTTATTGATACGGGCTGAAAATCATCAAGGAAACGCTTGCAGCAGTAGGGCTGACCGCATATACCGATGCCACCGAGCATTCGCGCCTCATCACGAACACCGATTTGCCTTAGCTCTATCCTTGCGTGGAAGTGGGAAGCAAGGTCTTTGACCAGCTCGCGAAAATCCACTCTGCCGTCGGAAGTAAAGAAAAATGTTATCTTGCTCGCGTCAAAGCTGTATTCAACCTCAACAAGCTTCATATCAAGACCGTGCGCGGCTATTTTTTCTTCACATATTTTAAAAGCATCGTTTTCCTTTTGGCGGTTTTCCTCAATGCGGCTCAGGTCCTTTTCGTTTGCTGCCCTTATAACCTTTTTAAGCGGCGATACCACATTATCGTCCTCAACCTCGTGGTTTGCCTTTGCAACACTTCCAAAGGCAAGTCCGTTTGCGGTTTCAACAACAACATTATCACCTTTTTTATATTGGATGCCGCACGGGTCAAAGAAGTAGCTTCTGCCGCCATCCTTAAATTTTACAGAAATCACCTGTGTCATATCATACCTCTTTTTATAATAACTCTTTTGCTTTGCACACGATTGTGCTAAAAAGCAGCGGTAGGTTTATATTTGTTTTAAGTAGCTCTAAATATTTTTTGGTCTGGTCATAAAGAGCGTAAAGCGTGCGCGCGCGAATAGAGCTGACTGAATTTTTAAGCTCCTCGGCGCACTGTAGCTGGAGTGCGAGTAAAAATTCCTCTGCCGCGAGACGATTTTTTTCAAGCGGTATAAAAAGCTTTAGCATATCATATTCACTGCCTGAAAACAAAAGCCTTAAAAACTGCTTTGCGGTGTCGGCGGCGGTGTCATCAGCGCACTTTTGCAGCAGCATAACCGCTCTGCCAACATTATTATGGGCGGCTTTAAGCGCTGAGGAAATTTCCTCACTTGATGCATTTGTAATAGAATTTACAGCCTCAAATGCGTCCTGGTAGGCGGGCGCCGCAAGCGAAAGCAGTGTGCAACGCGAAATTATGGTTTCAAGCATAGCCGCGCGAGAAGGTGTGATAAGAATAAATATCACGCCTGCAGGCGGCTCCTCAAGCACCTTAAGAAGCGCGTTTTGCGATTGCTCGTTCATTCGGTGTGCGTGGGAGATAATAAACACTCGATGCTCGGCAGAATGGGGTTTTACATATGCCTGCGCGCGAAGCTCACGAATTTGCGATACTGTAATATTCTTTTTTCCTTCCTCAGGCGCGATAACGCTGATATCAGGATGGCTTCCAACTTCGCTTAAATGACAGCCGTGGCAAACGCCACAAGGCTTGTCGTTTTCGGTGCAAACGGCGGCACTGGCAATAAAACGCGCAAGCGTGCGCTTGCCGAGCCCATCATCACCCTCGATTAAAATCGCGTGGGGGATGCGGCGGGTGGCTATCGCATTAAGCACTGCCGATTTAACATTTTCATTTCCTTTAAGCGGGAAAATCATAACACAAAGCCAACCTTTTTCATAGCCTTAAAATAGGTCTTGCGGGCAACTCGCTCGGCGCGGGCATCACCCTCGCGGAAGATGCGCTCAAGTTCTCCCTTATCGGTGATGATGCTATCGTAACGCGCCTTAATAGGAGCGAGCTCATCTGCCACAGCTTCGCCAACGGCAAGCTTAAAGTCGCCATAGCCTTTCCCTTCAAACTCGCGCTCTATCTCATCTGCGGTCTTGCCCGTTACGGCAGAATAAATGCCGATAAGGTTTGAAATGCCCGGCTTATCATCAGAAAGCCTCACACAAGCATCGCTATCGGTAACTGCGCGCTTGAACTTGCGGATAATGGTGTCGCGGTCATCAAGTATTGCAACCCATGAGTTTAGATTTTCATCCGATTTGGACATCTTTTTCTGTGGGTCCTGAAGTGACATAACGCGCGCGCCTATCTTTGGAATATAAGGCTCGGGAATCTTGAAAACATCACCATAGATATGATTAAAGCGTGTGGCAATATCGCGGGCGATTTCAAGGTGCTGCTTCTGGTCTGCGCCCACAGGCACAAAATCAGGCTGGTAAAGCAAAATATCTGCCGCCATTAGCACAGGGTATGAGAAAAGGCCCACATTAACATTATCGGCGTGCTTAGCCGATTTATCCTTAAACTGTGTCATTCTTGACATCTCGCCAAACTGTGTGTTGCAGGAAAGCAACCACGAAAGCGCGGTGTGCTCTGCCACATGCGACTGGATAAACAGTGTACTCTTTTGAGGGTCAAGACCTAAAGCCAGCAGTAGCGCGTATGTGGAATATATCTGCGCGCGAAGCTTTTGTGGCTCTTGACGCACGGTTATCGCATGCAGGTCCGCCACCGCATAGGTGCAGTCGAATTCATCCTGCATATAAAGCCAGTTCTTAAGCGCACCTAAATAGTTGCCGAGCGTCAACATACCGCTTGGCTGAATGCAGCTTAGAACCTTCTTTTTAACAGTTTCACTCATATATAAAACTTCCTTTATCACATAGATATATTAATATTAACATATATCAATGAAAATTACAACACATAAAAATTGCTGCGAAAACAAAAACATTTGCTTGACAATTGACTTTTGCTGTGATAGAATAGTCAAGCCGCATATTGTGGGCTTTGTAAGTTGCGCCCTATTTTAGGGTTGTCACGCCCTCCGTAGCGAGACTGTTAAATATCAGGTAGGTGTAAAAAAATGTACGCAATTATCGAAACAGGCGGCAAGCAGTACCGTGTCCAGAGCGGTGATGTTATCTATGTTGAGAAGCTTGACGCTCAGGTAGAAGAGGAAGTCACCTTTGATAAGGTTGTTGCTGTATGCAACAGAACACTCAAGGTTGGCAAGCCCTATGTTAAGGATGCTTTCGTAAAGGGTACCGTTCTTAAGAACGGCAAGGGCAAGAAGGTAACAGTATTTACCTATAAGCCCAAGAAGAGCAGCTCCCGTAAGATGGGTCACAGACAGCCCTATACTAAGGTACAGATTAACGAGATCGGTTAATTATGACCGCGGTTAAATTTGTGCGGGACCGCATAGGTCTTTGCGGATTTGAGGTTGCAGGTCACAGCACGCAAAGCTGTGACGATGCTAACGGAAAGCTTGTATGCTCGGCGGTATCATCGGCGGCCTATATGGCGGCCAACACCATCACCGAAATAATCGGGGATAAGTGTGATGCTTTAGTTGAGGATGGCGTGATGAAAATTTATGTTCACTGCCCATCGGATGCTTCACGCGTGGTGCTTGATGGTTTTCGCCTTCATATTGAGGAGCTTTCCAAGCAGTACAGTAAACGATTAAGATTAGAGGTGTAGCAAATGTTAAAGATAAACATTCAATTGTTCGCTCATAAGAAGGGAATGGGTTCTACCAAGAACGGTCGTGACAGTGAGGCTAAGCGTCTTGGCGTTAAGCGCGCTGACGGTCAGTTTGTTTTGGCAGGTAATATTCTCGTTCGCCAGAGAGGAACACACATCCACGCAGGCAACAATGTAGGCCGCGGCTCTGATGATACCTTGTTCGCTCTTATCGACGGTAAGGTTAAGTTTGAGCGCGTAGGTAAGGACCGCAAGCAGGTTAGCATCTACGCTGTGGAGCAGTAATAGTTAAAGAAGTTAAATAGGGCGGCGAACTTTGAAAAAGGTACGGTCGTCCTATTTTTTTATCCAAGGAGGAAGGCATATGAAAAACTGTCATGTATGTGGGTTTGCTTGCGATGATTCGGCAGAAACATGCGCAATTTGCGGCGCCGAGCTTAAAACCTTTGCAGAATATGAAGCCCAACTAAAAGCCGAGCAAGAAAAGGAAGAGCAAGAAAAACCGGTAGTAGAAAAGCCTGTGCTTGCAGTTTCGGTTGAAAATGTTGTTGAGGCAGAAATTTATAAGGATGTTCTGCGCGATAACAATGTTCCCTTCACCTGCGATGAGCGTGATGAGGGTATGCAGATAGTTTTCGGCGGCTCCTTTAGTGCGGTTGATATATATGTTTCCGAGGGGGACCTCGAGCGCGCCCAAGCGCTTTATGATGAGGTTGTGGAATCCGCAGCCGAGTTTGAAGAGAATTTTGAGGGCTTCGAGGAAGAGGAATATACAGAGGAATAAAAAATGTTTGTAGATATTGCAAAAATACATCTTAAAGCGGGCAACGGCGGCAATGGTGCGGTGTCTTTTCACCGCGAAAAATATGTTGCAGCGGGCGGACCCGATGGCGGCGATGGCGGCAGAGGCGGAGATATAATTTTTCAGGTGGATGATAATCTTTCCACCCTTGCTGACTTCCGCTATAAGCGCAAATACTGCGCCGAAAACGGCGAAAACGGCAAGGCGGGCAGAAGCTTCGGCAAAAAAGGTCAACCGCTTGTAATAAAGGTGCCGCGTGGAACGCTGGTTAAGGATGCAGAAAGCGGCAGAATTATTGCCGATATTTCGGATACCGAGCCTGTTGTAATCGCCAAGGGTGGCAACGGCGGCTGGGGTAACACCCATTTTGCCACATCAACCCGTCAGGTACCAAGATTTGCTAAAAACGGAAATCCAGGTGAGGAGCTTGATGTAACACTTGAACTGAAGCTCTTGGCTGATGTGGGACTTATAGGCTTTCCGAATGTTGGTAAGTCCACACTTATATCGGTCGTAAGCGAGGCAAAGCCTAAAATTGCAAACTACCACTTCACAACACTCACTCCTGTGCTTGGTGTTGTGAGAATGGGCGAGGGCAGTTCGTTTGTTATGGCGGATATCCCAGGCCTTATTGAGGGTGCTGGCGAGGGCGTGGGCCTTGGCCACGAGTTTTTGCGCCATGTTGAGCGCTGCCGACTGCTGCTTCATGTAATCGACATTTCGGGCAGTGAGGGCAGAGACCCGATAGAGGACTTCGAAAAGATAAACCATGAGCTTTCTGTTTTCAGCGGCGAGCTTAGTGAAAGACCGCAGATAATAGTCGGCAATAAGTGTGACCTTTGTGAAGAAGAGGATATAGCTCGTATAGCAAAATATTTTGAGGATAAGGGCTATAAGTTCTTCCCTGTTATGGCGGCGATTGCCGAGGGCACGGGCGAGCTTATAAACTGCGTGGCAGCAGAGCTTCAAAAGCTTCCTGCTATCAAGATATACGAAGCCGAGCCTAAGCCTCAGGAGGACTTTACGGTCAAGAAAAAACGCACCTTTAATATCCGCGTGTGCGATGGCGTTTACTTTGTTGAGGATGCGCCCTGGATTATGGATGTTATGAATACCGTTGACCCTGATGACTATGAGTCACTGCAGTATTTTGAACGCGTGCTTCGTCAAACAGGCATTATTGATGCGCTTCGCGCTGCAGGCGTTCAGGAGGGCGACACCGTAAATGTTTACGATGTAGAGTTCGATTATATGGAGTAATATGATGGATAATGTAAATCTTTTAAGCCCATCGGTGCTGGCTTTTGTCGGCGATGCGGTTTATGGACTTCTTGCTCGCACGCGCCTTGCTGAGGTTAATCGTTCGTCGGGCGATTTGCACAGCCTTTCGGTTAAATATGTTAGCGCTGTATCGCAAGCAAGGGCATTTAAGGTAATTGAGTCTGAGCTTAGCGAAAAAGAAATGATAATCTTCAAGCGCGGCAGAAATTTTCACACAGGCAACACTCCAAAAAGCGCAACGGGCGGGGAATATCACACCGCCACAGGCCTTGAATGTCTTTTCGGCTATCTGCATCTTGCGGGGGAGAGTGAGCGCGCGCGCGAGCTTTTTGATATTATTTGGCGCAACCAAACAGCAGAATAATGAATTTATATAAAGCCTTTCGGATAAAATATTTATGTATTTTATCTGGAGGCTTTTTATTATGGGCAAAAAGGGTTTGTTCCCGCTTATTGATTTAGGATATTTTATTGTTGGCTGCTTTATATATGCGGCGGCGGTAACTATGTTTATTTCGGCAAACGAAATTTCACCAGGTGGGTTTACGGGCATTGCAACGGTCATAAACTACCTCACCCGCATACCCACAGGCATTACAGTTCTTGTTCTCAATATACCGATAATTATAATAGGATATATAAAAATGGGTAGCGTTTTTATCCTTAAAACCGCAGCCGCAACGGCTATAATGTCGGCAAGCCTCGATATTGCCGCCAAAATCTTAAAGCCTATTGAAACCGATAATATGCTCGCCTGCCTTTTCGGCGGTATACTTATGGGGCTGGGACTGAGTATTGTTCTTCTGCGCGGCGCCACAACGGGCGGAGTTGATATAATCGCAAAGCTTATAAACCGCAAAAAGCGACACATAAGCGTTGGCAGAGTGATTCTTATTATGGATGCGGTGATAATAGGGCTTGCGGCTTTCGTTTACCAAAATATAGAAAGCGCGCTTTATTCGGTGCTTGCTATGTATATTTCCTCAAAGGTTATGGATACCGTGCTTTACGGCGCGGATAAGGGGAAGATGATATATGCCATTACCGCCGAGCCTGATAGCATCTGCCGCGATATATCAGAGCGCGTCCACCGCGGCGTTACCCGAATAGGCGTTACGGGCGGCTACACAGGTGAGCAAAGAATAATGCTTATGTGCACACTGCGCCGCCACGAGGTCGCTGCAGTGCACGATATTATTTTAGAGCACGACCCAAAAGCCTTTATAGTTGTTGGTGATGTGGGCGAGATAATAGGCGAAGGGTTTAAAGCAATTAGCAATTAACACAATATATAGTATAGATTTATTATGTAAACCGCAATCTGTTTTGGATGGCGGTTTATTTTCGTCTATTTGCACAAAAATCAAAACGAAAGTTCGTGAAAATTATAAGAAAATTATTTTAAAAATTTCTTGCATTTTGGCTTGCATTATGGTATTATTCTAAGGCACGCTGTGAAAATGCGGCGTAAAAACATGCGTTGATGCGGGAGGTGGCCCACCTTGAGTGGGGAAATTTCCGCGGAGTATGTCCGATTTTAAACCGGGCGAAAAACTATGGAGTATGCAAGGGAAACTTGCGACCTTTGCGTACAACGGCCAAGCGATTGGCTGTCCGGAATTGACTGCGACCCCAGCCAGTGCCGGTTTTATAATGTGCCTGAATGAAATACACGGCGCGTTGTAAGTTTTGCCCGCCAACTATTTAAGGAGGCGAAATTCACATGGCAGTGAAAGAGAAAATCCGCATCAGAATTAAGGGTTACGATCACGCACTTGTAGACCAGTCCGCAGAGAAAATTGTGGAAACCGCTAAACGTACAGGCGCACGCGTTTCGGGACCGGTTCCGCTCCCGACCGAGAAAGAAATCGTAACAATCCTTCGTGCTGTTCATAAGTATAAGGACAGCCGCGAGCAGTTCGAGATGAGGACACACAAAAGGCTTATTGACGTAATCAGACCTTCCAACAAAACTGTTGAGGCTTTGACCGGTCTTGAGCTTCCCGCCGGTGTTGAAATCGAAATCAAGCTCTAATATTATATAGGTAGACTCGATTCGCATCGCAGGTCATGTCAGCAACGCTGACCAATAACCAAATGGAGGAAAAGAAAATGAAAAAAGGTATTGTAGGCAAGAAGCTTGGTATGACACAGCTTTTTGACGCAAACGGAAATGTTGTTCCGGTAACTGTTATCGAAGCAGGTCCCTGTGTAGTAGCACAGAAGAAGACAACCGAGAACGACGGCTATGAAGCAGTACAGATCGGCTACGGCGATATGAAGGCTCATAAGGTAAACAAGCCTATGAAGGGTCACTTCGGTAAGGGCGATGTTGCTCCTAAGAAGGTTCTTCGTGAGCTTCGTCTTGAAGATGTAAGCGCAATTAATGTTGGCGACATCATCAAGGCTGACATCTTCGCTGAAGGCGACACAGTAGACGTAAGAGGCACATCTAAAGGTAAAGGCTACGCAGGCGTTGTTAAGCGCTGGAACTTCAGCCGCCTTAAAGAGTCTCACGGTACAGGCCCTGTACACCGTCACGGCGGTTCATTAGGTGTTATTGACCCCGCCAGAGTATTTAAGGGCAAAAAGATGGCTGGCCACCTCGGTAATGAACGCGTAACTGTTCAGAATTTGAGCGTAGTCAAGGTTGACGCAGAGAAGAATATAATTGCTGTTAAGGGCGCCGTTCCCGGTCCCAAGGGCGGAATCGTAGTTCTTTTCGATAGCGTAAAGGCTTAAGGGAAGGAGTGTTTTTAATATGCCGAATATAGCAGTAGTTGATATGGCAGGTAAAAGCGTTGGTGAAATTACACTTAACGATGCCATTTTCGGAATTGAACCCAATGCCGTTGTAATGCATATGGCAGTTGTAAACTACCTTGCAAATCAGCGTCAGGGCACACAGTCCACCCTCACCCGTACAGAAGTATCAGGTGGCGGTAAAAAGCCTTGGAGACAGAAGGGAACCGGTCACGCAAGACAGGGCTCTACAAGAGCTCCACAGTGGAGACACGGTGGTATTGTCCACGCTCCCAAGCCGAGAGATTATTCTTATTCTCTCAACAAGAAAGTTCGTAAGCTCGCACTTTTGTCTGCTTTATCCGATAAGGTACTTACAGGCAATATGATCGTGCTTGACGCACTTAATGTAGATTCCTACAAAACAAAGACTGTTGCAGATTGTCTTAAGGCAATCGGCGCTGGCAAGAAAGCTCTTATCGTTCTTGAGGATAACAATGCATTTGCTGTTAAGAGCATTCAGAACATCAAGGGCGCTAAGGCAGCACAGGTTAACACAATTAACACTTATGACATCATTAACGCTGACACACTTGTTATGGTTAAGGGTGCCGTTGCTAAATTAGAGGAGGTGTATGCATAATGAAAACCGCACAGGATATCATTATTGCTCCGGTAATTACTGAAAAGAGCATGTCCGGCATTGCCGACAAGAAATACACCTTTAAGGTTAACAAGGATGCCAACAAGATCGAAATTGCTAAGGCAGTTGAGGAACTCTTTAAGGTTAAGGTTGCTAAGGTAAACACTATGAGCGTACGCGGTCAGGCAAGACGCATGGGCCGTTACGAAGGTTATACCGCTTCTTGGAAGAAGGCAATCGTTACATTAAAGGCTGACTCTAAGCCCATCGAATTCTTTGACGGATTAATGTAATAGTTTTTTGTTGGAAATCATAGATTTCCGGTGATGTATGAAGCCAAAAGGCTTCGCTAAGCCAATATAGGAGAGTGAAATAAAATGGCAATAAAGCATTACAAGCCGACTACTAACGGTCGCCGTAATATGACAAGCATGGACTATTCCTGTCTTTCAAAGGTAGCGCCCGAAAGAAGTTTGCTTGAGCCTATTAAGAAAAATGCTGGTCGTAACAGCTACGGCCGAATCACCGTTCGCCATAGAGGCGGCGGAAACCGCAGAAAGTACAGAGTAATCGATTTCAAGAGAAACCGTTTTGGAATTCCCGCTACAGTTCAAACTCTTGAGTACGATCCTAACCGTTCTGCTTTTATCGCCCTCATTCAGTATGAGGATGGCGTAAAGAGCTACATCATCGCTCCTCAAGATTTAAAGGTTGGCGATGTAGTTGTAAGCGGTCCTGATGCCGACATTAAAGCTGGTAACGCTTTACCGCTTGCAAACATTCCGGTAGGTACTTTCTTACACAATATTGAACTTTACCCCGGCAAGGGCGCTCAGCTCGCTCGTTCCGCAGGTAATATGGCACAGCTTATGGCTAAGGAAAACGGTATGGCTCTTTTAAGACTTCCGTCTGGAGAGCTTCGTAACGTATCCGAGCGTTGTATGGCAACCGTAGGCGCTGTATCAAATCCTGAGCACAGCAACATTAACTACGGTAAAGCAGGACGCAAGCGTCACATGGGCTGGAGACCTACAGTTCGTGGTTCTGTAATGAACCCCTGCGATCACCCGCACGGTGGTGGTGAAGGTAAATCCCCGATCGGTCGTCCAGGACCTGTTACTCCTTGGGGTAAACCTGCACTTGGTTACAAGACACGTGAGAAGAATAAGCGCTCCGATAAGTATATCGTAAAGCGTCGTAAGTAAGTCGGACGAAAGGAGATTTCATAATGGGAAGAAGCATTAAGAAGGGACCTTATGTGCAACCCGTGTTGCTCAAAAGAGTTCAGGAAATGAACGAAGCCGGCGAGAAGCGTATTCTCAAGACTTGGAGTCGTTCCTCGACCATATTCCCCGATTTCGTCGGACATACATTTGCTGTTCATGATGGACGCAAGCATGTTCCGGTATATGTTACCGAGGATATGGTAGGTCACAAGCTCGGTGAATTTGCACCGACAAGAACATTCAAAG
>JAZPZA010000013.1:0-25622 GCA_045544435.1 Acutalibacteraceae bacterium | reverse complement strand
GTTTTCTATAAAGCTTCCACTGCTTTTCTTCCTCAAAAAAGTTTTCGCTTTCTTCGCTTGGATATTCTACGCTTTGCGGATATTCAGCCTGTTTTATTGCATATACACTTAAATTTTGCGGAGTAATTATTACTTTATTTTCACTTTGCTTTGGGAAGAATATCACACCCAGAATTATTGCTACGGTAAGACAGGCTGCCGTAGCTGTAAACCAAAGCTTTTTTCTTTTTACCTTCACGGGTATGCTCTGAGCTTCTATAATCAAATCGTCACCTACAAGACCAATTGCATCCTGTAATTTTTCTGTTTTCATAAATGCCCCTCCTTTTCAAGCTTTAAAAGCAGTTTTTTTCTTATACGCAAAAGCCGCATCTTAACCTGCCCTGCGGTAAGATAAAAGCTTTTTTGCAGGGTGTAAACGGAATCAAAATACCAATATCTGCGAAGAAAAAGCACCCTTTCCTCTTTAGGCAGACTGCGTAAAAAAGAATCAATACAAATTGCTAATTCTTTAGCCTCAAGCGCATCTAAAATACTGCCTTTAGAGGGTATGCAGTCACTAAGTTCATCAAAAATCAGTTCGGTTTCACCGCCGCCACGCCTTTTTGCGGATTTTAACCTGTACTTCTTTAGTGAAAGATTTCGGGTAATTTTGCCAAGATATGCCGACAAAAGCTGAGGTTTTTGCGGTGGAATACTGTCCCACGCCGCCAAATATGTATCATTCACACATTCTTCCGAATCCTCATAGTTTGACAAGATATTGAAAGCTATTTTATAGCAATATCTGCCATATTTATTTTCTGTTTGTTTTATTGCGCTTTGGTCACGCAAAAAATATAACTCAATAATTTTACTGTCATCCATTTTAACACCCCTTTCACATTTAATGTACCTTTTTTTATAAATAGGTAACATAAGAATCATTAAAATAATTATATAAAATAATAATGTTGCCGTCAACAAGGATTAATATTTGACAGTAACAGCAAATTAATATATAATCTATTTATTATGAAGATTGGTAATGTTGAAATTAAAGGATACGCCGCATTAGCCCCTATGGCAGGTGTTGCCGACAAGGCTATGCGGAAAATATGCGCCGAAATGGGCGCCGCATTTACTGTGGGTGAGCTTACAAGCGCTAAGGGTGTCAGCCTTGGCGATAAAAAATCTGCTGTTTTACTTGATGTATCAGGTACATGTAAGCCGGCGGCATCTCAACTTTTCGGTAACGACAGTCAGGTTATGGCAGAAGCGGCAAAAAAAGCGCTTTGCTATAACCCTAGCTTTATTGACATAAATATGGGTTGTCCTGCGCCAAAGGTTGCAGGAAATGGCGGTGGCAGCGCTTTAATGCTTGAGCCTTATAATGCCGCTAAAATAGTTGAGGCTGTAGTAAAAGCAGTAGACATACCCGTAACTGTTAAAATGAGGACCGGTTGGGATAGTGACAACATAAATGCGACAAAGCTCGCAATACTTTGTGAGCAAGCCGGCGCTCACGCTATTACAGTACACGGCAGAACCCGCAAGCAAATGTATGCGCCCCCTGTAGATTATGATACCATAGCCGAGGTTAAATCGGCAGTTAAAATACCGGTAATTGCAAATGGTGATGTTTTAGACGGTAACTCTGCAAAAGCTATAAAAGAAAAAACAGGCTGTGACTTTTTAATGGTTGGAAGAGCCGCTATGGGTAACCCCTTTATATTTGAAGAAATTAATGCCTACTTTGAGGGTAATGATTATTCTCCCCCGACACTCACACGCCGTTTTGAAGTTATGAAGCGTCAAATTAAGCTTATGCTCGAGCTTAAAGACCCATATAATGCTATACTTGAGTCCCGTAAACATACCGCTTGGTATATGAAAGGACTAAAAGGTGCGGCAGAACTCAGGCGAATGTGCGGAGAAATAAAAAGTCTTGAAGATATTGAAATAATATGTGAAAAAGCCCTTGAAGAAAATAAGGAATTGTGGTAAAATAATTTTTTGGAAAATACCGAAAGGAAGAATAAAATATGTCAGGACATTCCAAATGGAACAATATAAAGCGTAAAAAAGAAAAAACAGATGCTGCAAAGGCAAAAATATTTACCAAAATGGGTAGAGAAATTGCTGTCATAGTAAAAAACGGCGGTCCTAACCCTGCCGAAAACAGCAAGCTAAAGGATGCTATTGCTAAGGCAAAGGCAGCAAATGTACCTAATGAAAATATTGAGCGTATTATAAAGAAAGCCGCAGGCGACAGCGAAGCTACGAATTACGAAGAGTTGATTTATGAGGGTTACGGTCCTTCAGGTATAGCCGTTGTTGTAGAAACCCTTACCGATAACCGCAACCGTACAGCGGGTGAAATGCGCCACTATTTTGATAAGTGCGGCGGTAATATGGGACAGAGCGGCTCTGTTATGTTTATGTTTGACCGCAAGGGTGTTATAGCTATTGAAGCTGAGGGCTTAAGCGAAGATGATGTTATGGAAGCCGCTTTAGAGGCAGGCGCTGAAGACTTTAACTTTGACGGCGATGTTTATGAAATAACAACCGAGCCTAACGATTTAGGCGCTGTTCGTGACGCCTTGGAAGAAAAAGGCTATAGCTTCCTGTCTGCCGAAGTGCAGTACATTCCGCAAACAACCTCTACCCTTGATGATGAGGAATCTATAACAAAAATGGAAAAACTCATCGATATGATGGAGGAAAATGATCATGTTCAGGCTATCTGGCACAACTGGGATATGCCCGATGACGAATAGGCAAAAACACAATATATAGTGATAACTAAAAAGCGGCGGATACAATATCTGCCGCTTTTAATTTGTTTTGTTGTGAAAATAACCAAAAAGAATTTTATTATTTGTATATATTTGAAAAAACACAAAATATTGTGTTTTTGTCATTGACTGTCAACACAATATATGCTATAATTCACAGTGCACGAGAAAAACTTACCACAAAATATGGGGGATAAATAGTATGAAAATCATTAAAAGAAGCGGTGCAGAGGTTATTTTCGACCCAAAGAAAATAGTTATCGCCGTTACCAAAGCAAATGAAACAGTTGTCCCAAGCGAGCGTATGAGCGAGATTCAGATAAAGCGTATTGCAGAGGATGTTGAGTCTGCGGCGGCTAATATGAATCGTTCACTCAGCGTGGAAGAGATTCAGGATATGGTTGAGGACCAGATAATGAATCAGCGCGCATTCAGCGTTGCAAGAAGTTATATCACATACCGTTATAACCGCGCACTCATTCGTAAATCAAACACCACAGATGAGCAGATTTTAAGCCTTATCGAGTGCAATAACGAAGAGGTTAAGCAGGAAAATTCCAACAAAAACCCCACTGTAAACAGCGTTCAGCGCGACTATATGGCAGGTGAGGTTAGTAAGGATATAACCAAGCGTATACTGCTTCCAGGTGATATAGTTGAGGCTCACGAAAGCGGTATTATCCACTTCCACGATGCCGATTATTTTGCTCAGCATATGCATAACTGCGACCTCGTAAACCTTGAGGATATGCTCCAAAACGGCACCGTTATAAGCGGCACCCTTATCGAAAAGCCGCATAGCTTCTCCACCGCCTGCAATATCGCAACACAGATAATCGCTCAGGTGGCTTCCTGCCAGTATGGCGGTCAGAGCATCAGTCTTACTCACCTTGCTCCCTTTGTTGATATAAGCCGCCAGAAGATTCGCCGCGAGGTTGTTGAGGAATTTAAGGAAATCGGCGAAAATATAAGCGATGAAAAGATAGATATAGTTACCGAAAGAAGACTCCGTGAGGAGGTTCGCAAGGGCGTTCAGATGATTCAGTATCAGGTTGTAACCCTTATGACCACTAATGGACAGGCTCCCTTCGTTACGGTATTTATGTATCTTAACGAGGCAAAGAACGACCGCGAGCGCGAAGACCTTGCTATGATAATTGAGGAAACACTTCGTCAACGCTTCGAGGGCGTTAAGAATGAAAAGGGTGTTTGGATAACCCCCGCATTCCCCAAGCTTATCTATGTTCTTGAGGAAAACAATATCCGCGAGGGCACAAAATATTGGTATCTTACCCAGCTTGCCGCTAAGTGTACTGCAAAGCGTATGGTACCGGACTATATTTCCGAAAAGATAATGCTCGAAAACAAGATAGATAAAAACGGCGATGGCCACTGCTATACCTGCATGGGTTGCCGCAGCTTCTTAACTCCTTATGTTGATGAAAACGGAAAGGCTAAGTATTATGGTCGCTTCAATCAAGGCGTTGTAACGGTTAACCTTGTTGATATCGGTCTTTCTGCTGAGGGTGACCTTGATAAATTCTGGGAAATCTTTGACCAGCGTATGGAGCTTTGCCATAGAGCGCTTCAAGCGCGCCACGAGCGTCTAACAGGCACTCTTTCCGATGCCGCACCCATCCTTTGGCAGCATGGCGCACTGCTTCGTCTTCCTAAGGGTGAAACCATTGATAAGTATCTGCACGGCGGTTATTCAACACTTTCCCTCGGCTATGCAGGTCTTTGGGAGTGCGTTTATGCGCTTATCGGCAAAAAGCTCACTGAAACCGAGGGTAAGGAACTCGGCCTTCAAATTATGAAAAAGCTCAATGAGTACACCGCTAAGTGGAAAGCCGCTGAAAATATCGACTATTCGCTTTATGGCACACCGCTTGAAAGCACAACCTATAAATTTGCTAAGTGCTTGCAGAAGCGTTTTGGTATAGTTAAGGGCGTTACCGATAAAAACTATATCACAAATAGCTATCACATTCATGTTACCGAGCCAATTGATGCATTTGATAAGCTTGCGCTTGAATCAGAGTTCCAAGCGCTTTCTCCTGGCGGCGCTATCTCCTATGTTGAGGTACCCGATATGAAGAATAACCTTGATGCAGTTCTTTCTGTTATGCAGTTTATATATGACCATATTATGTATGCCGAGCTTAACACAAAGAGTGACTACTGCCATATCTGCGGCTGGGACGGCGAGATAGAAATCAAAGAGGATGAGGACGGAAAGCTCATCTGGACCTGCCCTAATTGCGGAAACACCGATCAGGATAAGATGAATGTTGCCCGCAGAACCTGTGGCTATATAGGTACACAGTATTGGAATCAGGGCAGAACTCAGGAAATTCAGGAAAGAGTACTTCACCTGTAATTTTAAAAATATTAAAGGGAGGGGAGACCCTCCCTTTTTATCGGAGAGTAAATTTTATGCACTATGGTACAATAAAAAATTGCGATATTGCAAACGGAATAGGAGTGCGCGTAACACTTTTTGTTTCGGGCTGCAGGAATAAATGCAAAAACTGTTTTCAGCCAGAAACCTGGAATTTCCAGTATGGCACACCCTTTACCGAAGAAACACAAGAATATATATTAAAGCTTTTAGAGCCTTCCTATATAACAGGACTAACGCTTTTGGGCGGTGAGCCCTTTGAGCCTGAGAATCAGCGCGATTTACTACCCTTTGTAAAGCGCGTAAAGGAAAGGTATCCCAACAAAACAATTTGGGCTTTTTCGGGCTTCACGCTCGAGGAGCTGCGCTCTATCGAGTGCCGCGGATGCTGTGAGGTAACCGAGGAAATTTTATCAACGATAGATGTTTTGGTGGATGGAAGATTTGTTGAGGAGCTTAAAAGCATCGCGCTTCGCTTTCGCGGCTCATCAAATCAACGGGTTATAGATATGAAAAAAACCCGCGAGAGTGGCGAAATCACACTCTGGCAGGATGAGCCTGTTACATTTTAAATTTAAATATTAAGCCTTACCGCTTTGTGCGGTAAGGCTTATTTTTTTTGTTCTATATAGGACTTGCCTGTCATAAGTTTTATATAGGACAAGGCGGTGAAAAGAATGGGAAAAGAAAAAGGCTTTAATAATGTGATTTTTTATATATCAAACCGCATAAGGCGTATACTGCAATTTTTGCCCGACGATATAAAATCACAAGTGCAGGAAATAAGACTTCGCGCAAATCTTCCTGTGTGTTTAACAATAGGGGGCAAAACGCTTTTTGTAGGAGATGATAGCGCGGTATCATATACCCCCTCGCGCGCAGTTTTAGCTACATATGATGAGCTTCAGGAAAGCCTGATGCTTCTTTGCAAATCGTCTGTTTATGCCCACGAAAGGGAGCTTCGCGAGGGTTATATATCATTGCCGAACGGTTGCCGCGCGGGGGTGAGCGGCGCGTGGGGGAGTGAGGGGCAGTTCTGCAAGGTGAGTTCAATAAATATCCGCATCGCCCGCGAGGTAATGGGCTGTGCTGATGCGCTTGTTTCGTCGTATCGCAGAGGTATGCTTATAGCAGGCCCCCCTGGCAGCGGCAAAACTACACTGCTTCGCGACCTTGTGCGCCAGCTTTCAAGCGGTGCCACAGGCACATATAAAAGGGTTGCTGTTATAGATAGCCGCGGTGAGCTTTCGGGTGGCTTTGAGGGAGCGGCTCAAAACGATTTAGGACTTTCCACCGATGTCTTGCACACCGAAAACAAGGCGGCGGGCACCCAGATAGCGCTTCGCACAATGTTTCCAGATATTATAGCCTTTGATGAGGTGGGTACTAAGCAGGAGCTTCAAAGCATAGCCGATAGCTTTAACGCGGGTGTTGATATTATCACTACCGCCCACTGCACAAGTGTTAGAGAGTTGTTACATCGCAGTGTAACAAAGGAATTAATAAATAGCGGCGCAGTATCGGATGTGGCGGTGCTGGGTTCCGATATAGGAAAATCGCCTCAAATTTTAGATGTTAGGAAGATTTTGTGTGAATGTAGCAGTTAAAGTGTCAGGAATAGTTATATGTGTTTTGAGCACCTCGCTTTTAGGCTTTTTAAAGGGTGCTTCACTTAAATCTAGAGTAAAAAAACTGCGGCAGTTAGTGCAGTCCCTCGATACACTTTATGAGCATATAAATTACGGCGAAATTACACTTGAGGAAGCGCTAAAAAAATCCTTTTATAGCTGTGATTTTATAAGGCTTCGCGGCTCGAGCGTATCATTTCAAGACACTGATTTTGATGCTGATGAGCGGCAGATAATAAATAATTTTTTTGCCTGCCTTGGCAGGTCGGGCAAAAAGGCGGAATGTGAGCGAATAAAGGCCACCGCCGCAATACTTCAAAAAAAAGAAGCACAAGCGAATAGCAGCGTCACAGAGAAAGCCAAGCTTTGGCAAACGGGCGGCGTGTGCATAGGTGTTACGATAGGTATATTACTAATTTAGAGGTAAAATTATGGATGTTGATTTTATATTTAAAATTGCCGCAATCGGCATTATAGTTACGGTGCTCAATCAACTGCTTGTGCGGTCAGGGCGCGAGGAGCAGGCAATGCTCACCACCCTTGCAGGGCTGGTTGTGGTGCTTCTTATGATAGTGGGAGCTATTGCCGATTTGTTTGACACAGTAAAGGGGTTGTTCGGGCTGTGAACGATACCCTTATTAAAATTTTGGCAATATTGATTATTGTGGCGACTTTATCAATGCTACTGCGTTCCTACCGTCAGGAATATGCCTTTTTATTGGTGCTCGCCGCCGCGGCTGCGGTGCTGATCTTTCTTTTCAGCTCAGTTTTTCCAACAATTGATAGGGTGCGCTCGCTCTTTGAAAAAAGCGGTAATGCGTCTGTTTATTTCGCAACGGCGCTAAAGGCACTGGGTATTGCCTATATAACAGGCTTTGCTGCCGATGTCTGCCGTGACTTTGGGCAAACGGCGCTCGCTCAGGTGGCTGATATGGCGGGCAAATGCGCCGTTTTCGCACTTAGCTTGCCGCTTATGTGCGCCGTGCTTGAAACGGCGCTTAAATTCGCCGAGCTATGAAAAAGATAATAGTTTTTATTCTTCTGATGCTTGCCTTTTCAATGCCAGTTAGCGCCGAGGAGGATACATATAACACACAATATCAAAATGTGGGCGCTAATGAGCTGCAAGAAAGCCTTAGTGATAATGTTAAGGAGTTTTTCAAACAAAACGGCATAGATCCCTCGGAGTATAATTGGGTGAATAATCTTACCGTAAAAAATGTTTTTTCTCACATTTTCACATTATTTACAGGTGGCATAAAAACGCCCCTTACCGCGGGGGCTACTTTGCTCGGTATAATTCTTGTAACCGCGGCGCTTACCTCGTTTGGTATGTCAGAGCGTTTTGAAGCCGCAGTTTATGCCGCTATACTTGCGGTTTCCGCGGTAATAGCCTCCGATATATGGCAAAGCGTTTGGGTGGCGGTGAGCGCAGTTAAGGCCAGTAGCACCTTTATGTTAAGCTTTATTCCCGTGTTTGCCGCCACAGTAGCGCTCTCAGGTGGTACTGTAACCGCCGCATCGATGAGCGGCCTGTTGCTGGGAGCTTGTGAATTTGTGTCCTATTGCGCCTCCTTTGCTGTGCTACCGCTTATGGGCGGGTATCTGGCGCTTAGTATAAGCTCAGGAGTGTCGCCTCTTATAGGGCAGTCGGGAATAGTGGAGAGCGTTAAAAAGATTTCTATGTGGATACTATCGCTCGCATCCACCCTTTTTATAGGCATCCTCGGCATACAAACGGCGGTGAATGCCGCGGCGGATAGCGTAACTCTTCGCACTGCAAAGTTTATTTTGGGTACCTCGGTGCCTGTGGCAGGCGGAGTGCTTTCCGAGGCGGTGTCCACCATATCGGCATCAGTGGGACTTCTCCGCTCGTCAATAGGTATCTACGGTGTGGTAGCCCTTGCGGCAATTTTTCTGCCCGTTATAGCCGAGCTTCTACTGTGGCGGGTGATGCTTATTTTGTGCGGCGGTGCGAGTGATATATTTTCATTACCTAAAATTTCGGGAATTTTAAAGGCGGTAGATGCTATGCTTTCGGTGCTATTAGGCATAATTTTATTGGTGGCGGGTATGTTTATAATTTCGCTTACCGTGGTGGTAACGATGGGTAAGGCGCAATGAGCGGGCTTTCTTCCTTTATAACGGCATTCTGCGTGTGCTTGGTGTTGCTTGGTTTTCTTTATATACTGTGCCCTGGCGGTAGTATGTCAAAGCCGATAAAATATGTGTTTTGTCTGTGCTTTATCTGTTGTATGCTCTCTAGCACCGCACTGCTTAAAAATGTTGATTTTTCAGAAGTTTCGTTTGATAACAGCGAGCATCAGATAATAACCGAGGAAATGTCGGCTAATACCGCCCGTCAGGTATTTGCAAGCGCACTCACAAAATCAGGTATAGATTTCGAAAAAATAACGGTACACACTAATAAAATGAATGATGGCAGCATAAGTATAATTAAAGTCATAATTTATACCAGTGCCTCGCCTGATGCCGTAAAGGCAGTTTTTGACAATGTTGATTTTGAGGTGGAGGTAATAAATGAATGAAAAAATAAAAGCCCTCGCGAAAAATCCAAAGCTGCTCATAGCAGCGGGACTGTGTGGGATACTTCTTGTGTTTGTATCATCACTTTTTTCGGGTGGCAGTAAAGAACAGACAGCCGCAGTATCAAGCGAGCAAACCACAGAGCAGTATCGTGTAAGCTTGCAGGAGGGTATAAAGAAAATTGTAACAGAAATCAGCGGCGATAGTGACCCCACGGTGGTGATAACGCTTGAAAGTGGCATAAGGTATTCCTATGCAAGCGCCGATGAAACCGATACCTCGTCTTCCTCAGGGGATACAAGCGGTGAAAGCCGCGAAAGTAAAAAGCAATCCTTTATCACGGTAAAAACCGCTGATGGCGGAGAGCGACCGCTTGTTGTAACCGAGATTATGCCAGAGGTGAGGGGAGTGGCTATAATCTGCAATGGCGGAAACTCAGAGGTGGTAATCGAAAAAATAGAAAACGCCGTAACTGCGGCGCTTAATATAACAACTAAAAGAGTATATATTTCGGGAGGAACAGGCAATGAAAAAAGGTAAGGTATTCGGTAAAGGTCAGGTAGCACTTGTGCTTATGGTGTTAGCGCTGGGTGCGGCGGTCTGGCTTAATATGAAATTTTCATCAACCGAGAAGTATTTGGGAGAAGCTACATATGTGAGCGATACCGATACTTCAAGCGAAGCGATAGCAACCTCTGCTAAAGCGGAAAAACAGGAAGCTGACTATTTTGAAACTGCAAAAAAGGACCGTGAAAAAGCACTCAGTGAAGCGCAGGAAATAGCGGAGGAAACATTAAAATCTGCCGATGTCACCGATAGTGAAAAGCAGACAGCACTTGCGAGTGTAAATCAGCTTTCTGCCCGCGTGGAAAAGGCGAACAATATAGAAACCTTACTTAAAGCCAAGGGCTTTCCGAAAGCGGTGGCGGTGATAGGGGATAAGGATGTAAACATAATTGTTAAATCCGAGGGTATCACCACCACCCAAACTTTGCAAATTCAGGATATAGTAACTGCACAAACCGATGTGTCACTCAGCAATATAAAAATAGTAACAGTAAAATAGTTTTAGCTTTTTCTTGCTTTGTGGAAAGAATTATGTTACAATATTTTTGTAATAATAAATTTAGCATAAACTTAATTCACGGAGGAAAAGCATTATGCAGGATAATAGAACAGAACTTTCAGTAAGCGCAGAGGTGCTTGAAAAAATGGCAGAGCTTGCCGCTTGCGAAATCGAAGGTGTAAAGGGCATTTCGAAAAAGGCAATAGACCTTAAGGGTGCAATAAAAACAAAAAGTGCATTTAAGGGTGTTAAGGCGGAAAATATAAACGGCGCTATAACAATTAATGTTTATATTGCTGTTGATAGAAACGCTAAAATCCGCGAGGTTGCCGAAGCCGTTCAGCAAAATGTTAAGGACAAAATTCAAACGATGACGGGCACTGCAGTAACAAGAGTTAATGTGAGTGTTGCGGATATCGAGATTGCGCAAGAGGATGCTCAGTAATTAAATATAGTAAATGAAATTGCCTGCCAAAGAGGATGAATTTGGCAGGCATCATTTTATCCACTTATTAAAATTAACTTTTGCCTTAAAAAAGGGGCGCACCACCTGCTTTTGTAAGCAGAAAACGCTTTTTGATTAATTAAATTATGTTATTTTTTTAAGAACTTGACATTCTTGGTGTATTTGTGTTATATTTTTAAAGTATTTTATTTGAGACAGGAGATAAACCTATGAAAAAGACATTTAAATTTGCATCATTAATTCTTGCAGTATGTATGCTAGTTATGAGCCTCGCAGGCTGTGGCGGCAGTGATAAATGGATAATCGCTACCGATACCGTGTTCAAGCCTTTTGAGTATACCGATGCCGAAGGCAACTTTGTTGGTATTGACGTTGAAATCCTTGCAGCTGTTGCTGAGGATCAGGGTTTTGAGTATGAGCTTAAGAGCCTTGGTTGGGATGCTTCAATCGCGGCTTGCCAGTCAGGTCAGGCAGATGGTATGATAGCAGGCGCTTCCATCACAGAGGAAAGAAAGTCAACAGGCTGGATATTCTCTGATGGTTATTATACCTGCACCCAGTCTATGACTGTTGCTGCTGATTCTGAAATCAAGGGCTTTGCTGACCTTGAGGGTAAAACCGTTGCGGTTAAAACCGGTACACAGGGCGCAAGCTATGCGGAAAGCCTTAAGGATGAATATAAGTTCACCATATCCTATTATGAGGATTCTCCCACAATGTATCAGGCTGTAACAGGCGGTCAGGCAGTTGCTTGCTTTGAGGATACACCTATTATGATTACCTCCATTAAGGATGGCAACTTGGCACTCAAGGTTCTTGAGGATACTGCAAACGAAGGCTCTGATTACGGTCTTGCTATCTTTGATGCAAAGAATCAGGAGTTCCTTGATATGTTCAATGCAGGTCTTGCAAACATAAAGGCAAACGGCAAGTATGATGAAATAATCAATAAGTACCTTGGCTAATATTAATAATAGATATAGGCGATAAGCAGTAGGTCGGCATCAGTCGGCCTACTTGCCTTGTTAAAGGAGAATAATTTTTAATGTTACAAATCATTACAGAGTATGGAAAAATCCTGCTCGCGGCTATGGGACAGACCCTGCTTATGGCGCTGTGCGGTCTGTTTTTTGCCTGCATTCTGGGTTTGATTTTCGGTCTGCTGAGCGTTGTTAAAAGTCGAATTTGCAACCTCATTGCGCAGATATTTGTCGATGTCATTCGTGGCGTTCCTATGATAGTGTTGGCATACTTTATATTTTTCGGTGTTCCTTATGCCTGCAAAAATATATTAGGTTTCAATTTCACACTAACCGCGCTATCAGCGGGCACTATTTGCTTGGCGCTCAACTGCGGTGCTTATATGGCGGAAATTATCCGCGCGGGTATTCAGTCGGTTGATAAGGGGCAAATGGAGGCAGCGCGCAGCCTTGGTCTTCCTTATTGGCGCGCAATGCAGCGTGTTGTTCTGCCTCAGGCAATTCGTACTATGATACCAAGCATTATAAATCAGTTTATCATAACCTTAAAGGATACTTCGATTCTTTCGGTTATCGGCTTCCCCGAGCTTGTAAACAGCGCTAAGAATGTTATCGCCATCACCTTTAAATCCTTTCAGGTTTGGGGTATTGTTGCGGTAATGTATTTGATAGTTATAACCTTGCTTTCAAAGCTTGCTAAGGTTTTGGAAAGGAGGCTTAACCGTGGCCGTTAATAAAGAAAATGTTAAAATCCATGTTGAGGGACTCAAAAAGCATTTCGGTAAGCTGGAGGTTTTAAACGGTGTTTCAATAGATGTTTATGAGGGCGAGGTTGTGGTTGTTATCGGCCCCTCAGGCTCAGGCAAATCCACATTCCTCCGCTGTCTTAACCGACTCGAGGAATTTCAGGCGGGCACCGTTATAGTTGATGGATATGAAATATCCGATAAGAAGATAAATATCAACAATGTTCGTGAAAATATCGGTATGGTGTTCCAGCTTTTCAACCTCTTTGATAACCTCACCGTTATGGAAAACCTTACCCTTGCTCCCGTTGACCTTAAAAAAGCAACAAAGGCTGAGGCAGAAGAAAAGGCAATGCAGCTGCTGCGTCGTGTAGGGCTTGAGGATAAAGCTGATGTTTACCCATCAAAGCTTTCGGGAGGTCAAAAGCAGCGTGTGGCGATCGCTCGCGCACTTGCCATGAATCCCGATATAATGCTCTTTGATGAGCCAACAAGCGCGCTGGACCCCGAAATGGTAGGCGAGGTGCTGGCTGTTATGAAGGAGCTTGCACGCGAGGGTATGACAATGGTTGTCGTAACCCACGAAATGGGCTTTGCCCGCGATGTTGCCGACCGCGTGATATTTATGTCCGACGGCGTAATCGTTGAAGAAGGCACCCCCGAAGAAATCTTCACAAGCCCCAAAGAGCAAAGAACAAAAGAATTTTTAAACTGCGTGTTATAATAAAAATCCGCCCCATCATCAAAAAGGTGATGGGGCGGAGCTTCTTTTATAATGCGTTTGAAAGCTTTTGTGCTGTTTGGTATCTTTCATCAGGGTTAACGGCTGTGCATTTTCTTACTATATAACCCACACGGCCGTGCGCAAGCTTTTCACTTGGGTGTTTACCTGTTATCATAACATTAAGCAATATGCCTGTGGAATATATATCGGTTCTGGCATCGCTTTGTGAAACCCCCAGCTGTTCGGGGGAAGCATAGCCCACAGTCCCCATAATAACGGTGTCCTTATTAGCCGTGGATAATTTGCGGGAAGCGTTAAAGTCAATCAAAACTATTCTGCCATCCTGGTCAATCATAACATTTTCAGGCTTAATATCTCTGTGCACTATCCCGTATGAGTGTAAAACTGTTAGAGCGGCGCAAACCGCTTTTAGAACTTTTCGTGCGCCAAAATAATGATATTTTCCGCTTTCCATAACCTGAGCCACGGTTAAGCCATCTATATATTCTTCTAAAACTATCTGCCCGTCTAAAAGACCTACACAGTCGTAAATAAGGGGCAGATTTTCACATTTTATCGCGTATAAATCCTCATAAGCTTTCACTTCTTGCGGAAAACTGCGCAGCACCAAATCCTTATTTAATTTCTTATGGCGCACTCGCAAAACCCTGCAATCGTTCTTATCTGAAAGCACGGATACTAATTGGTAAGCTTCAAATAACCTTTGAATATATTCTTCGCGAGTTAAATTTAATCTGCTCATTCAATCTCGCCGCCGTTCCATTCTTTATATTGCGCTGAGTAATTTGTCACTATGTTCCTGTAATAATAATATGCAAAGGTTTTACAGTCGCGTGAGCAGTGTATAGTAAGCGTTCCTGTGCGCTTAGAAGTATCAGCAAAGGCAGATTCAAATATATTTATTGTTTTGCCGCTTAAATAAATATCGGTTAAATTATAACAGCTCGAAAACGCATTTTGCCAAATGGTTTTCACCGTAGATGGAACAACTACCTTTTTAACGGTAGCGCTTACAGCAGAATCACAAAATGCCGACTGCATAACCGCGCCCACTTTTTTATCACCGATTGTTTCGGGAATTGTGTATATTCCGTCTGATGCGGCTACACTAACCCCCGTTATCACAATAACATCTTCAAGCGGCTGGGTGGGGGCATAGCTTGCGGGAATATTGCCTTCGGTATAGCAGTCTGAGGCTATGGCATTGCGGTAAATATATACAGCTTCTGTTTTGGTGGGCGTTGTTTCGCTGCTTCCTTGCCCGTTTGTGCTTTCGTCACCGTTGCCTTCTTGCGATGGCGTTGAAGATGGCGAAGGTGATGAGGGTGACGAAGATGATGAAGATGATGAAGATGATGAAGAATGGGATGAGCCGCCATTATTTGAATCTTCTATTGAATCAGTGTCAGCGTGATTATTCTCATTGCCCGAAGCATCATTCGATTCGTGAGTTGTGGCATTGTTTGGCTTTTTGTCTTTTGGATCGGTGTTTTTACTGTTTGTTTCCTCTGATAATATAATTTTATCAGAAGAAGCATAATTGGAAATAATATCGTTTTGCAAAATCGGTAAGCTTGAATTATTATCAACCTTGTTTTTTGGAGCTGTGATTAATATTATAATCAAAGCTACCGCAAGCAATAAAAAGGCGGCAATTACATATAGCCACCTTTTATTTTTTTCTTGTTCGTTTTCAATTACTTTTTTATCTTCTAAAGAGGACATACAGTATAGGCAAAAACGCGCGCTATCCTCAATATCAGCATTACAGAACGGACATTTTTTCATTACCTTACCCCAATGTTTCTAAACCGTATTCATAAAGTATCTCGTTGATTTCTACAACGGATAATTTTTTGCACACACCGTATAAAACAATACTGTCAAAGGGCAGTTTTACATAAAGTGTTGAATAACCCGCGCATTTTAACAAGGTTTGCACATCATCGAGTGTCAGTTGCATTGCAACAGCAAGGCATAAAAGCTTTTTGCGTTCGGGCACTCTTAGCCCTGAAAAAATCTGATAGGCGTAAACCTCACTCATTTCAGCCGCGCGGATAACCTGTGATTTTTTAAGGTCGTATTTTAGGATTAATTTATCCAAAAGCTGAGATAAATTCTCTTTAACCATATAATCCTTGTTTTCATTATAAAAAGTCTTAAAATCGTCACTAAGTCCAAGCTCTTCTACAATTTTTGAAGTGTCTTTTTTCATAGCCGTCACCCCTTTGTTGCTTTTCATCATACCATAAACGACAAAAAAATACAACTATGCTGTCAGCATAAGACTTTTTGAAATATGTTAACTATAATGCTATAAGGAATGGGGGAAGTGTTGTGTTTTACAATTCCACATTCTCCGCTGATAGTATTTGGGTAATAGGAACTTCCAGTGCTCTTGAGAAGATAACTAAATCAATGTCGGTTACAAACCTCTCACCGTTTTCAACCCGACGAATGAAATAATGATCCACATCAAAACCCAGTAACTGCATTTTAGTTGCTAATTTTCGTTGTGAAAGTTTTTTCGATTTTCGAATTTGAGCAATCGTTTTTCCTGTAAGATTGTTCGTACCATCAGCGGCCTTAATCTTAAACATAAAAATTCCCTCATTTTTGTTGAATACTATTTACATTTATTTTATTTTATGCTAAAATAAACGCATTATTGGTGAATAGTATTCAACATATGAGGGCTATTTTAATTTTTGCGGAGGTTTAAAAAATGAACAAGAAAAACACACTTAAAAAGATACTCAGCGTTATAACCGCTGTAGTATTGGTGATTGCAATATCAATAGGCAGCGCGGCGATAATCCACGACTGGCGAAGCGGCAGCATAGCGGCATCTACCACGGTAAAAAATGGGCTTTCTGCATACGAGCTTGCCGTGCAGTATGGCTATGATGGCACCGTGCAAGAGTGGTTAGACTCGCTTGAGGGTAAGTCTGCCTATGAAATTGCTGTGGATAACGGCTATTCTGGCAGTGAAAGCGATTGGACAGCAACTCTCAAAGCCACCACAGGTAAAGAGGGCGTTGGCATAAAGACCGCCGCGTTTAACGCAGACGGTCAGTTAGTGCTTACCCTTACCGATGAAACAGTGCTTAATCTCGGCACTGCAAAAGGCGCTGACGGTACAAACGGTAAAGATGGTGTTGATGGCAAAGACGGTGCAGACGGCATAGATATAACCGCGGCAAATATAAATGCCGACGGTGAGCTTGTTATTGCCTTTTCAAACGGTGAAAGTGTTAATTTAGATAAAGTTGTGGGTGTGAACGGTAATGACGGTATCAGTGTTACAAATTCCGAAATAAATACACAGGGTGAGCTTGTACTTACATATTCAAACGGACAGCGCGCAAACCTCGGTCTTGTTGTGGGCGCTGACGGTAAAGATGGTCTTGACGGTGTCAAGGGCGATAAAGGCGACCAAGGCGAACAGGGTATACAGGGCGAGCAAGGTGAAAAAGGTGATAAGGGCGAAACAGGTGCCGCTGGTCAAAATGGTGCAAGTGTAACCAAGACCGAAATAAATAATAACGGTGAACTCGTTATCACTCTTTCTGATGATACCGTATCTAACCTCGGTGTCGTTGTAGGCGCTAAAGGTGAAAAAGGCGAACAAGGAATACAGGGTATTCAGGGTGAGCAAGGTATTCAAGGCGAAAAGGGCGATACTGGTGCACAGGGTGAACAAGGAATCAGCGTAACCGGTGCCGAAATTAACAGTGTTGGTAATTTGGTAATATCTTTCTCTAACGGTCAACGCACTGAACTTGGCAATGTAATTGGAGCCAAGGGCGATAAAGGCGACCAAGGCGAACAGGGTATACAGGGCGATAAAGGTGACAAAGGCGACCAAGGCGAGCAGGGTATCCAAGGTGAAAAAGGTGATAAGGGCGAAACAGGTGCAGCTGGTCAAAATGGTGTAAGTGTAACCAAGACCGAAATAAATAATAACGGTGAGCTCGTTATCACTCTTTCTGATGATACCGTATCTAACCTCGGTGTTGTTGTAGGCGCTAAAGGTGAAAAAGGCGACAAGGGCGATAAAGGTGACCAAGGTATTCAGGGTATTCAGGGTGAGCAAGGTATTCAAGGCGACAAGGGCGATACTGGTGCCAAAGGTGATAAAGGTGACGCAGGTCAAGACGGTGTTGGTATACAAAGCATAGTTATAACAAATGGCAATTTAAATATAACCCTTACCAACGGCACAACCCTTGACCTTGGTAATATTAAGGGCGCCGATGGCAAAGACGGTCAAGACGGTGCCAAAGGTGACAAGGGCGATAAAGGTGACCAAGGCGAACAGGGTGAGCAAGGTATTCAAGGCGAAAAGGGCGAAACAGGTGACACAGGTGCCGCCGGTCAAGACGGCAAAGATGGTGATGACGGTGTTGGTGTACAGTCAACCGAAATTAACGCACTTGGCGAGCTTGTTATCACCTACTCTGACGGTAATACCGAAAACCTTGGTAAAGTAGTTGGCAAGGATGGTACCAATGGCACAAACGGTACTAACGGTCAAGATGGTGATGACGGTATTGGCATAACCAAGACCGAAATAGATGCTAATGGTGAATTAGTAATTACATACTCTAACGGTAACAGTGAAAAAATTGGTATTGTTGTAGGAAAAGACGGTAAAAACGGCATTGACGGCACAAACGGTGACGACGGCGTGGGTGTATCATCTGCAACAATCAATTCAAACGGTGAATTGGTACTCACCTATTCAAACGGAAACGAAAACAACCTTGGCGTAGTTGTTGGTAATGATGGTCTTAACGGTCAAGACGGCGCCAAGGGTGATAAAGGCGATAAAGGCGACAAGGGTGATACAGGTGCCACAGGTCAAGACGGTAAAGACGGTGACGACGGTATTGGTATAACCAAAACCGAAATAGATGCTAACGGCGAACTTGTTATTACATATTCAAACGGCAACAGCGAAACAATAGGTGTTGTTGTGGGTAAAGACGGTGTTGACGGTCAGGATGGCGCCAAAGGTGATAAAGGCGATAAAGGTGACCAAGGCGAGCAGGGTATCCAAGGTGAAAAAGGTGATAAGGGCGACCAAGGTATACAGGGTGTTCAGGGTGAACAAGGTATACAAGGTGAAAAAGGCGAAAAAGGTGACACAGGCGCAACAGGTGCCGCAGGTCAGGACGGTGCTGACGGTGAAGATGGTGTTGGCATTGCAAGTGTAGAGCTTGATAACAATAATCTTGTTATTACTCTTTCAGATGAGACTATTATAAACCTTGGCAATGTAAAGGGTGAAAAGGGTGATACAGGTGCCGCTGGTCAAGACGGTAAAGACGGCGCAAACGGTACTGACGGACAAGATGGTGAAGATGGCGTTGGTATATCTAATGTAACACTCACTGCTGACGGTAATTTAAGCGTTACCTTTACAACAGGTAATACTGTAGACCTTGGTAATGTTAAGGGCGCTGATGGTGCTGACGGTGTAGGCATTGCCGAAATGTATATAGAGGACGGCAATCTCTATGTACGCAAAACAAACGAAAACACCGCCCAAAACCTCGGTTCTATAAAGGGTGAAAAAGGTGATAAGGGTGACAAAGGCGATAAGGGTGATAAAGGAGATAAAGGTGACACAGGTCGCGGCATAGTTAAAACTGAAATTTCAGGTACAGACTTTATAGTTTATTATACCGATGATACTACCGAAGCACATGATTTAAGTGGTTTAATGGGTGATGGTGATGCCTCTGATGAAATTTTGATATACACATCATTAGATGACGGTACTTATGGCGTGAAAGCAGGAAAAGATATTGCATTTTATACTGATGTTGTAATTCCAGCAACTTATAAAGGTCGCGCAGTGACTGTTATTGAAGATAGTGCTTTCAAAGATATTGATACATTAGAAACAATTACAATTCCTAGCAGCATAATGGTAATTGGTGAATCAGCATTTTATAGTTGTGAAAACTTAACTACTGCAAATATTCCCGATAATGTAACTTCCATTGGTGCATCAGCGTTTTATGATTGTACTAATTTGACAATCACTGTCGATATTCCAAATACCGTAGAAACTATTTCTGATTATGTATTTTATAATTGTTCAAGCTTAACATCTATTAATATTCCCGAAAGTGTAACAACAATTGGTGAATATGCGTTTAGTAATTGTTCGGGCATAACAACTGTCATTATTCCAGAAAGCGTAACGACTATTGGCGGCTATGCTTTTTATGGTAGTGGAATAGCAACAGCGGAAATTAGTGGCACATGGACTTTTGTGGTCGGAAGCATAACCAGTAAGTGTAATTGTTGTTATAATGATCCGTCTATTGCTAAAACCGCAACTTTTAAAGATGTTGATTTTACTTGTAAGTTTTCTGACACAAACACAACTACCAATGCAAATTATCTAAATGGTACAAGCAGTGTATACACAACAGAATATTCATGGCACACATTTTCACTTAGTTCTAAACCTGCTATGCACACATTAATCAAAACGAGTGATTAGCAAGACAGGGGACGGTTCTATGTCTTGCATTTGTGAATTTGTTTAAAATCATTAAATAAAAATTTTAAAAATATAAAGGGAGAAGAATGAAATGGTAATATTAGAAAAAACTTTTGATTTTGACGAAAACGGTTTGTTGTTACTTAATAAGCATAATGCAAAAATTGCAATAGACAGCATAAATTACGATACAAAAGATCGTAATTATTATAAAGACAACGGTAAAAGTTTATCAGAATACTCCCTCGAAGAATTAAGCACAATTATAGGATATATATCAACGGTAAACCATACCAGAAGTCCGAAAGAGTCGGTTGATGCATTAGCAGAATACATATATCAAAATAAAGAAAGTTTTATTAAAAAACTTGAAAGTGGAGATATCAGTCTTATAGATGACCTTTCGGCTGTAAAGGCAAGAAGACACGAAAAAAGTCTTATCAGCAAAATATGCGCCTATCTTTGCGAGTACGAATTTAACGAATTCCATTTTGTAATTATCGACAGCATTGTTTGTGATGTTTTACCGTATTACTTGGGTTATTATAATATTGACATAAATTCCTTTGAAAAGAAAAACAAAAAGGTTGAAAATTGTTCGTACAGTGAGGTTTATGGTATGCTGTCGGCTTTAAAGGAAGTTCTGCCTGAAAAACTATCTTTATATGAAATTGATCAAACATTGTGGTATTTTTACAGTCAAGATAAAGTTAAACGCGAAATTGCGAAAAATATGTAAAGGTTTATAACATTCATTTAAAAATCTCCTTTTAAAACAAACAAACCACTGCTAAATTAGGCAGTGGTTTGTTTCTATCTTTTATATCTTTTTAAGCATATTGTCTATCGACTTGTCATCCTTAAAGTCAACCTCGCAAGGCTTTTTGTGCAGTGACCAGTGCTCGGTAAGGCTGAGGGTTTCTTGTGGCTTAACAGATTTTAGGGGGCTTAGTGTTTCAATCTCTAAAAATGCCTCGTTTGTGTAGGTTTCAAATGAGCAGCCGCCGTCGGGGTATGTAGCGTCGGAGTGATGTGTTTCATAAACCTTTGCGAATATATCCTCACCCAAGCAGTAGTAAGCAGTGCCCTTATTAAGGTCAAAGCCCAGCTTTATAGGCTGTGTGCGGCTGATGTCCTGTCTAACAGTTGCATACTTTGAGCCGAAATAAATCCTGTCGTCACGAAGGTCGGTATAAGGCCAAACCGAGATTATGCGGTTTGGAAGAAGTCCTGTATCGTTATCGTTCATCGGTAACACAAGCGTACCGTCCTTTTCGGCAACCGATAGGCTCCAAACCGAAAATTCCTGAGGCTTTTCACTTATATTCTTAACGCGCAGAGTTACCTGCATATTAGCGTCATCTTTATCCATTTTAATCTCTATCTGCTTTTGGATACCGTTTTCACATTCGGCTTTTGGAGTGAAGATAGCGCCGTACTCAGTAACCTCATAACCTACTATACTGTCATCAGGACTATATGTTTTCGGATAGGCTTCAGGGGATACCCAAAGCCTGTGGCCGCCGAAGTTTTCCCACTTTTTACCCTTGCCGAAGTAGGCTTCGTATTCCGCATCTGTGCGAGGCTCAAATTCATCGCGGTTGGCATTCATTAAGTTTTGTCCATCCACGAAACCGAAACGGATTATGCGGGGTCCTAAATCAAGCGTTACATACGCTTCAATAACACCGTTTGTTACGCGCATAACGCGTCCATAGTCCTTATAAGAATCAAGAATGTTCATCTTTGTCATATCAGTTCCTCCGTTTTTAAAAGCTTTGATTTATATTCGCCGCCGCACTCGGCTCTTTTTTTAAGAGCAAGGGCATATATATCGGTGGCGCGGCATTCGGTTTCGAATACCTTTTGTGAGTCTGGTTCGAGTAGCTTTATCTGAGAAGCCTTGGTTACCACAGGTATAAGGCTTGTAAGCGCTTTAAGCTGTGCTTCACCCGCTAAGCTAAAGCCCAAAAGCCGCACATAGGGGGGAGTGCGCATAAAAAACTCACCATCAAGATTTAAAAAAGCCGAAAGCACAAGTCTTCGCACGCGCGCTAATGTATAGCGCTTGGTCTTAATCATATTATATAGTTCATCAAGACTTGTTGCAACCCGCGCCGATAGATGAAGCTTGTTTTCGAGTCCCTCGCTAAGGTCGGGCAGAGAACTTAACTGCTCGACAGTCTTTGTTCTGAGCGCACAAAGAATGGCGGTTTCTAACCGCTTTATATCGGCAATGTCATCTTCCTTTATAATACCGCGAATTTGTGGCGGCATAAAGCGTTCGCAGTAGCCGATTTCACCGCAAAGCATTTTTTCGCGCATAAAGGAAGCCGAAACATATCCGCCGCTTATTTCATCGCTGTCGTGCGCGGCGCCTTGGCGCTGCACACACTCAAATTCCATTGAAATACCAAGCCTTTTTGCCGCTATAATATATTCAATACCTAAATTATCGTTGGCGTTTCTAAGTAGCTTAAAGTCAATTCCTAATTCTATAGCCGCCTGCTCGCGCGCTACCGCAAAGGTAACGCCATCCTTAGCTTTTTCAGTAACAAGAGCGGCAAATTTATCCGAGCAGAGCACATCTGCCGCATTTTTGAGCGCCGAAATATCGCCGCACTCGCTACCGAATAAAATTTTATCGCAGCCGAGATTATACAGCTGCCAAACACCGCCTAAAGCAAAGTTCTGAGCCGTGGACATACTCCAAAGCACGGGAAGCTCAGCCACAATATCAGCACCGCACATTAAGGCGAATTTCGCGCGTTGCTGCTTTGATAGAATGCTAACATCGCCGCGCTGAACAAAGTTGCCGCTTATCACGCAAACCACAGTATCGCCTGAGCGTTTAGCGCAGTCAATAATGTATTTATGACCTGAGTGCAGGGGATTAAATTCCGCAATTATTCCCGTAACTGCCAAAAACTTACACCTTCTTTGTAAAAACACTTGAAAATATATGGTAAATGAAGTATTATATAGTAGATTATGGGATACCTTTAATGTAATAAGTTTATCACATTTGAGCGGTGTCTTCAATATAAAAATTATCGGGAGAGAGAAAAATGAAAATTTTTGTAGTTAATGCAGGTAGTTCGTCACTTAAGTATCAGCTTATTGATATGGAAAATGAGCAGGTACTCGCTAAGGGCCTCTGTGAAAGAATCGGCGTTACAGGCGCCATCACCCACAAGGCGGCTGACGGCAGAGTATATTCAGCTGAAACCGATATGCCCACCCATAGCGAGGCTTTTGAGGCTGTAGTATACGCTATGACAAAGAGTGAGGCTAAGGTTATCGATTCTCTTGATGAGGTTTCGGCTATCGGCCACCGTGTTGTTCACGGCGCAGAGAAGTTCAACACCTCTTGCCTTATCAATGATGAGGTTATAGCTCAGCTTGAAAAGTGCAGTGTTATGGCTCCGCTTCATAACCCCGCTAACATTTTGGGTATTGAAGCCTGCACCAAGACCTTTGGAGATAAGATTCCTCAGGTAGGCGTGTTTGATACTGCTTTCCATCAGACAATGCCCGCTAAGGCATATATGTATGCGCTTCCCTACGAGTATTATGAGAAGTACGGCGTTCGTAAGTATGGCTTCCATGGCACTTCACATTCATTTGTAAGTGACCGCGCAGCTGAGCTTGAGGGCAAGGATAAAAAGGACCTCAAGATTATCACCTGCCACCTTGGCAACGGCTGCTCTATCACCGCTATTAAGGACGGCGCTTGTGTTGATACCACTATGGGCTTTACACCCCTTGATGGCTTTATGATGGGCACCCGCTCTGGAACACTTGACCCCTCCGCTCTTACATATATTGCAGAAAACGAAAACCTTACCTTAAAGGATATTGATGCTATCTGCAATAAGAAGTCGGGTATGCTCGGTATTTCGGGCGTTTCCAACGATAATCGTGATATTGGTGCCGCAGCAGATGCAGGTAACGAGCGCGCTAAGCTTGCAATTGAGATGCAGCGTTATCAGATTCTCAAATTCATCGGCTCTTATATTGCGGCCATGAACGGTGTTGATGCTATAGCATTTACAGGCGGTATCGGTGAAAATGATGGTGCTCTCAGAAAGGCTATTTGCGAAAATCTTTCCTACCTCGGCCTTAAGATAGATGATGAGGCTAACGGCAAGCGCGGCGAAGAAATTAAGATTTCTACTGCAGATAGCGCCGTTAATGTTTGGGTTATCCCCACTAACGAGGAGCTTGCTATCGCACGCGATACACTTCGCATAGCATTCGGTAAATAATAAGTAAAGAGGATTTTCGAATGAATATATCTCAAATCAAAAGCCGTATAGCAGCAGGGGATTATAACGATAGCTTCTTTATGCTTTACGGTGAAGCAACTGTTGCCGCAAAGCGGTATAGCGCCGCTTTAGATGAGTTTTTAAAGCTTTATGGTGACAGGGAAAACATCCGCATTTTTTCAGCACCTGGTAGAACTGAGGTTGGCGGTAACCACACCGACCATCAGCACGGAAGTGTTTTAGCCGGCAGTGTTAACCTTGATGTTATAGCTATTGTATCCCTTAACGGTGGTAATACTATCAGTATCAAGTCTGAGGGTTATCCTATGGATACCATAACTGTAGGCGAGTTTGATAAAAAACCAGGTGAAGAGGGCAAGGCAATTTCGCTTATACGCGGTGTTTGTAGTCGCTTTAAGGAAATGGGTTGCGATATTAAGGGCTTTGACGCATATACAACTTCAAATGTATTAAAGGGCTCGGGACTATCGTCCTCTGCTGCATTTGAAGTGCTTATAGGCAATATTTTAAACGGACTTTTTGACGGCAAAGCTACTCCTATTGAGATTGCAAAAATCGGTCAGTATGCCGAGCGCGATTATTTCGGCAAGCCTTGCGGTCTGCTTGACCAGATGGCAAGCTCACTCGGCGGCTTTACCTATGCTGATTTTGCTGATCCTGCCGAGCCTGTTACAGAGAGCATTGACCTTGACATTAAGAGTTACGGTTATACTCTTTGTGTTGTAGATACAGGCGGTAACCACGCAAATCTTACAGGCGACTATGCCGATATCACACTTGAGTGCAGACAAATCAGTAACTCTTTGGGTGTGGATTTCTTAAGAGATGCCGATACCAATAAGTTTTACAGCAATATCGCTTCCTTACGCAAGGAATGCGGTGACAGAGCTGTACTTCGCGCGTTCCACTTCTTTAATGAACAGGCTCGCGTTGGCGAACAGCGTGCAGCTTTAAAAGCAGGCGATTTTGAAGGCTTTTTAAAGATGGTTAACGCATCGGGACAGTCATCCTATGACTATTTGCAAAATCTTTATTCAACATCTGCAGTAAACGAGCAGGGCTTATCCCTTGCGATTGCGCTTACAAAGCAGTTCTTGGGTGATAAGGGTGCTTGCCGTGTTCACGGCGGTGGCTTTGCAGGTACAATTCAGTGCTATATCCCTACTGATAGATTAGCCGATTATAAGACTATGATAGAAAATGCTTTTGGTGAGGGTAGCTGCTGCGTATTAAATATCCGTCCTGTAGGTGGATATGAGATAAAATAACTCTTTTTCAGTATCAAAAGGAAGGTCTTCATCAATGGGTCAGATGAGTATATATTTAGCTCTTTTAGTAATAGCTTTTTTTACAATCATTTTAGTAATTAAATTAATTTACGGCATCAAGCTTTTTCTAAATGATATATGCTATTTAAATTCAGAAATCCACCGTACCCACGGCAACGAAAAAAGATA
>JAZPZA010000012.1:0-90713 GCA_045544435.1 Acutalibacteraceae bacterium | reverse complement strand
AGCGGGACCTGAGTGACCGAAGGTATCGTTTACGCCAAGCTTTATAACTGGTACGGGGTTTGTTTCGCAAACAACCTCGCTTACAGCAGCGCCCAGTCCGCCGATTACCGAGTGCTCCTCGGCAGTAACGATAGCGCCGGTCTCAGCGGCTGCCTTAATTATAATATCCTTATCAAGCGGCTTAATGGTTGCCATATTGATAATGCGGGCAGAAATACCCTCAGCTTTAAGCAAATCGTAAGCTTCAAGTGCTTCCTTAACCATAAGGCCTGTTGCGATAATAGTAACATCACTGCCCTCGCGAAGCTCAACGCCCTTGCCGATTTCGAAGTTATAGTCGTCATCAAAAACAACAGGAACTGCGAGTCTGCCAAAGCGCATATAAACGGGGCCATCACACTCGAAGGCCGCATAAACCGCCTTCTTAGCCTCAACAGCATCGGCAGGGTTAATGATGGTCATACCAGGTATTGAGCGCATAAGAGCGATATCCTCATTACACTGATGTGTAGCACCGTCCTCACCGACAGAGATACCTGCGTGGGTAGCGCCGATAATAACATTAAGGTGGGGGTAGCCTATTGAGTTTCTTATCTGCTCAAAGGCTCTACCTGCGGCAAACATTGCAAACGAGCTAACAACCACCTTTTTGCCTGTTGCGGCAATACCTGCGGCAATGCTCATCATATTCTGCTCTGCAATTCCGCAATTATAAAATCTTTCGGGGAATTCCTTTTTAAACTTGCCTGTTTGTGTGGCGGCGGCAAGGTCGGCATCCATAACGATAAAATCATCACGCTTAGAGCCAAGCTCAAGTAATGCTTCGCCATAGCCCACGCGGGTAGCAACGGTTTTAACTTCTGACATAATTTTCACCCTCCTTAATTAAATGCGGCAAGAGCCTTATTAAGCTCTTCCATAGCAACAGCATAAAGCTCATCATTAGGAGCGGCACCGTGCCAGTTTACTGCGTTTTCCATATATGATACGCCCTTACCCTTAATGGTTTCTGCAATTATTGCAACGGGCTTGTTAACGGTTTTAGCCTCTGCGAGCGCTGCCTCGATAGCATCATAATCGTGACCGTTAATAGTGATTGTGTGCCAGCCGAAGGCTTCAAACTTCTTGTCCACAGGCTTAGCGGAGTTTACCTCATCAATAGTGCCATCTATCTGCAAATTATTAAGGTCAACAAAAGCGGTAAGGTTATCAAGGCCCTTATTAGCGGCAAACATCGCTGCCTCCCAAACCTGACCTTCCTCTATCTCGCCATCACCTAAAATAGTGTAAACCTTAAAATCATCGCCAAAGTGCTTAGCCGAAAGCGCCATTCCGCAAGCGGCAGAGATGCCTTGACCAAGAGAGCCTGTTGACATATCAACACCTGGGATATTCTTCATATCGGGGTGTCCCTGAAGTCTTGAGCCTATCTGGCGAAGGCTGAGTAGCTCCTCGGGTGAGAAAAATCCGCGCTCGGCAAGTGTGGCATACAAAGCGGGCGCCGCATGTCCTTTAGAAAGAACAAGACGGTCGCGAGCTGGGTCCTTTGGATTTTCAGGGTCGATGTTCATTTCCTTAAAATAGAGATATGTAAGTATCTCTGCGATGGAAAGTGAACCGCCTGGATGACCTGCTTTTGCTGCGTGCACGCCCTCGATAATACCGATTCGCACACGGCAGGCAATTTCTTCAAGTTGCTTTTTTGTTATTGCGTCCATTTTATATTTCCTTTCTGATGTTAGTCAGATAATTTATAAATTCAGCTACTGCGCCGTTTTGTGCGGCGCAAACAACCTTATCGGCAAAGTGCTTTACTTCATCGGGCGAATCAATAAGCGCCGCGCCAATATCTGCCGCCTTAATCATTTCAAGGTCGTTGAAATAATCGCCTATGGCATAGCAGTTGCCCTTTTCAATACCAAGCATACTGCAAAGCTGCTTTAAAGCGGATGCTTTGGATACGCCCTTCGGCACATGCTCGAAATAATATCTTCTTGTGCCATCTATCATAGCAGAGGTATCAACAAACTGCGAACTATGCTCAAGCCCTGAAATTATTTCCTTTACGGCTTTTGCCTCATCACTATTAGCGAACAGATAAATAACCTTATTCCAATTATAGCCTAAAGCCGTCTCATAATCAAGCGGTAAAGCATCAAGATTTTCATATCTTTCGTGGTCTTCGGTTTCTTTGCTATTATTAAGCACCAAAACGCGCTTTCCGCTATGGGCTTCAATGCCGACTGTGGGGCAGCCCTCTAAAACCTTTTTAACAATAAAGCGATCCTCTTCGGGAACAAAAAGCTCATATAAAGCCTTATCCTCTTTAAAGTCATATATAACACTGCCGTTTGCAACTATTGATGCTCCCACGCAGTCAATCCTTTCAAGAACACCCGAAAGCGCGCCTGCTGTTCTGCCCGTTGCAAGGGCAAAGGTGCCTCCCTCGCGCACAAAATACTTGATTTTCTCTATATTTTGAGGCGGCATATAATCATTAAGCAGGAGTGTGCCGTCCACATCGCAGGCAAGAAGACAACCATCAAACAGACCCATTGCGGCGCACCTCCTTCAAAAACTGCTCAAAATACTGTGGCAGCTCGCTTGTAAACTCCATATATTCGCGTGTTTTAGGGTGAATAAAGCCGATTTTTCGCGCATGCAAACACTGACCGCCAAGCTTTGTTATCACCTTTTTGGGGCCATACACATCGTCGCCTGCAACAGGGTGGCCAATATACGCCATATGCACCCTTATCTGGTGAGTTCTGCCGGTTTCAAGCCGCAGTCTAACATAGGTGAAATCGCCAAAGCGCTCAAGCACTGTGTAGTGCGTTACGGCATTCTTACTGTTTTTATCACTCACTGCCATCTGCTTGCGTTTTAGAGCATGTCGACCTATTGGTGCATCGATAGTGCCGCTATCAGACCTGAGATTTCCATACACTACCGCTTCATACTCGCGGGTGAGTGAATGCTCCTTAATCTGCTCGGCTAAAAAGTTATGCGCGTTATCGTTTTTGGCAACAAGCAGAAGCCCGCTTGTGTTTTTATCAATTCGGTGCAAAATTCCAGGTCGCATTACGCCATTAATGCCCGAAAGGCTATCTCCGCAGTGATAAAGCACTGCATTAACAAGGGTGCCTGTATAATTGCCCGCGGCGGGGTGCACCACCATACCCTTGGGCTTATTGACAACCAATAGCTCGCTATCCTCATAAACTATATCAAGCGGAATGTTTTCGGGCTCGGCGGTATATTCCTCGGGCTCGGGCAATGTAACACACACGCTATCCCCTGTTTTAAGTTTTACGCTTTTTGATACTGAGCCGCCGTTTACCGTGACATTTCCGTCCTCAATAAGCCGCACTGCATAAGAGCGGGTAATCTCGGCGGCTTTCGCCACATATACATCAAGACGGGGGCTTTCGCCGTCGTCAAAAATTAAATCAATCTTCTCCATTTTTCTGTGTTTGAGCCATTGCCTCCTCTAAGGCCTTGCGCTTTTCGCGACCTTCCTTAACCATACCGAGCAAAAAGTAAAGCAGCAAAAGACCTGCGCCTATAACTATTGCGCAGTCTGCCACATTGAATACGGGGAAATTGGGCATAAACTCAAAATGCAAAAAGTCGATAACATTTCCACCGCGGAAAATACGGTCTATCATATTGCCAACTCCGCCCGAAAGCACGAGCACGATAGCCCAGAACATAAGCTTATCCTCTGCGCCGTATTTCAAAAGCAGGGCAATGCACACAAGCATAATAACAACTGTGACCGATATGAGCAACCAAGTGTAGCCGCCAAGCATTCCCCAAGCGCCGCCATCGTTATGGATATAGGTAATATCTATGAGTCCCGGTAAGAACTCATAGGATACTGCCATCTCAAAATTTGCTGCGATATAATATTTAGTAAACTGGTCTATTCCCAAAACAAGCAGTGAAACAAGACCTGCTAAAATATATGATACCAATTTTTACACCCCTGAAAATTATTCCTCTATATCTTCGAGGTCGTCTTCCGTTTCCGTTTGCTCGAAATCATCCGCGCTTATAACGAAGCCTGTTGGCTCCTCATCCTCGTATTCCACATCTTCCTCGAAAGCGGGAGCGGGATTATTATTAAGCATCTTAGCCTCGGCATTCGCTAAAAACTCCCTTACATCGGGAACTGCCTCAAGATTTTGCGAAACTGCGGCAGCTATTTCCTTAGGGTCCATAGGAACTGTATCGGGAAGCTTTGAAAGAATCTCGATATGCTCCTTATATCTCTTGGTGATATCCGCCTTGAAAGCGGCAATTTCTATCTTTAGTTTATCGAAAAGCATCTGTTGGCGCTCAACGCTATCCTGAGTCGCCTTTTCAACCGCCGCTTTTTTATCCTCAGCAGTTTTTATGATGCCCTCAACTTGATTTTCGAGCGCTTCCTTGCGCTCGCCTGCCTTCTTATCGAAAGCGGATGTAAGCTCCTGCTCGCGAGCGGTGATGTTTTCAATGCTCTTTTGAGCATCAGCGATAATTTCGCTGCTCTTAACCTTTGCCTCCTCAACTATCTGGTCGGCAAGCTTCTGCGCACTAACAAGCACGCTCTGAATGCTGCCTTGGGAGGACTTATATTCTTCAACCTCGCCGCGCAGCTGTTCAATTTTAGAGGACATCTCACGCAGTGTTCGCTCGAACTGGTCGTAGTCCGCCTCGATTTTATCGAGAAGAACATCAACCTCCTCCTGCTTGTATCCGCTCATAGATTTTGAAAACTTAACATTTCTAATTTCCTTAGAACTCAACATTTTAGTTATCCTCCTATATAAATTTACTGTATTTTAAAATTACCCTTCCCTTTTTGGAAAGCTCATCAACTGAGTCTATATAATATCTACCCTTATGGCGCACAGTTATTATATCACCCGAAATGATATTTCTGGTGGGCTTTGCGCATTCTACCGAATTTACCGATACCTCGCCCGATAATATTTTATCATTTGCTCCGTTTCGCGACTCGTGACAAAGCGAAGCTATAATGCAGTCAAGCCTTACTGACGCCACGGTATCTGTGAACTGTTCCTTTTTACCCATACTGGGTAACGGCTCGGTATACCCCTCACTTATCGTAACGCCCACACTGCCTACCTTAGTGATATTATCGGTTATAAAGCGGACAATATCACGGGATACAAATGCCACTGCTCTGCCGCTTTCAACAAGTATATCGCCCACCGTTTCCCTCGCGATACCAAGCGCCATAAGGCTGCCTAAAAAATCTCTGTGGGAAAGGTTATCGCACTCGCGGTATTTAAAGGTGAGCGCGGTTATAGGGAAGGCTACCTCCTCACACCAAGCAGGAAGCAGTGCCAGCACCACACGCTCAGCGCCGTGAAAACCACCGAAAAACTGATAGCGTGCGTGCAGGCGGCAAAGTATACCCTCAGCCACTGCCGCTTCATTAGGCGTTAAAAAGCCTAAGAATTTCGGGCTTGAAGTTTTCTCGCAAAGGCGGTGCGCATCCTCCACCCTTTTGGGTAAAAGCTCACTATCCATTAAAAATATATCTTACTATCTTCAAACTCTTCGAGCATTAATTCGCCCATAACATCCACGCCGCGAGCCACAATGATAAATGTGTTTTTTGCAACCTTGCGCATATTTCCGCCGTTAGCGTAAGCGGCGCCGCTTAAAAAGTCCACTATTCTGCGGGATATATCCTTTGTGGACTCCTCAAGATTTAATACCACGGTTTTACCCTCGTTAAGATGGTCGGCAATGGTGGTAACATCCTCAAAACGGTCGGGCTTAACAAGCACCACCTGAAGCTGGCTTTGCGCCTGAGAATAGTTAACAGTTTTTGATTTTATTATTTTAGGAGTTGACTCTGCTCTTCTTGCAGAAAATGCATTTTCCTCTGCAAACGCAGCCTTTTGAGGGCGTTCCTTAGTTTCTAATATATCATCCTCAAATTCATCCTCATCGGGGATAGTCATAATGTTTTTAATGTTGTCCCAAAGTCCCATAGTTACACTTCCTTATATATTATAATTTCTCTTGCCAAAAAGCGCTGTGCCGATTCTAACCATAGTGGCGCCCTCGGCAATTGCTGTTTCATAGTCATCGGACATTCCCATAGAGAGAATTTCCATACTACTATTATCTATTTTTTTATTACCAATGTCAATAAACAGTTTATGCATTCTTTTAAAATGCTCACGATTATCCTCTTTGCTTTCACATATGGGAGGAATTGCCATAAGTCCTTTTATATAAACTCCCTCGAGGCCTGCTATATCCTCCACCGCTTTTTGCACCTCGTCATAACAAAATCCCGATTTGCTTTCCTCGTTGCCGATGTTCACTTCAAGCAGAATATCAGCAACGATTCCCCGCTTTACCGCCTGCTTTGAAATCTCCCTTGCAAGGCGATAAGAATCAACAGAGTGGATAAGCTCCACTTTTCCTATTATATCCTTAACCTTGTTGGTTTGCAGATGACCTATAAAGTGCTTGTGGCACGGCTCATAGGAATTCTCTTTAGAAAGAAACTCCTGAACGCGGTTTTCACCTATATGGGTGATACCCTTTGATATAGCATAGTTAATCAGCTCAGTATCAACCGTTTTCGTTGCGGCAAGAAGTGTTATCTCCTGAGCCCTTCTGCCCGAATCGGTAGCGGCTTTGGCGATTTTTTCGGTTATCTCCTTAAAATTGATGTCAAACGCATCAGTCAATGATTTTTCCATCATAAAGCCTCCTGCCTTTCACTACTACCTCATCATAAAGTCGCAGAACATCCTCATTGCTTGTCTGCTTCTCACAAATTATATAGTCATCGGTGTTGTAAACAACATTCACCGCAACAAACTTAAGAGAAATACCCGAAACCACATAAACTCCAGTCTGCCCCTCGTTCACGCGAAGTGCTTTTTTAGGAAGCTTGAGTCCCGAATAGGTTTTTTTAACTATCGTCATTTTTCCTGTGCGCATCGATGCAAGCTCACTGTTCATCTGCTGGCATGTGAACACTATCACTGCGTTATCTCCCGCTTCGGAAATGTTTATTGCGCTCACCGTTACATAAAGCTCAGGGCTTGATTTTATAGCAGTTTTAATAGTGAGGTTATCCCCCACCTTATACTGCAGAGAATCGTTTATGCTCACCGTTGCCGCTATATACCAATCATAATTGGAAACGATTTTTCCTATCGCATTTGAGGGCACATTAGCGGTTTTTATACCCTCTAAAAACTCGGGGGTAATACTCTCGGTATCATCGCTTGAAAGCACCGTTTCATAACCATCACAGCCCGAAACGAAATATCCCGAGGTTTCGGCGGTTATCTGCCCGATAGCCGCAGGAAGCGAAGCGTTAAGGCTTTGAAGCTCACCATTCAGAGCCTCAAGGCGCGCAGAAAAATCAGTTTGTTCACCCGTTATCATTTGGCGGCGGCTAAGTGTTGTTAAAAGCTGAGAGCTTTTATTTGCGGCGCTTGAAAAGTCGTCTGCGGCACAGCTTCTTATAAGCTCATTCAGAGCGTTATCCACTTTATTATTTGCAAGAGACAAATCTGCCGAGTGAACATCGTTATAGCCCTGAATTTCCTCAATATCCGAAATCTGGCGCTCAAGCTCTTCTATTCGGCTTACCGTAACCGAGGTATCGGCACTTGAATATAGGTTTGCGATAACGCCATCCTTTGCCACGCGTTCACCGTTTTCTGCCACAAAGTGCAGCGCGCCCGATTTACTGTTTGTTATTATCTTTTCTTGACGGATTATAACACCAGTAATATCAAGACCATCCACCATCTCGGAAAACTCGGCACTTATTGTAGTTATCGGCTTATAGGTAGACGAATATATCTGATGCGCCACGAAAACGAGGGCGATTATACATAAAAACCATCTGAGAATCTTGTGTTCACGCATAATTTTCCTCCCTTTCTGCAAGCTTTATCGCCGTAGCTGCGGCATCATCGGTTTCGTCCATATTAATCCAATTTATGCGGCTATCTCTATTAAACCATGTAAGCTGTCGCTTAGCATAGCGCCGTGTTGAGCGCTTAAGGTTTTCTGCCGCGCATTCAAGGGATATTTCCCCATTAAAATAATCAAAAAATTCTTTATGTCCTATAGCCTGAACGGCACCTGAGGTTATTTTACCTCTTTTTGAAAAAGCAGCCCTTGCTTCCTCTAACAGTCCGTTTTCAAGCATTATATCAACTCGGCGGTTTATCCGCTCATAAAGCCTTTCGCGGTCGCGGTAGGTAATACCTATCATAAGCGCGCTATAAGGTGATGGCGTCTCGCGGGACTGCTTGTTCTGCTGGGATTTTGTTTTCCCCGTGCTTTCATAAATTTCAAAGGCGCGGATAATACGGCGCTTATCGTTTGTGTGAAGCTTTGAAGCGGCCGCGGCATCTAAAGCGCGAAGACGCTCGAGCATCTCTTCGCCGCCCACACGGTCAAATTCCTGCGTTAACCGCTCGCGAAGTGCCAAATCGGTTTCTTGTTCAATAAATTCTATATTGTCAACCAGACTGCTTACATAAAGTCCCGTGCCGCCAACTATTATGGGAAGCTTACCTCTTGCGGAAATTTCACTTATTTTCTCGCGCGCCGCTTTTACATAATCTGCAACTGTAAAGCTTTCGCCATAGTCGAGAAATTCCACTAAGTGGTGTGGTATGCCGCACATTTCACTGATATCAGGCGCCGCGGAGGCAATATGCATATCGCGGTATATCTGCATTGAATCGGCAGATATAACCTCACCGCCGAAGTGTTTTGCAAGCGCTATGCCAAGCCCCGTTTTGCCCGAAGCCGTGGGCCCTACCACGCATACTATTCTCTGCTTGTTCATTGTGTTCTACCAAAATGCCTTTGGAGCTCGCTGTGCTTTATTTTAAAGGCCACAGGTCTTCCATGTGGGCAATACATAACATCCATATCCCCAAGTGTTTTCCTTGCCAGATGCAGCATCTCCTCGCGGGAGGTTATAAAGCCCGCCTTAATCGCCGCCTTGCAGGCGACGGTATGGAATATATCATCAAGCACATCAAGGCTTGCTTCTCCCCGCTTTGCAAGTGCTGCCGCATTTGTTACAACACTCACCACATCCTGAGAACTAAGCGCCGCGGGAATTGCGCGAACAAGTATTGTTTCGTTGCCGAAATCCTCCAGCTCAAAGCCTGCACTCTCAAAAAGGGAAAGGTTTGATAGCACCGCGGTGTATTCCTCGCCGTCAAGCTTTACAGTGATGGGAGTTAGCAAGGCTTGTGTTTCTATCGCCTGTGTTTTCTTAAGGTTATTAAAAAGTATCCTTTCGTGCGCGGCGTGCTTATCTATAAGATAAATGCTCTCGCCCTGTTCAACGATAATATAGGTGGAAAAGGCTTCGCCTATAAGCCTTATTTCCTTTTCGGGGGTATATTCCTGAGGTGTGTTAATTGTCCGCTCAGGCACCTTTACCTCTTGCGGCTGAGGCGCGGGTGGTGCGGTAAATGCTTTTTTCTCCTCTCGCGCTTTTGCCGCCTCAATAAATTCCTTTCTTAAAAAGAACGGTGTGCTATCCTCGTTAAGTCTTACAGGTGTTTCCTGCGGCTTTGCCACCTTTGGTTCCTCGGCAGGCAGTTTCACAGCGGTCTGGCGGTACTGCTCGGCACTCATATGCACAAAGGTCTGCTTTTTAGGGGTATTAAGCTCTATTTCAGGCCTTATATCCCCCGAAAGAATTGCGTTCTTAACTGCATAGTGCACCGCATCAAAAATACGGCGCTCATCCGAAAAACGAATTTCGGTTTTTGCAGGGTGAACATTCACATCCACCGCTTCGTGCGGCACCTTAACATTAAGCACAAAGGCGGGAAACTTGCCCACCATAGCGCTGTTTTTATAAGCCTGCTCGCAAGCGGCAGTAACGGTTCCCGAATGCACATACCTACCGTTTAAAAATGTGAACTGATATGCGCGTGAGGCGCGGCAATAAACAGGACGGCACACAAAGCCATCCACTGCTATTCCGCCGCTTTCTCCCTTTACAGGGATAAGAGTTTTCGAAAATTCGCGACCTAAAACACTGTAAATTGCCGACTGCAGCTTACCATCCCCCGAAGTTGAAAGGGTAAGCTTTCCATCACGGATGAGCTTAAAGGAAACCTCAGGATGCGCTAGCGCCTCGCGCTCAACCACTGCTGACACGGCAGTACCCTCGGAAGCATCCTTTTTAAGAAACTTCATTCTGGCAGGGGTGTTATAAAAAAGGTCACGAATTATAAGGGTGGTGCCCTCAGGGCAACCCGTTTCCTCATTTAAAGCCTCAACACCGCCCTCAATTTTATAATGGGTGCCATATGGCTCACTTTCTGTTTTTGTGAAAAGCTCCACACGCGAAACTGCGGCGGCGGCTGCTAATGCCTCGCCGCGGAAGCCGAGTGTTGCGATAGCGTCAAGGTCGTCTGCTGCCTTTATTTTACTTGTGGCATGGCGCATAAAGGCTGTTGGCACATCCTCACTCGCAATGCCACAACCATCATCAGTTATGCGAATAAAGGTAATGCCGCCGCGCTGAATTTCAACCGTTATGTGGCGAGCACCCGCATCTATTGAGTTTTCAACCGCTTCCTTTACCACAGAAGCAGGTCTTTCAACAACCTCACCTGCGGCGATAAGCTCTGCTATAGATTTGGGCAGCACATTAATTTTTGGCATTGACATTCACCTTCTCGTTAAAATTTTTTAAACAGATTTTGCCTTGTTGGCAAGATCAAAGAGTATTCCCATAGCCTCTATGGGAGTTAGTGTGTTAACATCGAGCGCTTGAAGCTCTCTTAGAATATCGGTAGCGCCCTGCATTTCAAGCGGCAACTGCCCTGACGCGGACTCCACGGTTTTATATGTAACAATTCCGCTTTCAAGCGTTTGCTTTAGTATCTGCTTGGCGCGGTCGGTTACCGCCTTGGGGATTCCGCCAAGCTTTGCCACCTCGATGCCGTAGCTATCGTCAGCACCGCCGCGAACTATACGGCGAAGGAATATTATATCGTCACCGCGTTTTTTAACCGCGATATTATAATTCTTAATTCCATTAAGCTCATTTTCCATCTCACAAAGCTCGTGGTAATGGGTTGCAAACAGCGCCTTTGCGCCGATTTTTTTCTTATCAGCCACATATTCAAGCACCGCGCGTGCTATTGACATACCATCAAAGGTGGATGTACCGCGACCTATTTCATCAAGAATAAGCAGACTGTTTTTTGTGGCATTTTTAAGGATATACGCCATCTCGCTCATCTCGACCATAAAGGTGGACTGACCTGATGCTAAGTCATCCGAAGCGCCAACACGCGTAAATATTGCATCAACAACACCAATTTCTGCCATGGTGGCAGGAACAAAGGAGCCTATCTGCGCCATAAGGGTGATTATCGCCACCTGACGCATATATGTGGATTTACCCGCCATATTAGGGCCTGTAATTATCGAACAGCGGTCATCACCCGAGTCAAGATATGTATCATTAGAAACAAAGGGGGAAGAAAGCAGCTTTTCAACCACAGGATGTCTGCCACCCTTTATGCTTATAACACCGCTGTTTGTAACGAGCGGTCGGCAATAGTTGTTATCAACCGCCACCTGAGCGAGTGAGCAAAGCGCGTCCAAACGGGCGATAGCCGCAGCCGTTGTGCGCACACGCGCCGCCGCAAGTGCCGCCTGCTCGCGGATTTGGTTAAATATTTCATATTCAAGCTGGAAAGACCTGTCTTTTGCGGTGAGTATACGGCTTTCAAGCTGTTTTAATTCCTCTGTTATAAATCTTTCAGCATTGGTTAGCGTCTGCTTGCGGATATAATCCTCAGGCACCTTATCAAGGAAGGAATTTGTAACCTCGATATAATATCCGAAAACCTTGTTATAACGCACACGCAGATTTTTAATACCTGTGCGCTCGCGCTCACGGACTTCTATATCCGTGATATAAGCAGTGCCGCCGAACATATCCTCACGAATAGCGTCAAGCTCATCACTGTAACCCTTTTTGATTATTTTTCCCTCGCGCACAGTGGCGGGGGCATCGGAGTCTATTGCGGCATCAATTAATTCCACGATATCCTCTATGGTATCTATATCGTCATAAATGCCCTTTAGCATCTTGCATTCAGCCATACTCAGCAGCTGCTTTATGTAGGGGAAGCGGTGGGCGGTTTCGCTAAGGCTTAAAAGCTCTCTTGCGGTGGCAGTGCCATAGACAATTTTAGTAATAATTCGCTCGATATCACGAATGCCGCTCATATATTCACGCGCTTCACCGCGCATAAGCGTGTTAGAGAAAAGCTCCTCAATGGCATTCTGGCGGAGCGTTATATCCGCTATTGACACCAGCGGCTGCAAAACAAAGCTGCGGATAAGCCGCTTACCCATAGCGGTTTTAGTTTTATCAAGTGTTCCCAGCAGTGAACCACGCTTTGATTTAGTGCGCATTGTTTCGCAAAGCTCTAAATTGCGAATAGCGGTCATATCAAGGTGCATATACTGCGAGGGTGTGTAAACCTCGACAGTTTTTATTGCTATCACACCAGCCTTGCCGTTTTCCTGAATGTAATCAATAACGGCGCCCAGCGCGCTTTGTGCCGCACTGCCGCGAGAAATACCTATGTTTTCAGGGCTTATTATATTAAAGCTTTTGCAGAGCTTGTCCTCGGTTTTTTTATAGTCAAAGCAAGCATCCTCTCTCACTGTTACGGCGCCTGAAAAAGCTTCGTCTAAAAAGTGTGCGAGCTTTTCTTGTGCTTTCTTATCAACAAGCAGTTCACTTGGCGAAAAGCGCATTATTTCTTCGCAAATGCGGTTGGTTAAATTATCACCCGAAATTTCGGTTATGTGAGATTCGCCTGTGGAAGCATCGGCAAAGCAAACACCTGCCCTATCATCAAAAAAGGAAACTGCCGCAAGGAAGTTATTGCGAGCCTCATCAAGCATTTCGCCCTCAATTACAGTGCCAGGGGTTATAATTCGCACAACATCGCGCTTTACTATACCCTTTGCCTTGCTTGGGTCCTCGGTCTGTTCGCAAATAGCAACCTTATAGCCACGCTCAACCAAGCGGGCAATATAGCCTTCACAGCTGTGATACGGCACACCGCACATAGGGGCACGTTCCTCAAGACCGCAATCCCTGCCTGTGAGAGTTATCTCGAGCTCCTCGGATGCGGTTTTGGCATCTTCAAAAAACATTTCATAAAAATCGCCTAAGCGAAAAAATATGATGCAATCCTTATTTTGTTCCTTAATCTCCATATATTGGCGCATCATTGGCGAAAGCTCTGCCATTGTTTTTTATCCCCTTACTGTGTGAAATAATACTCTACTTCTGCGGGCCGTTGTCCCTCGAATAATTTTAATGGCAGCCGCCGCAGGTTGAACAAGAACCGCTACAGCTGTGTGTCTCGGGCTCAACGGTTTCGGGGTCTGCGCCGTCAACACACTGCATAATAACACTGTTTACATCGTTAAGCAGCGCATCAAGCTCGGCTTTAGCGGTGTTATAATCAAGCATAGACTTGCTGGACATAACCTCGGTGTAAATAGCGCGGAGCTTTTCATTAAGCTCGCGGATTTTGTTTTCATCCTGATTTTCAGCGTTCATTTCGCGGTCAAGATTCATACGAACGGTGTTGAATTCACCGATACTGTTCTGCAATTTTTCATCGTTATCGTTGGCAAGCTTTGCCTTAGCATAGTTAACAAAACGCTCGTCCTTCTGAATTTCTGAGCCTAAGGCTCTTGCTGCTTCAATAATTCCCATTTTAAAAATCCTCTCAATTTAAATATTTATTAAGGTGCCCGAAAGCACATTTTTATACTCTGTGATTTTCACCTCGGCAAATGTGCCGATAAGTGAAGGCTCGCCCTCAAACTCAACGCTCGCATAGCCTGCAGTTTTGCCCGAAAGCTTGCCGTTTGGCAAAATCTCCTCGCATAAAACGCGCACTGTTTTACCCACAAGCTTCTCATTTAACTGCTTTGAAATCTCATCCTGTGTGGCGAGCAGTTCATTAAACCATCTTCCCTTTTCCTCACGGCTTATGGGGTCGGGCATCTCTGCCGCGGGTGTGCCGCCGCGCGGCGAATAGATAAAGGTGAAAAGGGATGTGAACTTCACTTCACGCACAAGGCTTAAGGTTTCACAAAAATCCTCATAGCTTTCCCCAGGGAAGCCCACGATTATATCGCTTGTAAACTCCACATCGGGTATTCGCTCACGCGCCGCTTTTATAAGGGATAGATAACCCTCGCGGTCATAGCGGCGGTTCATCGCCTTAAGCACCCTGCTGCTTCCACTTTGGAAAGGCAGGTGGATATGCCGCTCAACCTTTTCGCAGTCGCGAATAGCATCAAGAAGCTCTATAGTACAGTCCTTTGGGTGCGAGGTCATAAAGCGGATGCGAAAATCGCCCTCAATATCATTTATCATACGAATCAGCTTTGCGAAATTTATATCGCAGTCAAGCCCCTTGCCGTAGGAATTAACATTTTGACCGAGCAGCATTATTTCCTTATAGCCGCGATTTATCATATCGCGCGCTTCTGCGAGAATCTCCTGCGGGTCGCGCGAGCGCTCACGCCCGCGGACATACGGCACTATACAGTATGTGCAGAAATTATCGCAACCGTACATAACGGGGAGCCAACCTTTAATATCGCCATCGCGGCAAACAGGAACATCCTCAACAATGTCGCCGTTTGCAAGCTCGCGCTCATAAACACGCTTGCCGCTTTTTATTCTGCGGTATATAAACTCAGGCAGGCGATGCTGCACCTGAGTGCCGAAAAGAATATCAACATAAGGAAAGCTTTTATAAAACTTTTGCGCTACCTCCTCGCGTTGAGCCATACAACCGCAAACCGCCAAAATTAGGTTTGGATTTTTGCGCTTATACTGCTTAACGGCGCCCACATTGCCATACACCCTATCCTCGGCGTGCTCTCGCACGGCGCAGGTGTTAAAAAGGATAAAATCAGCGCTTTCCATATCCTCGGTCATCTCATAGCCCATAAGGGTAAGCATTCCCTTTATCCTTTCGGAATCGCTTACATTCTGCTGACAACCAAATGTGATAACACAAGCCCTTGGTGTGCTGACAATATTCTTTTTTAAAAGCTCCGAAACGCGCGACGCAAAGGCGCGCTGTTCGGGTGGATACGCATTTCTGTTTTCAAGTAAAGACAAAGCAAAAACTCCTGAATGTTTATAAATAATTTATAATCTTATATATTATACTATAATCACCTAATTTCTGCAAGATAATATAACAAATTTCCAAATATTAAATTTGTATTAATTTTCACTTGAAAGAACTATAATATTTTGATATACTATTGTGTGTATTTGTACTATTTAAGGGGAAAGATTTATGGCGAAGATAGGATTTGATAACAACGAATATATCAGACTGCAGTCCCAGAACATTCGTGACCGTATCGATATGTTCGGTGGCAAACTTTATATGGAATTCGGCGGCAAGCTTTTTGATGATTTCCACGCTTCCCGCGTGCTTCCAGGCTTCAAGCCTGACTCTAAGGTGAGAATGCTTCTGAAACTTAAGGATGATGCAGAGATTATAATCGCGATAAACGCCGATGCGATAGAGAAAAACAAGCGCCGCGGTGACCTTGGCATCACCTACGACCTTGATACTCTCCGCCTTATCGACGCACTTCGCGGCATTGGCCTTTATGTGGGCAGTGTTGTTATCACCCGCTTTACGGGACAACCCCTTGCAATAGCCTTTGAAAACCGCCTTAAATCCCTTGGAATTAAAACCTACCGCCACTATCCAATAAAGGATTACCCCTCTAATATTCCCTATATTGTGAGTGAAGAGGGCTTTGGCAAGAATGATTATATTGAGACTAAGCGTCACCTTGTTGTGGTTACCGCGCCAGGCCCTGGCAGCGGCAAGATGGCTACATGTTTAAGCCAGCTTTACCACGACCACAAAAACGGAATTCGCGCAGGCTACGCTAAATTTGAGACCTTCCCCATTTGGAATATACCTCTTAAGCATCCTGTTAATGTGGCATACGAGGCGGCTACTGCCGACCTTAATGATGTTAATATGATAGACCCGTTCCACCTTGAAGCGTACGGACAGACAACCGTTAACTATAACCGCGATATCGAGATTTTCCCCGTGCTCAACGCTATGATGGAAAAGATTTTAGGCAAGTCACCTTATAAGAGCCCAACTGATATGGGCGTTAATATGGCGGGCTGTGCCATAAGCGATGACGAGGCAGTACGCGCTGCTGCAAATCAGGAAATTATCCGCCGTTATTATACCGCTCTTTGCAATGTTCGCCAAGGACTCAGCGAGGAATCAGAGGTTGCTAAAATCGAGCTGCTTATGAATCAAATGGGCATTTCCACTGCCGATAGACCTGTGGCTCGCGCGGCGCTTGACAAGGCGCAGGCAACGGGCGCTCCCGCCACCGCGATACAGCTTGAAGACGGCAGAATAATCACAGGCAAAACCTCCTCACTTTTGGGCGCTAGCTCATCGATGCTTCTTAATGTGCTTAAAGAGCTCGGCGGAATACCTGATGATATCGAACTGCTTTCCCCCACCATTATCGAGCCGATACAGAATATGAAAACAGGGGTGCTTGGAAACCACAATCCAAGGCTTCACATAGATGAAATTCTTATAGCGCTTTCTATTTGCGCGGCTACAAACGGCACCGCTAAAAAAGCGCTCGATCAGGTTGAAAAGCTTAAAGGACTTGAGGTTCACTCCACGGTTATTCTCTCCCGCGTGGACGAGCAGACCTTTAAAAAGCTTGGTGTAAACCTCACCTGCGAGCCTAAATATCAAACCAAAAAGCTTTATCACGCATAAAACAAAAGACCGAACTTAAAGGCTACTTCTTATAAGGATGTTTATAAAAAATACCAGACAGAAAAATTTCTGTCTGGTATTTTTTATTATTTTACTTTCTCTATCGGCATCCAAATCTGAACATTACGTTCCGCCTTCGGTAGCCAATGGTATACTGCCAATTCGGGTGCATTCTTTAATTGAAATCCCATTTCCGGCATCCATTCTGTCAAAATCTGTATCCTCAAATTAAGCAGATCAAAATAATCGCATATTGGACTTTTGGCATTGTTTGTCTCGAATACTACATAGGTTGTTTCAGGGATAACGATATTCTCTAAACCTAAATCCTCAACAAAATCAACGCCGGTAACGTCTTTGTTGTAAAGATTATCTCTTTCCCAGCTGTCTAATAAATGGCAGTAATAATAGTCATATCCTTCTTCTGTAATGTTTGAGATTACGCAGTGTGCATCAACATCCCTTGATGCTCCACGAAGAAACCATTGTTTTCCTCTAGTTGTAGTAAACAGTTCTTCTTCCTGTCGTTCTCTATCCTTCCCGTAAGGAGTCCCTGCAAAATGCGCCTTGTATCCGGTAAGTATCATTTCAGGTTTCTTTTCAATTCTGTAATTCATAGGTTTACCGCCTTCCAAAGAAAATTTCAGTGCAAGGCGGGAATAGGATTTCAGCATACTACCGTTATTTCGAGCTTGCGATGGTAATATACCGTGGAACTTCTGGAATGCTTTTGCAAAGCTGTCCGGACTTTCATAGCCATACTTCAGCGCAATGTCAATTACTTTCGCATCTGTTGTTGCAAGTTCTGAGCCCGCAAGCGACAATCTGCGATTACGGATATACTCGCCGATGGTGAAACCGCAAAGAATACTAAACACACGCTGAAAGTGATAGCTTGATGAAAAGCTTTGCGCCGCAACCACATCGTAATCAATTTTTTCAGTTAAATGATTCTCAATATAGTCAATCGCTTTCTGCATTCCAGCAATCCAATCCATATTATCCCTCCTTGTCTGCCTTCATTCTATCAAAAGGCGATTTTTATTTCCCGATATTTTCTGCTAAATATAATCGGATAGAACCAGATCGCATTTGTATGTACAAATGCTTTTTAGGGCTAGGCCCAAACCCCTATTTTGATTTTATTGTTTTAAGAGAAGAAATTAACATTCTGCGGATGGCACCGCAATCGTTTTGTAATGCTTTATAATCTTCTTCGTTCATACAATTTGTTTCAAAAAGCAGTTCAAGCCAATATTCAGTTTCGTAGCATTCTTTTTGTGCTATTTCAAGTTTAGAAATAAAATCCTTTGTTCCTTGTGCGTATTGTGCTTCGTGTAAATTAGCACCGATTGAAGTAGCAGAACGAAGTAATTGGTTTATTAAAACTGATTCTTTATGATTTGCTTTCATATCACGACAGAGAAAAACAATAGTCTTTGCAAATTCTTTTGCTTTGTTTCTTAAAATGCTATCAGCCAATGTTATCACCTCAAAATCATTATACATAAAAACTGGTAGTCTTTCAAGTTTTATTCCGACTTCGTCGGAGTGATATTATTGCAGAAGCAATAGTGTTATTGAAACCTAAGGTTTCAGTGTTATTTTATTCGCCACCAAAACTTGCGAAGCAAATACCACTCGGCGTTAGTCGAATACCACTGCGAAGCAATAGAACTCGCCGCAAGGCGAATAAAACTGGGAGACTTCCTTATGAGAAGTCTCCCTAAGTTCGGTCTTTATTATTTGTTTTCACACTTTTTAAGCTGTCTTATATCGTTGCCGATGAACTTCTTTGAGGTATAGTTCATAAGGCGGGATGCCACGCGGGGGGTATAGGTTTCGGCTATCTGCTCCATAGAAATATTGGTGTTTATTATTGTCGGCTTGCCGCTGAGCGCTCGCGTGTTTACAAGATTATAAACAATGCTTTTTATGTAGGGCGAAGCAAATTCGCCGCCAAGGTCATCAATGCACAGTAAATCGCACGAAACCGCCTCATTATATCTTATATTGGTATGTTTATCAAAGTGCTCGCTTTCCATCTGCGAAAACAGATTATAAGCCGAGCCGTAGATAACATTAAAGCCGCGGTTTAAAAGCTCATAAACAATGCTGAGGGTAAGATGGGTTTTGCCAAGCCCCGTTTTGCCCATAAACAGAAGACTTTCTGAGGTTTTGGGGTCAAACTTTATAGCATATTCTCGGCAGAGCTTTAATATCTGCGTCATTCGTTTTCTGGGATTTCCGCCATCAATTTCCGTATTGGGATAATAACTTAAGTCAAAGTTTTCGAAGCGGCAGCTATCAAGGGGAATATCCTTAGAAAGACTTTCGAGCATAATCGCCTTTGCGGCGGAGTGGATGCAGTCACATATTTTGCCGTTTATGTAGCCGCTATCCTTGCATTGGGCACAGTCATATTTTAATTCCGAAACGCCCGCTGATTTTAAAATTTGCTCACGCTCGGCAGAAAGCGAGGTAATCTCACTTTGAAGCATACCAAGCGCCGCCATATCGCCCGAAAGTGCAGTGATGGCAGTTTTAGCGCCCAAGGCGGAAATTTTGCGGCTGATTTCGCTAAAGCGCGGGTTTTCGCTCGAGAGTTTTTCTATATTCGCATTATATTCTGCTGTTTTTATTGATAGCTCACGGCGCTTGTTCTGGAAGGCTAAATCATAGCTTTGCTCACGCGTCACAACAGTTCCCCCTTTCACTAATCCTCATTAAGCATTTTTTCGAACAAATTAAGGTCATAACCCGCAAAATCGTTGCTTTTTTGGGGTTTATTCTGCACTTTTTTCTCTCCGCTTTCCACTTCAGCAGGTGTTTTATAGCCTGCCTTATGCCAAGTTTCAAGTATCTTCGCAATATACGGCATGCTAAGGCGCGTCTTAGAATTTACGCACGCATCATATGCCAATTTTAACATATCGGTGCTCAATTTCCATTCATTCACCCAAAGGTTACTAAGCTCTAATTCCTTATCACTTGGGTTGCGCCTTTCAATGCCGAAAACGCGCTGAACGATGCTCCAAGCAAGCTTATTTTTTGCGGTGTCAGCTATAATATTTTCAGCTTCAACCACATTTTCAACGCCCTGCTTTATCCAGCGTGTGGCGGTTGAGCGGATAAAGGAAACATTGCATTTATTTTCACTTGCGGCATACTGCAACAAAAGCAATATAACCGATACATCCATTCCGTGGTCATCATAAAGCGACACCAGCAATTGGCTTTCATTCTGCTTTAAATTTCTGCCGAATTTAAGCTGAGCCTCACGAAGCAGAAACATAAGCCGCTCATCCTCAAGGCCGCGCTTTATAACATCGGCGCGGGTGGGTAGTTCGGCATTAACAATAGCATTTTTCTCTTTTTTTTGCTCTTGGCATTCGGTATCAGATCCTAAAACTCCCGATTGTTGCCAGAAAATAAGCGCATCTGCGACCTCACTTGAAGGCAGCGACAAAGCCTTTGCGATTTCATCGACATCGATGCTTTTTGTGATATCTCTGAATATGTAAATTATAACCTTTAACTGATTTTCGGTGGCAAGCTTTAAATGCTTATCCGCAATAAGCGCGGGCATAGGAAACATATTAGCAAACACAGACTGATTTACAAAATACGACATAAAGCCTACCTCCTTTTCAATATTCGGGATTATATTATATCAAGCACTTACTGTTTTGTAAAGGACAAAAAAACGCTTGCCTTAAAAAGACAAGCGTTTTATGTTGGCACCTACTTATTTTCCCAGGCAGCTGCCCGCCAAGTATCTTCAGCGCAAGTGTGCTTAACTTCTGTGTTCGGAATGGGAACAGGTGGACCCACACCGCAATCAGCACCAACTTTTTTGTGCCGCCTTTCTCAGACGGCAAGGATGATTATATCAAGTGTAAGGCAATTTGTCAAGCACTTTTTGAAAAAATTTTAAAATATTTTTTCTTGCAGTAATTTATGGCTTTCAAAAAGCTCCTTGGGGTCACCAAAGGCATTGCGATAAACCTCTATCACAGCATCCCCCCTAAAGCCTTTTTCGTGTGCTAAGGCTATAAATGACTTAAAGTCAAAGTTGCCTGCAAGCGGCAGCATACAGTCGTTTTCTTTTGTGTTATCACTAAGGTGCAGATGCTTTATTTTATCGCCCAAAAGCTCTATAACCTCATTTGGTGAATACCCACCGCGAATGCTCTGCTTAACATCAAGGCAGAAAGCTGCCTCGTCGCCTAAATAGCCGGACATGCTTTTGAGTGTTTCAAGGTTTCCCGCTCTGTAATTCACAACATTTTCCTGCAAGAGTGTGGCGCCGTTTTCACGCACAGCATCAGCAATTTTAGAAAACCGCTCAAAATATTCGCGGTTATCGATAGCGCCGTTTGGCTTACCGCCGTGCATTATTATATAACGAGCGCCAAGCTCTGCGGCGATAGCAGCATAACGCTTATAGCATTCAAGCCCCTCAAAAAAACGGCGGTCATAATTTGAAAACATCATAAACGATTCCGCAAGCGACATTGTGGGATGAACAGAGCTCACTTTTATACCATAATTATCCTTTATTTCGCAAAGCTTTTTTATAAAATCGGGCTGTAGCTCACAATTCGCATTAAAGAAAATTTCGGTCTGCTTTACGCCCGCCTTTGCGATTTCAAGCAGGCATTCCTCGGTATACATAGGATATAGGCAGGAGGTGGATATGCCGATTTGCATTAAGCTTCCCCCTTTGGTGTAACATAAACTGTTTTATTGGTGGTGTAAATAACCATGCCCGCCTTAGCTCCCGCGGGCTTTTTCACATATTTTATCGGTGTGTAATCAACAGGAACGTTGGAAGAATCCTTTGCCTTGGAATTTTCCGCCGCAAGACGCGCCGCAAAAAGCACCGTTTCCGAGCTTAATTCCTCGCCGCCGCACATAACAACCACATGTGAGCCGTGGATATTTTTGGTATGAAACCACATATCATTTTTATGCGCAAGGGTTGTGGTTATATAATCATTCTGGGTGTTATTTTTACCCACGATTATACGGTAGCCCTCGACGCTTACATACTCCAAAAGCTCCGCTTTCTCGTTTTTTCGGCGTGATTTTTGGGTGTTTGATTTTATATAACCTGCCGCTGCAAGCTCCTCGCGGATTTCTAAAATATCGGCAGAGGTTTTGCATCTTTCAAGGCTTTCAGCCACCGATTCAAGGTATTCTATCTCTAAGCGGTCGGCTTCGGTAAGACTTTTCAGTGATTGCACCGCCGCGCAGCTTTTCTTATATTCCTTAAAATATTTAGCGGCATTAGCAGCGGCGCCAAGTGTGGGGTCAAGTTTAATTTCCACCTGGGCTAAATTTTCATCATAGAAGTTTGGCACCAGCGCCACGCTCTCGCCCGTTTTTATCAGATGCATATTCGCCTTTATAAGCTCGCCGTTTATCCTAAGGTCCTCTCGGTTACTGTTATCCTGAAGCTCTTTAAGTCTTAGATTAAGACGACGGTTTACCCTTATAATAAGGTTGTTTACAAGTTTAACTATATCGCCCGACTGCCTTTTTATACGCGCCGCATTATCGCGTTCGAAGTAAAAGCAATCAAGCATCTGAGAGGGGCTTTCAAATTCTCGGGCGGTATAAAGAGTGCCATACTGTGATATGGGAATGCACGAAAAATCAGCAGGGGTATTGTCCTGTTTATAAAGCAGAGTTGGTTTGCCTTGCCCCTCGACTTGATTTTTAAGCAAATTCAGCTCGCTCAAAAGCGGCAAGGTATCCAAAATATCACTCACAAGCATATCCTCGCCGTAAGCGCGGTGCGCAATTTCGCGGCAGATAAGCGGGGAGAGTCCATCAGCGGATTTTAAAATCGCTGAGGAAAGCGGTGTGTTGCCGCAACTCGAAATTCTTTCAATTATTAAATTTATATCATCATCTAAAATATTCAACTTGTTCTGTGAGGGCGGATATTCGTAAAACGCGCCAGGCTGAATTATTCGACTGCTCTTTTCAATATCACTTCTATGAACAGCATCATAAATTCTGCCGTCCTCCGCCACTAAAATTATATTACTGCTGTTACCGATAAGCTCGCATATAATCTTGGGAGAAATTCTATCGCCCATTTCGTTGGCGGTATCAAAGGTCATTTCCACCACGCGCTCAAGTCCCTTTTGCTGGACAGAGACGAGGCGGGAAGCAAAAAAAATCTTTCTCGCAAGCATACAAAGCATCGGCGGGGTTTCGGGGTTTTCATATTTTCCCTCGGTGAACTGAATGCGTGCGCCGCCTGCGCGGGCGCTTATAATAAGGCGCTTCTGGAAGCCTTTTTTGCGCAACAAAATTATCAGCTCATCGCGCGATGGCTGATATATTTTATCTGCATGACAGCCCTCGGCTGCCTTTAATTCGCAAATTACGGTATGTAAAACAGCGCCGTCAAATGCCATTTTGCCCCTCCAAAATTTTAGTTAAAGCGTCACTAAGCGCCTTATATTCTAAGTATTCGTTTTTCTTTCCCTGGGTCGCGCTTAATGAATTAGCGCAAGCGTTCACTATTCTTTGTTGCTTCTTTATGTACTCACACGAAGCATCGCTATCGGGCAAAAGCTTGCCTATTAAAGCTGTTACAGTGTCAAGCGGATATGGCTTGCCGCTAAAGCGGGCAACCATTACCGAATATATCTTTCGGTTTTCACTCACCGCCTGCTCGCGCTCCACCTCGAAGCCGTTTTGAGCCAAATACTCGCGAAGCTCGCGTGCGGCTGTCATAGGCTGGAGGATAAGCTTTACACTGCTATCCCTAACAAAGCCCGCGCGGTCAATGATACCACTTATAACCTCACCGCCCATACCCGCAATTATCACCGTATCGCACATATCGCGGGTAACGGATGCCAGCCCATCGCATAAAACGAGCTTCACGCCCTGAGCGCCCAAGCGCTCAAGATTATTTCTTGCGTTTTCAAGTGGCTTTTCCCTTATATCGGTGGCGGTAACGCGAGAAGCCTTACCACTCAAATACAAAAAAGCGGGCAGATAGCCGTGATCTGTTCCCACATCACAAACACTGCTGCCCGCCTCAACAAACCCTGCTATAAGAGAAAGTCTTTCGCTTAAATTCTGCATTACTTATCAGCAAAGTGCGCGTTGAGCTTTTTGATAAGCTCATCACAGTCGGTACCGTGAACGGCACAAGCCTGCTCAATGCTCTCACCGCGGGAGGCGGGGCATCCAAGGCAGTGCATTCCTATTGCAAAAAAGTATTTAGCGCAGTCAACATCCTTATCGAGAACATCGCCTATAAGCATATCTTTTGTGATTTCCATAATTCAATACTCCTTTTAATTTTATTATTAAAACAACTTGGGGTCAATATTCAAGTCTGTTCTTGTGTGGTTGAAAAGCTTGCGGTTATCAAGCGCCCAAACGCGGGAAGAAAAGTCCTGAGGTTCGGCTTTCATTACAGCCTCGCGCATTTCATAAATGCGGGAATCCATAAGGTCAAGCTCACTAAGTACCTCAGCTTCTATGAACATTGGTCTTACTGCGGCGCCAAATTCAGGCTCGCCGTGGTGAGAAAGCACCATATGCTGCAGCAGCACGCTTACCTTGTGGTCAATGCCAAGCTTTTCGGCATATTTTTCTATTTTTGAAGCACCCATAGCAAGGTGACCTAAAAGATTGCCCTCAATAGTATAGCCATCGGCAATACCTGTATCACTAACCTCAAATTCATCGAGCTTTGATATATCGTGCAAAATAGCGCCCGAAATTAAAAGCTCGCGGTCGATAAACGGATAAACCGCGCAAACGCCCTCGCAAAGGCGAACGATGGATAGCGTGTGCATCAAGAGACCGCCGCGAAGCGCGTGGTGAAGCTTGAATGCCGCGGGCCAATAAAGCAGATTATTTCTGTTATCCGAAAGAATGGCTGTAACAATGGTCTTTAAATTAGCATCACTAAAGCCTTCGGCAATGCTCATAAGCTCTGTAAACATTTGCTCGGATGAATAGCTTGCCGCGCGGACAAAATCCTCCACCTTAACATTATCGCTTTCTATTGCAAGCCTTATGCGCTCAATTCGAAGCTGGTCTGCGCCGTTATATTGGGATATGGTGCCGCGGATTTTAACGATATCATTAACTTTATACTCACCGTGCTCTGCGGCAGAATAACGCCACAGCTTGCCGTTTATCTCGCCAGTGTTATCGCCCAAGGTGAAATCAAGATATGTATCACCCTTTGAGGAGGTTTTCGTTTCAACCGCCTTTACAAGGCAAAAGCCGTCAACACGGCCGCTGTTATCAACCGGTGTAAAATTCATTTCAAATTTTCCCCATTCAACATAAATTCTATCACTGTTTTTTAATTATATAATAAAAGCAAATTCAATGCAAGTGGCAATATAATGCACAACTCATAAAAAGCGCCTGCTAAAAACAGCAGACGCTAATTTTAAAGCTTATCTTTAAAATGTGAAAATTCGAGAATGCCTTTATTTTTATTTATTGCGGTGTAAAGCGGGAGACCAAGTCCTAAGCACACCACAAGCTCTCCAAGCGCTACCCAAGTGGCGGTGATTAAAAAGGTAGTGAAGGTGGCATTACCGTCAGTAAAGAAAAGAGCTATTTCAAGCCCCACTATAATTCCGTTCACCACCACGGGCGCAAGGGCAGATAGAACAGGCAACTTCTTCCACCTTATATTCCTCATCCAGTAGCTAAGAAGCGCCGCAATAAGGGTGGCGGCAGTGCCGAAAATCATATCAATTGGATTATAGGAAAAAATATTTGCGATAAGACAGCCCACCGTGAGCCCTGGTATTGCGGCGGGAGTGAACACGGGCAGAATTGTAAGCGCTTCGGAAATGCGGAACTGCACAGGGCCGTAAGCTAAATTAAAGAAAGCCATCATATATGTACTTCCCGCATAAAACGCCGCAATAAGCGCGCTGAAAACCAAAAATTTTGTATGCTTTTTCATCCCTTGTTTTCTCCCTGTAATCCCTTGTAAAATGCTACTGCAAGTTGGTCGCACCGCTCGTTTTCGGGGTGGCCTGCATGGCCCTTTACCCACACTATCGTTACATCGTGAATTTCAATCAGCTCTAAAAGCTGTTGCCATAAATCAGGGTTAAGCGCGGGCTTTTTATCACCCTTGCGCCAGCCGTTTTTGCGCCAAGACTCCGCCCAGCCCTGATTGATGCCATCCGACACATATTTCGAATCGGTTGTAAGCCGCACGCGGCACGGCTCCTTAAGAGCCGAAAGCCCTTTTATAGCGGCAGTAAGCTCCATACGGTTATTTGTAGTGTTTACTTCACCGCCCGAAAGCTCCTTTTCGCGGTTGCCATAGCGCAGTACCACACCCCAGCCGCCAGGGCCTGGGTTGCCTGAGCATGCGCCATCGGTGAAAATTTCAACATATCTTCGCATCAATACACCTTAATACTTTCTAAAGCTACCCACTACCTTGCCAAGCACAGATGGCTTTTCGGGGTATATAGGTGAAAAATCGGGGTTTTCGGGCATAAATATTACCTGAGAGCCTTTTATAATAAGCCTTTTAACGGTTGCCTCTTCCCCATCCATTCCGATGATTATATCGCCGCTTCGGCAGGGCGCATTTTTATCGGCGATAACGATATCGCCGTCTAAAATACCTGCATCACGCATACTCATACCCGATACCTTTAGCGCAAACAGCCCCTCGGCATCCTTTGTGGGGTATGGGATATAATCCTCTATCTGCTCAACCGCTAAAATCGGCTGACCAGCGGTAACCTTGCCAACAAGCGGCACCATCGATGCATCATACTCATTATCAAGGCGGATAGCGCGTGAATAGCGCGCATCGCGCACAATATAGTTTTCCTGCTCTAAAACATTTAGTATCGCGTGCACTGTGGAGGTTGATTTAATGCCTGTGGCATCACATATCTCGCGAACAGTGGGCGGGATACCGCTTGAAAGCTTTTTTACAAGGAAATTATAAACACTTTCCTGCTTAGGAGTCAGTGGTGTTTTAGCCATACTGTCACCTCAAAACGAACATTTATTCGTTTTTATTATAACACCCTATCCCTTTTCTTTCAAGTCCCTCTTTTTAGATTTCGAAAATATTTCTTTTATTCCTAAAAAAATTAAAAATCCACCAAAAAGCTTTGCTATAAGGTCGGCGCCTATTATACCCGTTAAAAATATACCACATAGCGCTCCAATCACTCCGCCAGCGGAAAGTGGCAGAACGGTTTTCCATTTAATCTGTTTTTTGAAAGCATAGATGCAAACAGCAAGCAATGCAATAGGTATAAAAAATAGCAGATTAATCCCCTGTGCTTCAAGCTGTTCAACCCCTGAAAAAACGGTGAGGTAGATTATAAGCACAGCGCCGCCGCCCATTCCCATACTTCCGATTATTCCCGAAAAAAGCCCTGCTAAAAGGGCGGCGATGTTCATTTCATCAGCAGGCGCGCGCCTGCATATATCATAAAGCCGCCGAATATTCTTTTAAGCCACACGGGCGATATTTTCTTTATTATGAGAGTGCCCAAAAAAGAGCCTATAAGACCTGTTGGAATAAAAACGAGCGAGGCTTTAATCCCCACATACCCTTTAATCAGGTACATTATAGCGCTTATCACAGTTATGGGCAGTATCACCGCAACAGCATTCGCGTGCGCCGCTCTTTGACTAAGTCCCATTTTTTTAAGGGTTGGCACCGTTATCATTCCGCCCCCTGCGCCGAACATTCCGTTTATAACACCAACTACCACACCCATAGCGGCAGAAAGTGCCGTTTTCTTTAAACTGCCTTTCAAAATAATCACCAATTCTATTCTGCTCCGAAATATAATTAAAATTGTAACCAAATTGTAAGTTTTCATACTGACTCGTTTGTGCTATTCTAAAATAGAAAGGTATAAAACATTTAGAAAAACAAAGTGAACCGTTCCTTTTTATTCCAACATAGGAGAGTTTTATGCAAACATTTAAACAGATTTCCACAAGTTTTTTATTATCAAATGCACTTTCTTTAAACATCATGACATTATGTTTTGGTTGTAATTACTTAATTAATGGTAATTGTGATTTTTTATATAAAAAAAGTGATTATATTATTTCATTAATTATTTCTTTCATTCTTTTCGTTTGCTTTTATAATTTTTTTGATACCAAAAAAATTAATAACAAAACAATACACAATTTATTTATTATTATATCCATTGCGTGTTGGTGCATTTATGGAAATGTTTTAATGTTTTATACGGAAGATAAATTTGAACTTGTTAGAGGCTCTGATTTTTATAAATGTGTGCATAAACCGGCTTGGCTTTCAGTATTTGCATTATTTTTAACACTTTCCTCACAAAAAATATGGGGAATTCTTAGTTTGGAAAAATATGGCAGCGTTAATCGAAGAAAATGATAATGCAAGAAAAGAGAATCTCAGAGGTGAAGATAATGAAAAAAATTAGTAGATATCTTTTCGCTTTATTCTTGTCAAATGGTTTGACAATGAATACAGTAGGTATTATTTATATGATTAATTTTTTCTTATTAAAAGAATTGACTTATTCGTTTGAAATTTATAATTATTTCATTATCGAGACAGCCTCATATATATTATGTGCATATTTGTTTTCAAAAGAAAATAAAGTTTGTAAAAAATTGGAGTCATATATATCAAAAATTCTTTTAGGTGTTTCGATATTTTGTTGGGCTATTTATGGAATTCTTAAACTGTATATTGAGGAAATATACAGTATTGATAACGGAACAGATGAATATTACCATATTTATTTTCCTGTTTTCTTTTTTTATTTTGCTGTTGTATTTATTACGATTTCTAAACACATTAGTAAGAAATTATGGCACAAAAATAAGACAGGGGAGAGTGCCTTGCGTTAACAGACCACTAGAATTTGAGCTTTTTTAAACACGCGATTTGCCATTTCGGTGAATCGCGTGTTTTTTGCACATATATAAATTTGTTGTATATTTCAAATTCGCCCCAGAACATAATTAAAATGTTGTTGTAAAGAATTGAATTAAGTGATATAATTAATTAAATATATGTATTTAATATTTGTCGGGAGCTTCCGTAATGAAAATAGATATTCGAAATTTAAAAGTTGAATATACCGTATCGGGTGAGGGTGAGATACCCGTTTTGCTGCTGCACGGCTGGGGCTCGAGCTTTGATGTGTATAAGGGGATTATGGCTTCTCTCGCTGATAGATGCCGCTTATATGCGCTTAATTTCCCAGGCTGTGGTGAAAGTGAAACTATGCACGAGCCTTGGAATTTGCAAGACTACTGCGACTTAGTGCTTGAATTTATAGAAAAACTTGAAATCGATAACCCGATTCTTATCGGTCATTCGCACGGCGGCAGAGTTATTTTAAACCTTACGGCAACCGCTCAATTAAACCCGCCGAAAATCGTGCTTTTGGACGCGGCAGGTCTTATTCCCAAAAAGAGCCTCAAACAAAAGGCGCGTGCGCGAAGCTTTAAGATAATAAAGGGTGTGCTCACCGTGCCTATTTGGAAAAACAAAACCGAAGGTCTTTTACAAAAGGCTCGCGCGCACTATGGCTCGGCAGACTATAACGCGGCGCCTGAGGTGTTACGCAAAACACTCGTTTCCCTTGTAAACACCGATTTGCGGGATATACTTCCTAACATAAAATGCCCATCCCTTCTTATTTGGGGCGAAAACGATACCGCAACCCCGCTTGAGGATGCTAAAACCATAGAAAAGCTTATCCCCGATGCGGGACTTTGCGTGATAAAAGGCACAGGGCATTATTCGTTCTGTGAGCGCCCATACGAAGCGCACGCAATTCTTAGAAGTTTTATTAAATAAAAGGAGGCGGCTATGCCTTTTATGGATATAATAACACTCGCTGTTCTTTCTGCTTCTGCCATATTCTCCCTTTACAAGCAGCTGCAGATGCTACAACAAAACTCATACTTCCCCACCCGATATTTTAAGTGGTTTAGGGGGAATTACACCCTCGAATTTATTTTATCCTTTGTTTATTTTTATGCTCTAATTTCACTTGCTTTCAGAGCAAAAAGTGTTTTAGCGCTCGCTCTCACTGCGCCGATTTTATTAATAAGGATAATTCTTGCAGTGAAAACACACAGAAAATCGATTAAGAAATTGGTTTTCACCGCACGAATAAAGCGGCTATTTGCTACGGCTGTTATCCTCTTAGCAGCCTTGAATATTGCCGCCGCGCTATCGGCGGGACTTTTAAAAGAGATTTTCTTTTTTGCCGCGGCTTTACTTGGCGCGCTTACACCGCTGCTCACAATTATTATCTGGGCTCTTACTTATCCAATAGAAAAGGCGGTTAGCGCTTGGTATATAAATGACGCTAAAAAAATACTTAAAAACCATAAAAATCTTACGGTAGTGGGTATCACAGGAAGCTATGGCAAAACCACAACCAAGTTTATATTAAACCGTATTTTAAGTGAAAAATTTAACACCGTTTGTACCCCGCAAAGCTTCAACACACCGATGGGTGTTGTGCGCACGGTGAGAAGTATGATTAAGCCTCAAACGCAGATTTTTGTGTGTGAGATGGGCGCAAAGCGCGTGGGCGACATAAAAGAGGTTTGCGATATTGCAAATCCTAAGTATGGAATTATCACCTCTGTTGGCGAGCAGCATCTTGAGACCTTTAAAACAGTTGACAATGTTTTTAAAACCAAGTTTGAACTTGCCGATGCGGTTACTAAAAACGGCGGTGTTGTGCTTGCAAACCTTGACAGCGAGGGCATTCGCGCAAGGAAAGATAATAGAAATGATGTCGTATACTTCGGAAACGGCACCAATTACTATGCTGAGAACATACGCTACGGCGCGGGAGGCTCCACCTTCGATTTAGTGCTTGACGGCTCTCGCATTACGGTTAGCACACGCCTTTTAGGTCTGCACAGTGTAGCCGATATCTTAGCATCTGCTGCAATGGCTCATATTTTAGGCGTTAGCGATAATGACATTAAGTTTGCCATAAACGCGTTAAAGCCCACCGAGCACCGACTTGAGCTTAAGAGCTTTACAGGCGGCTCACTTCTTATTGATGATGCTTATAACTCAAACCCTGAGGGTTGTCTTGAGGCGGTTAGGGTGTTAGGCTCGTTTGAGGGTATGCGCAAGGTTATAATAACACCGGGTCTTATCGAGCTTGGCGAGCGTGAATATGATTGTAACTATGCATTAGGTCTTGAGGCTACAAAGCACTGCGACACCATAATCCTTGTGGGAAAAAACCGTTCTAAGCCTATGATGGACGCGATTTCCACCACAGATTTTAACCGTGATAATGTTTATGTTGTTTCGAGTTTTAAAGAAGCTATGGAAATTTATGCCCCCACGGCTGATAAAAACAGCGTGGCGCTTATCGAAAACGATTTACCCGATAACTATTTAAACTAATCTTAAAAGAGGTTTTTATTTATGAAAACAAATGTAGCAGTATTTTTCGGCTGCCGCTCGGTAGAGCATGAGGTATCAATTATTTCGGCGGTGCAGGCGATGCTCTCTATCAACCGCGAGAAATATGATGTCACTCCCGTTTATGTTACTAAGGACGGCGCTATGTTCACAGGCGAAAAGCTTTTTGAAATTGAGAGCTACCATGATTTGGATACTCTGCTTAAAAACTGCCAACGCGTTACCTTTATCCGCGAGGGCGATGATGTTGTGATGCACTTCCTTGACCAAAAGAGATTTAAAAAGATACCCGATGTTAAGATAGATGTTGCTTTTCCCGTGGTGCACGGCACAAATTGCGAGGATGGAACTATTGCAGGATACCTTGAATATTTAGGTCTTCCCTATGTGGGCTGTGATATACTCTCTGCCGCAGTTGGTATGGATAAGGCGGTATTTAAGGATGTGCTTCGTGCCGCCGAGCTTCCCGTGCTCGACTGTGTTCGTTTCCGCGCGCGTGAATATGCGCTGGAAAAAGAAAAAATTACTGCCGAAATTATCGGAAAGGTTGGCTTCCCGCTTATTATAAAGCCTATTAACCTTGGCTCTAGCGTTGGTATAAGCAAGGTTAAAACCGAGGATGAGCTCGAGGAGGCTATTCGCCTTGCTATGTCATTTTCGGATAGCATACTCGCAGAAAGGGCAATAGAAAATCTGCGTGAGATAAACTGCTCGGTGCTTGGTGATAGCGACGAATGCGAAGCATCTGTTTGCGAGGAGCCGTTTATGAATGATGAAATACTCTCATACGAGGATAAGTATTTAGGCGGCGGAAAATCAAAGCAGCAGGGCCCATCAAAGGGTATGGCATCCCTTGGCAGAAAGATACCTGCCGATATAAGCGAAGAAAAATCAAATGAAATTCGCGAGCTTTCCTGCAAAATATTCAAAGCAATTGGCGCCAGCGGTGTTGTTAGAATAGACTTTTTGCTTGACAGCGCAACAGGTGAGGTTTACGCTAACGAAATTAACACCATCCCAGGCTCTCTGGCCTTCTATCTTTGGGAGGCAACTTCTCTTAAGTACACCGATATGATAGACCGCCTTATCGAGCTTGCATTCCGCAGACAGCGCAACCGCGAAAATCTTACCTTCACCATTGATACCAATATCCTTGCGGGTGCATCCTTTGGAACTAAGGGCAGTAAGGGAGCAAAGCTTTAATGACCTCACTTCTTATAAAATTATTTATCAAAAGCGCTGATACCACATCGGCCAAAGCCCGCACCGCCTATGGAAATTTGGGTAGTGGAGTGGGTATTAGCAGTAATATACTGCTATGCCTTATAAAAATACTTACAGGTGTTTTTACGGGCAGTATTTCGATTATAGCCGATGGACTTAATAATCTTGGTGATATGGGCTCCTCGGTGATTACGATGATAGGATTTAAGCTTGCAAGCAAGCCCGCCGACCGCGACCACCCATTCGGACATGGCAGAATGGAATATATGTCGGCATTCATTGTGTCGGCACTGATACTGCTTGTGGGCTTTGAACTGCTGACAAGCTCGGCTAAAACGCTTATAAGCGGAGAACCATCTCCCGCGTTTTCTTATATCTCCATCATTGTGCTTACAGTATCAATTCTTATAAAGCTATGGCTTTATTTCTTTAATAGAAAAATTGGTAAAATAATCGATTCATCAGCACTTGCAGCCACCGCGCGCGACTGCCTTAACGACTGCATTTCAACGGGCGCTATACTGCTTGCGGCGGTTATAACCTTAATAGTGCCAGTACCCTTTAACCTTGACGCTGTGATGGCAATTGGCGTGGCACTGTTTATCCTATGGTCGGGATTTAGCTCGGCAAAAGAAACCATCGATGAAATTTTAGGCGGACCGCCCGAGCCACAGCTGATAAAGGAAATCGAGGAAGGCATTTTAAGCTTTGAGGGATTTTTAGGAATTCACGACCTTATAGTTCACAACTATGGCCCTGGCAGGCAGTTTGCATCGGTGCATGTTGAGGTGCCGCAGAATATCGATATTGCCGAATGCCACGAGCGAATTGACCTTTGCGAAAAGTTTATAAGCGAGAAAACGGGTGTTGATATTGTAATTCATATGGACCCCATTGATACTGATAACGAGGCAGTAACAAAAGCGCGAGCGCATATGCAAAAGGCAATAGCCACGATAGACCCTCGCCTCACACTGCACGATTTTAGAATGACACCCGCCACCTCCACCCGCACAAATTTAATTTTTGATGTTGTGGTGCCACAGTCATTTGGTATCACCCACCAAGAGCTTAATAGCCTTATCGGCGAAAAGGCGCGCGAGATAGACCCAACATATACATGTGTTATAACCTTTGATTGTGATTTCACATAAAGAAACACCCTGACTGATGTCAGGGTGTTATTTTTTTGTTATTCTGCCACGTTTTATACTATCCTCACCGAACTTTTTTCTAACAGCGGTTACAGAATCCTCTATGCGTTCCTGCTTTTCATTGTTTTCATCAACGCCGAAAATATCCTGCTGAACGGCAATATTATCTTTTTTAAGGCTTGAGGCGCGAAAGCCCACCGACCGTAGAGGCAGAGACCAACTATAATTATTATCAAAAAGCTTCATAGCCTCGCGCGCTATAAGAATAGATGTGTTAAGCAGATTTGCAAGTGTTAGGGAAAATTCCTTAACCTTAAGCGAGGTATCGCGCGTGTGCACCTGAACGCCGCCCGCATAAAGCCCCTTTTCTCTTAAACGGTGGGCTATGTCCTCACTAAGCTCTAAAAATATTTTCCACACCTCATCGCGGTCTATTATATCGTGGTCGGGGGTAACACTTCTGCCAACACTTTTAGGCAGGTCCTCATCACTTGGCGAGGTAACAGGTGAATTATCAAGCCCGCAGGCATAATTTTTAAGCACAACTCCATTTTTACCAAGAAGCCGCGTGAGCATTCCCTCATCACACTTTGAAAGGTCGCCTATCGTGAACACACCGCTGTGACTAAGTCTATCTGCGGTGCTGCGCCCAACAAAAAGCAGGTCGCTTACAGGAAGCGGCCACACCTTTTGCTTATAGTTTTCGCGGCTTATCACCGTTACAGCATCAGGCTTTTTCATATCCGAGCCAAGCTTTGCGAACACCTTGTTAAAGCTCACACCAACAGAGGCGGTAATGCCGAGCTCGCGCTTTATATCCCTTCTTATGCGGTGGGCAATCTCCTCCCCGCTGCCGAAAAGCATAGTGCTGCCTGTTACATCAAGCCAGCATTCATCTATGCCAAAAGGCTCTATAAGGTCGGTATAGCGCTCATAAATCTTGTGCGCTAAGAGAGAATACTCATTATATCTTTTATAATCGGGAGATAGTATCACAAGGTCAGGACATTTTAGTCTCGCCTCCCACACTGCCTCGGCAGTTTTAATGCCGAAGCCCTTGGCAATTTCATTCTTAGCAAGAACTATTCCGTGCCGTTGCTCCACACTGCCGCACACCGCCACAGGCAGGTCATATAGGGTGGGGTTTGAAAGCAAGGAAACAGATGCGAAGAAATTATTAAGGTCGCAGTGAAGTATTATTCTGTCCTTCATTTTTTACCCTCCTGTCTTGAACAAATGTTCTTTAAGTATTATAAAAAATTTTGCTCGCGTTGTAAAGAGCAAATTTTAACACACACAAAGATTTTCGAGCGCTTTAAGATGAAGTCTTTCGGTCTGGCGCTTGCTATAACATATATTAAGGGCGATTTCCTCCACGGTTTTGCCGCATATATATTTCAAAGAGAGTATTTCGGTAAGCAGTCCGCCATCCACCCTCTCGATATCATGTTCTATCTTTTGGCGAAGTGTTTGGCTTTCATCGATACCTTTTTTATAAAGCCCGCTGTTTTCGGGATATAGCTTAATCATCTCACGAAGGCGTTTGATTCGGCAAAGCAGCACGCGATAGCGCTTTAAATAGGTCTTTTTTTCATCAATAGTCATATCCCTACACCATCCCCGGCAACACGAGCGCCACATACTTACCATAGCTATAATCCGTACCATGCGTTCGGTTATATTCCTCTACCATTCGAACAAGTAAATTTATGGGGTTGTTTTCTATAAGCACGCGTTTTCTTGCCTGCATTTTCCAAAGCCTCTCTCCCCTGCGGCGGCATGCCTTGTTGCAGTATTCGTGAACATTCTCTGGTAGTCTTGCTCCGCAGCAACGGCAATATTCTCGGCTTATCGGTACCACATGGCCGCCACATTCGGGGCATAGCAGATAGCGCTCGTAAGGGGGGAATTGCAGTCCGTGTGTTTCATAACATTCCTTTAAGTTTGAAAATTGTTTTTTGCAGTCCGTACAACAGTACATTATGATTTTTCCTTTCCTTTTTACTTGACAATTACGAAATTATGTAATATAATTTAGTCGTAAGGTAAATATTTACGAGATTTCGTAACCGCAAGTATATTATATTACGAGTTTTCATAATTGTCAAGTGTTAATTTATAATTTTTCGTAATATTTTTTTAAAGAGGGGACATAAATATGCCGCAACTATACGATCGTATTCAGGAATTATGCAAGAAATCTAACATAAACATCACATTTTTGTGCAGTGAATGTGGTATTCCGCGCGCTTCGCTTTCTGATTTTAAAACAGGAAGAAAAAAATCGCTTTCCACCCATACGCTTAAAAAGATAGCAGATTATTTTGGGGTGAGTATGGATTTTCTGCTTAACGGCAAGCAAGCCCCACCCGCTGATGATGAAACACTAAAGGTGGCGCTTTTCGGCGGAGACTCAGAGGTTACCGATGAAATGTGGAATGAGGTAAAGCGGTACGCGCAATATATCAAGGAGAGAGGAAATGGAAACAACTAAGCTGTATGCTCTGGCTGAAAACAGAGGAATCACAGTGGACCGCTATCCGCTTGAATGCAACAAATCAATTTCAATGAATTTGAATGACCGACTATTTGTGGCACTCGACCTTGCACTTACAGGCATTGATGAAAAGATTTGCTTAGCTCACGAGCTTGGTCACTGCGAAAGCGGAAGCTTTTATAACATATATTCACCCTTTGATGTGAGAGAAAAGCATGAGCGTAGGGCAAATATATGGGCGATTAAAAAGCTTGTTCCCCGCTATCGCTATGAAAAAGCGCTGAGGCAAGGCTATGATAATATCTATGATTTAGCCGAATATTTCAGTGTTAGCTGCGATTTTATGCAAAAAGCGGTTGAATACTATAACAATTAGCAATTTTCAATTAGCAATTAAAAAAGCACCTGCTATTTATATAGCAGGTGCTTTATTCTTATTATACATTATTCCTCTGTTTCTGCGGGGGTTGCTTGGATTTTACCGTAAAGCGGGATATCGCTGTCACGCTTGGGCTCTCTTGTGGGAGCAGTAGCAACGGTGTTAGATACTCTGCGGTCTCTACCACCTCTGCGGCGGTCACGGTCGCGACCTGAGGTCGCGCGCGGAGCCTCTCCGCCCTCGGGAGAGATAACCACTCTGCGGCGGCTGCCCTCACCGATAGAGGATGAAACAACACCCTCAATTTCCTGAACTGTGGTGTGGATGATTCTGCGCTCATAGGGGCTCATAGGCTCCAATGTGCGACTGCGTGAGGTGCGAAGCACCTGCGCGGACATACGCTTAGCAAGACCTACCAAGGTCTGCTCGCGCTTTTCGCGGTAGTTGCCGATATTAAGCGTTACCTTAAAGTATCCGCCGCCGTTATTTGCAGCCAAGGATACGAGATGCTGAAGCGCATCAAGGGTTTCGCCACGATGGCCGATTATAACACCAAGGCCCTCGCCGTCAAGAATGATAAGCGCGCCGTTTTCACGAACTGCCGCCTTTATCTGAATGTTTTCGCAGCCTAAATTTTCAAGTATGCTCTTAAGATAGGCAATTGCCTTGCCCGCCTTGCTATCAGCGGGGATTTCAGCAGCATCCACTGTTGGGATTTCCGTCTCCTGTGGTTTTTCTGCCAACTTTTCTGCAGGCTTGTTTTCAGCCTTTGCGGGCTTGTTTTCCTGCTTTGCCTTAGGCTCTGCCTTTTTGCCCTGCTTATTGGGCTTTTTAGAGGGCTTGGGGTCAGGTCTTTCAACATAAACCCTAACCTCTGCCTTAGAGCCGCCAAACAGACCTAAAACCTTTGCCTTAGGCATAGAAACTATTTCAAACTGTATATCTTCATCAATGCGGGCGCCGAGCTTTAAAATGGCGTCCTCCTTAGCTTCATCAATCGTGTTACCGAAGCCAATCGCTTCCTTAATCAAGGTAAATCCTCCCTTATTCTTCGGTTGTGTTAAATTTATTTAACTGTTTTGTTTCAAAATCGCACTGCTTGGAGAGCTCCTTTGCGCGCTCACGGGCAAGCATTCTCTGCGGACCGTAGAAAAGCTGAACACCCGACTGAATAAGACCGCCGATTAAAGATGAGCATATCCAATAGAAACCAACACCGCCCGGCAGACCAAAGCCGATAAACAGGGAAATTAGAGGCATTGTGAGCATCATACCTGCCATTGAGGGCGCCTCGGGGTTGTTGATTTTGTTTATTTTCATAGAGATAAGGCTTGTGAGTATCTGAGCTAAAAATGCGCCGAAGGGGATTATCCACAAAAGCTGCGCCTTATTGAAAATATCAAAAGAAAACTTCGGTGTTTCGGTGAGGTTTAATTTCTCATTGCCGAAAAGCAGGAAGTTGATATTGGTTTCGTTATCCTTTTCGATAATCACCTTAAGGTCATCCTCGATTTCCTTATAGGTTTCCTCGGGCAGAACTTCCTTAAAGAGGTCTTCATCATTTCTTATTATGTTAATGATAACAAGGTCTTTATTTGTGTTTCTCTCGTTCCAGCCAAGCTCTGCTACATACTCTTTATATTTAGCTTCATCCTGCTTCTTAACCTCGTTTAAGGATTCTGAAACAGTGGTATAAACATTATCAATGTGCGCTTTATCAACATTAGCAATATAGGTAAGCGGTGACAAAATAAGCCAGTAAATGCTCATCATAAGTGCAAGGCGGATTATCATGGGAAGGCAACCGCCCGACATTGAAACTCCCTCTTGCTGATAAAGCTCCTGCTGTGCTTGCGCCATTTTTTGACGGTCATCACCATAGCGGCGGCGCAATTCATCCATTTTGGGTTTGATGCGCATCTGCTGAACAGAGGATTTCTGACTCTTGATGCTGAGTGGTATGAGAATTAAATTGATAACAAGTGTGAAAACGGCAACAGCCGCTGCGAAATCGTTAGCAAAAATGTCCGCAAGGAAACGCATAACATAACCAAGCGGTATATTTATAATATTAAAAAGTGCTTGCATTTTTTGACACCATCCTAATTAAATATCGGTGTTATCTGTTAAGTTTTGTTTTTTATCCTTTTTGGGCGGAACGGGATCGTAGCCGCCGCGGCACAAAGGATTACACCGCAAAATTCTGTAGAGTGCGAGTGCCGTACCCCTAACGGCGCCGTGAACGGTAATAGCCTCAATAGCATAAGACGAGCACGACGGTGTGAAACGGCAACAGGGAATTTTTCGGGGCGAAATATTCTTTTTGTAAAACCTGATAAGCCAGATTAAAGCCCTACTAACAGGATTTTTTACTCTTTCCATAAATTGGCGTTTTTAAGTTGATTTTTCATTTTTTCGGCAACAACGCGACTGTTTGTTTCAAGAATGCGCGTTCTTGCCACTGCCACAAAATCGTGGCCTGAGATAATGTTATTAGCACAAGCAGAAAACGCCGCGGTAATAACGCGCTTCGCCCTGTTACGCTTTACCGCAGTTCCTATCTTTTTACCCGCCGTGATTCCAAGGCGCACACTATCCCGCCTGCCCTTGCAGGCATAAAGCACGAAATAGGGAGTTACCATTGCCTTACCCTTATTATAAGCACGGCGGAATTCCCAGTTTTGTTTCAGCTTCTCATAAGCTTTCATACAGTCCTCCTACAGAGCCGAACAGGGTAAAACAAATAATCCGAACCCGCCTCAAAGTGGCATATTTCGGCGCTTTTTACCCAATCCATTCTTGTAAGGCTTCAGCCTTACTGCGCCTGTATTGAATAAAAATCACTCAAAATCTTCTCTCTTTGAGGTCGAAGATTTTTAAAAGAGCGGATTTTTGTTCAGACGAGGCACAAAACGCAGTTAATCCTGACGGATTAACGAGTATTTTAACAAAGTATGAGCGAAAATCCGCCTTTTCAAAACGGTGTTCGGATTATTCGTTCTACCCTAGGCTCAATAAAAGTAAAAGCCACATTGAAGTGGCTTTAGTAGGACAACTTCTTTCTTCCCTTTGCTCTGCGGCGAGCCAAAACCTTGCGGCCGTTAGCAGTAGCCATTCTCTTAAGGAAACCGTGTTCTTTTTTACGATGCAGCTTCTTGGGCTGGTATGTTCTCTTCATTGTTCTTAACCTCCTTATCCGTAACGAGAAAATTATGCTAAGGGCATAACCCCCCTTATATGCAACAGTAATTATAACCCAAACTATACCCTAATGTCAATAAGAAAATTTAATTGGGGGAGAATTCTTTTAGAGAATAGTGAAGAGTGAAAAGTGAATAGTGAAAAAGTAAAATCGGCAAGGTTAAAAACCTTGCCGATTTTGGTGGAGATGAGGGGGATCGAACCCCTTACCTCTTGAATGCCATTCAAGCGCTCTCCCAGGTGAGCTACACCCCCAAATACAAGGTATATGTTATCATAATAAATATGAAAAATCAAGTGGAAAATGTGCGTACTTGACTTTTTATATCTTTTGTTTTAAAATCAAGCAGGTAATATAATATAATTTCTATTTACATAGAGGAGTATATATGAAACAATTTTTTGAAAAAGTAAAACATATTTTTGTGCAAGGGTTTTATGCAGTGCTCACTTTTATAATTCAGCACAAGATAACATCTGCTGTGGTTTTAGGCGTTGTAGCTGCAGTGGTTGCGGTTAGCATAGTTTTAACAAGCGTGCTTTCTGTGCCGACAGCCACGGACCTTGTTAGTTCTTCTGATGATACTGTATCCGAAGTTGAATCGGTACCGGAAATTTCATCAGAGCCTGAAATTTTATCGGAGCCGCAGGAAGTGGTTTCAAGCGAAGCGCCACCCGAAAGCACGGTTTCTTCCGAGCCGCCTGTTGCTTCTACCCCTGTTGTAATAACACCGCCTGCAGATTTTGAATACAAATATAATCCAAATATGACCCCCGATAACAATGTTTTCCTTGATGCGCTTGAATACACAGGCTATAACCTCACGGCTCAGCGCAACAGCGGTCTTATGTGGGCATCGGGCAGCAATTATGTTTTATCCTCGCGCAAGCGCGGTCTTGGCTGGCTTTCAAACATAACATATGATGATTATGGCAGAGCAAGCGGTTATGAGGTGAACGAGCAGGGACTGCCAAACATTCCACACTTCGAGAAAAACGGCCTTGTTTGCGCAACCTATGCGGCTTATGTTTACTTTAACTATCTGCCAAATGTTGCAGGAATTGATACCTCAGCCCTCGCCCGCCCTGCAAAATCTTACAGCGCTAATGACTGGTATATTGCGGGCAAGCAGTGGGTGGACGCAGGTTATTCACGCTATATAGACTTTACCGCAAGTGATGGCGGCAGCATATATAACGACATTCGATTCAGCCCTGCTGAGCAGATACCGATAGGCTCGCTTATCATTCTTTGCGACTGGTATAACAGAAGCCAGTGGTGCTCACATATCTGCATTTATGCAGGCTATATGAACGGCTACCATTGGGTAACTCATGTAGGCAACGAAAACGGACCTGAATTCTGCGCCATTGAGCGAATGAACCGCAAGCCGCATCCGCAGTGGCCGATAGCGGTTATAACCACACCGTCTAATCTTAATTTTGATGCGCCCGCCGAAACACCCGCTGAATAATAATTAAAGCCTCTGCTTAAAGCAGAGGCTTTTTCCTTTAGAAATATATTTCGTTGTTATATTTGGTGGGTAAGCCCTCACGATAGATATGTGAGTCGTTTGAAAACGTTAGTATTTTAGGCACAATATAACCATCGCACTCGGGGAATTCTATTACCGTTAAATCAGAATGGCTTATATCAAAGCGGGTGCAGAAGGTCGGATATGGTATCAAGGATAGCGCACTTAAAAATGCAAGACCAAAGCCCTGATGCGCAAACAGTGCAACCCTTTTATTGCCGCATTTACTTGATTTGTACATACCTTTTTCTTCATCATATGTAAAACCGAGCTGTGATAAAAAGGCATATGTTTCGCGTTTTATGCGCTCTATTCCCTCCTTGAAGGTGGTATCCGCAAAGTCGGGGTATTGGGCCCAGTTTTCGCCAAGGTCACAAACAGGCTTTGAAGCAAAGGCTTCAATATATTTTTCCATAGTGAAAACCCACGATTTCCCACCGTTTCCGTTGGGCAGCATAAAGTTCTCTGCAGTGTATCTCTCAGTAGTCCAATCAAGAATGGTGAAATCTTTTTTAAGCATTTCGCAGGTAGGCTTAGCGGTTAATTTTGCACGAACAGAGCTTGAAGTATAAATTTCATCAATTCCATAAAGACTGAGCCGTTTTCCAAGCGCATCTGCCTGACGCTCACCCAACGGGGTAAGGCTATCTGGGTTGTAAATCGGGTCACCGTGTCTTACATAAAAAAATAACATAAGCATTTCACCTTTCATATTAGAAAGAGTTTTTTGTAATGATTATAACAGCACAATATCATTAATTCAAGTATTGAACGGATAGAAAAATATCTAAAATTATTAGCTTTTTCGGTTTCCGTCACTATCAAAATTTTTCCTTAGTGCTATCTCTGTGGGGAATATGCTTGCGATAAGCAATAAAGTTTGAAGCGACACGATAACAGTCATCAAAACACCGATAGTATCTTCACTTTTGCCTATTACAAAAATAAACGGCATTTCCGAAAGCGGCAGCATTACAGCGCCCATCCACTTCCACAGCTTACCACAGTGATGATGTGCAAACTCCCAGGTGTCTTTGTTTTTCATTGACATTCCTGTTCGATAGCCGTATATCATATTTATTTTCTTAGGGCTATTTTTTATGAAGCTTTTGCCTATAAGCAGCATCAATAGCGGAATAAGCACACTAAACAAAACCGCAAATATCCAAAATCCCATATCAAAGCTCCTTTTAGTGAAATCGGTAGGGATTTCTCCCTACCGAAAATTTTATTCGAATTCTATTGTTCCAACAGGCTTTGGAGTGATATCCATAAGCACGCGGCTGATGCCCTTAACCTCGCTTGTTATGCGGGCAGTGATATGATGCAGCAGCTCATAGGGGATTTCCTCAATAGTGGCAGTCATGGCATCGGTTGTGTTAACCGCGCGGATAATTGCGCACCAACCGTCAAGACGCTTGCCATCTATAACGCCAACGGCGGTCATATCGGGAACGGCAATAAAATACTGCCATACCTTACCTGCAAGACCGTTTTTATCGAACTCTTCACGAAGAATGGCATCCGCCTCGCGAAGGGCGTGAAGTCTATCACGGGTGATAGCGCCTAAGCATCTTACGCCAAGACCGGGGCCTGGGAAGGGTTGACGGTAAACCATACCGTGGGGAAGGCCCAAAGCCTCGCCTACAACACGAACCTCATCCTTATAAAGCAGCTTCACAGGCTCAACAAGCTCCATTTCCATATCCTCGGGCAGGCCGCCGACATTGTGGTGAGCCTTAACACCATCCGACTCTAAAATGTCGGGATAAATAGTGCCCTGTGCGAGGAAGGAAATTCCATCAAGCTTAGCTGCCTCCTCATCAAACACATTAATAAACTCGCCGCCGATAATCTTTCTTTTCTTCTCAGGGTCGGATACGCCTGCAAGCAGGTCGAGGAAACGGTCGGTAGCGTCAATATAAATAAGATTAGCATCGAGCTCTTTACCGAAAACTTCGATAACCTGCTCGCTCTCGCCTTTACGCATAAGGCCGTGGTTAACATGAACACAAACCAGCTGCTTGCCGATAGCCTTGATAAGAAGTGCTGCCACAACAGAGCTATCAACACCGCCCGAAAGCGCCAAAAGCACCTTTTTATCGCCCACCTGCGCGCGAACTGCGGCTACCTGCTCATCAATGAACTTTTGAGCAAGCTCTAAGGTGGTTATTCTTTCCATTGAATCAGGTCTTTTATTTGAATCCATAATTTGTTTCCTCCTGCTACTTAGTAAATAATATAGTATATTATAATCCTGCGTTTTTTATAAATCAATATTTTTCTGCAAAAATCGATAATAAAAATAGAAAATTTTCAAAGTAAACAGTGCGATTTTTTATTCAACAGTTACTGATTTTGCAAGATTTCGAGGCTTATCTATATCGCAACCGCGCTCTTTTGCTGTGAAATAAGCTAAAAGCTGAAACGGAATAATTTCAATGCTGGCTTTAAAAAGCTCGTGGCACTGCGGCATATAAAACGCGCAATCGGTTTCATTTTCTATGGCGGTTTTGCCCGCAACTGCGCAAGCCGCTACCCACGCACCACGCGCGGTAACCTCGCGAATATTGCTTAGCATTTTGCCGTAAAGCGAGTCATTTCCGCAAAGCGCAAATACAAGCGTGCCTTTTTCGATGAGTGATATCGTGCCGTGCTTTAGCTCACCTGCCGCTTGGGTTTCGGAGTGAATATAGCTTATTTCCTTAAGCTTCAAAGATGCTTCAAGTGCTACTGCATAGTCTATGTTTCTGCCGATAAAAAACACCGACTGTGCGCTTGCGCATTTCTTTGCGATTTTCCTTATTTTATCTTGATTGCCAAGCGCCTCATCAATAATATCGGGTAGCTGCCTGAGCGCCGCTTTGGCTGCAGTAAGCGTTGTATCTGAAGTGGTACCGAATCTTTCGGCTAAATGTATAGCGAGCGCATAAAGCGCACATAGCTGTGTTGAATAGCCCTTAGTGGTGGCAACCGAAATTTCGGGGCCTGCAAGGGTATAGATAACGCTATGCGCCGCCTTGCCGATAGAGCTGCCAACCACATTCACTATTGCCACCGTTTGCGCGCCGCGCCGTTTTGCCTCATTAAGAGCGGCTAATGTATCGGCAGTCTCGCCAGACTGACTTATCGCAATTACCAAGGCTTTGTCATCAACTATTGGGTTACGGTAGCGAAATTCGCTTGCAAGCTCTATCTTAGTGGGTATTCTAATCAGCTGCTCGAAAACATATCCGCCCACAACCCCCGCGTGATATGCCGAGCCACAGCCGATAATGATTATTCGGTTGATATTTCCATTAATTTCAAATTTATTGAACTTGATTTCGTCCCCATCCATATATGCTGAAATTGTGCGCGCCACCGCTTCGGGCTGCTCATATATCTCCTTTAGCATAAAGTGGTCAAAGTCCTGCTTTTCGGCGGCGTTTACCGACCAATCTATGTGTGATATTTCGGGTGTGAGCAACACTTTTTCGGCAGAATAAAGCTTTATACTATCTTTTGCTATCAAAGCGACCTCACCATCGTTCATATAAACTACATTGCGGGTTTTTGATACCAGCGCCGATATATCTGAGGCAATATAATTCTCACCCTCGCCCGCCCCAATAATGAGGGGACTGAATTTTTTAACCGCCACTATTTTTTCAGGGTGATGCGCGCATAGTATGCAAAGCGCATAGGAGCCTTCAAGCCGCTTTATTGTTTTGAAAACAGCATCAAGCAGGTCACCTTCATAATATTTTTGCAAAAGATGGGGTATCACCTCGGTATCGGTATCGCTTGAAAAGCTTACACCGTCTGATATAAGCTCGGATTTCAATTCAGCATAATTTTCTATTATTCCGTTATGCACAACCGCAAAAGATTTGTCGCCGCTAAGGTGCGGGTGAGCATTGGCTAACGATGGCTCGCCGTGGGTTGCCCAGCGGGTGTGCCCTATACCGATACTGCCGCGAGCGGTATCCCTTACTTGCGCTTTGAGTCCCTCAATTTTATCGGTGGTTTTCTCCACGCGGATTTCAGTTTTATCCAACAACGCAATTCCTGCTGAGTCATAGCCACGATATTCAAGACGGGATAGCCCGTCCAACAAAAACTCACAGGCCTGACTTTGACCTGCAAATCCTACTATTCCACACATAAAATTCACCTTTTTGTTGAAAATATAGACGCTAGATGGTAAAATCACATTATAGCCGTAAGTGTGAGCATTTCGCGCACATCGGCATAGATTTTAGCGGCGCTCGATATGGGAAGTGGATTTACGCCAATGCCAAGCTCCACAGTAAAGGCAGGTCTGCCCATTTCCTCGATAAACCAATCCTTAAATCCGCCGCCTGTAGCTATACCAACAGGCACATCAAGTGCGTAACCGCTGGTAGCGGACATAATCTCTGCCATTTTAAGTGCTCGGCGGTCGTTGTTTTCACCATAGCTCCAATATATCACCTCGCCTTGCGAATGGAGCGCTAAGGCATGGTTAATATATGTAGTGCGGCAAAGGTTTACAAGCGCTGCAGTTTCAGGCTCGCTTTCGGGATATGGTCCGCCGTAGCGGGTGGGAGCGGGGCCTAATATGCCGCTTTTTCGCTCAAGCGTGTGAAGCTGCTTCCAGCCCGCATCAAAGTTGTGGTTTATATCCACACCACGGAAATTGGCGTTCCAATGCTTAAAGTCACCTTGGCAGAGCCTTTCGATTTGTCGCGCCTTTTCGCCACAGCCTGCGGCGCCCTTTATAGATATTTCACAACCATCGGGATTCACAAGTGGCACGAATATGACTCCTCTGCCGCTGAGAGCTTTTCTTGCGTTTATTCCCGCTATGGACCGATTTTGAGCCATCGCATAGCTTAACTCCTCGATGAAATAAAGCAAAACATTTGTTGTTATGTGCTCACTGCCGTGAAAGGCGGCGGCAAATAAAACATTACTTTGCGATTTTCCTATCCTAAGCGCATAAATTTCTCTACCCGCACAGCTTTTTCCGATACAAAGCCTTTGCAGGCGCGGATATTTTTGACACAGACGGTTTATAACATCTTTATAGGCGTCATAATCATAATCAACTGATTTTATTATTCTTTCCACATTAATCACTCCATATTACTTTTACATATAAACTTTCACATATAAAATATATTAACGGAGGCGCAAATTAATGAATTTAGAAGAAAAACAATTAAAGGCAGAATATATGTATCGGGGCAGGATTATAAATCTGCGCCGTGATGAGGCGCTGCTTCCTAACGGCGCCACAGCCACAAGGGAGGTTATTGAGCACCCGGGAGGCGTGTGCGTTGCGGCGCTGACAGATGAAGACGACCTGCTTTTTGTGCGGCAGTTTCGTTATCCCTATGGCGAGATAATTCTTGAGCTGCCCGCAGGTAAGCGTGACCATTCTGGTGAGAATCCACTGGAATGCGGAATTCGCGAGCTCAAGGAGGAAACGGGAGCCACTGCTAAAAGATTTATTCCTTTAGGCGAGCTCTATCCAACACCCGGCTATTGCGGCGAGGTTATATGGATGTATTTTGCTGATGGACTCACCATGGGTGAACAGAGCACCGATGAGGATGAGTTTCTTGATTTGGTTAAAATTCCATTCGAAAAGGCAGTCGAAATGGTGCTTTCGGGTGAAATCAAGGATTCAAAAACCCAAATTGCTGTGCTTAAGGTAAAGCTTTTAAAGCAATCGGGTAAAATTTAGTTGACTTTTATGTCAAAAAGAGTATAATAAACTGGAAATTCAGAGTAGATAACAAGGCGTTAAGTGTTGTGCGGACGGGGAGTTGCCGCATAGACGAAGGTTTTTAAGCCGCGGTTTTGTTATCGCATCCCGCTGACAAATAATAGAGATTTAAAACCTCCTATTATCGGTTAGTAACGGATGATAGGAGGTTATTATTATGAAAAACAAGCAATTCCTTTTTAAACTCATTCTCACTTCACTTATGATAGCGCTTAATATAGTGCTTGAACGGCTGCTTGCATATTCAGTCTGGAATCAAACAATCAGCTTTTCTTTCATCACGATAGGCTTTACGGCGGTTTTCCTCGGTTGGCCTTATGCCGTAGCAGTGGGCGCGCTGGGGGATTTTATCGGCGCTTTGGTGCTTCCCTTCGGTCCTTACTTTTTCGGATTTACACTCACAAATGCGGTGGCGGCATTTATAACAGGAATTTTTCTTTACAAACGCGCAACCCCTATAAAAATAGTATCAAGCGTGCTTATAAACAAAATCACCTGCTCATTGATATTAAACACTATCTGGATTTGCATTCTCTATCGCGGAGGAATTGATGCGTTCCCTGCAGTTGTTGTAACCCGCATACCGCAAGCGGCAATTATGTTTGTTATTGAATGCATCGCATTTATCATATTGTTCGCAGAAAAAAGCAAAATAAAACAGCAATTAGATAAGGCTTTCAATAAAATATTTAGATAAAATTAAGGCTCTGCTTCACTGGAAACAGAGCCTTTTTGTTAATCAATACTATATTTCTTTTCGTATTCGTTATACTCCTCAATAAAGTTTCCAACTGCGTTGGCCTTTATTTTTTTGAGGTATTTATGAGCATCAAGCTTGGGTGAATCAAGCTGTAGAGTATAAACCGCTATATTAGAGCAGTGGTCGGAAACACGCTCGAAATTGGCTAACATATCAGAGAAGACGAAGCCGAGCTGCACCGTGCACTCACCGCGCTGCAAACGCTCAACATGACGCGCCATAAGCTGGTCCTTCAATTTATCTATTACCTGTTCGATAGGCTCAATTCGGGCTGCCGCCTCCAAATCATCGGCTATAAAAGAATCTACGGTAGTTTCCACAATTTCCCTGATAGCCGAAATCACAACATTTATCTCATCAGCGGCATCCTTTGAAAACCTGATGTTCTTTTCCTTGATTTCCTGAGCAAGGGCTCTTATATTAAGCGCGTGGTCACTTATACGCTCAAAGTCATTAAGCGAGTGCAGCATTCTTGCCACTGCATGGGAATCCTCGGCAGAAAGGTCGTTACTGCTAAGGCGCACAAGATATGTGCTTAGCTTGTCCTCATACTTATCGGTAAGGGTTTCGGTTTCGCGAACAAAGCTGCTCTTTTCCTCATCATAATTGCCGATAATCTCAATAGAAGCCACAATAGCTCTGCGAGTGTGCTCCGCCATTTCATTCACAAGGCGGCGGCACTCAGAAATTGCAAGAGGTGTGTTGTTGAATATACGCTCGTCCAAGAAAGCCGTATGGGTTTCGGTCTCCTTATCAGGAACAATAAGAGTGCAGAATCTAATAAGCAGCTTTTTAATGGGGAATAACGCAACTGTGTTGATAGCATTAAACAGGGTGTGAACAATAGCAACGCCCACCATTGTTATTTCGGTTGCTAAAATGGTAACACCAAAAGCCATCATTCCGTACATTATCGCCATACAAAGCAATGAGCCAAACACATTCACAAAGAAGTGCATTATAACAACGCGCTTTGCATTTTTGTTTGTGCCCACACTTGAAATAAGGGCGGTAACACAGGTGCCGATATTGGCGCCAAGCACCAGCGGTATCGCCATCTGCCAGGTGATGCCGCCTGAGAGCGCAAGCGCCTGAACGATACCTATTGTTGCGGCAGAGGACTGAATAACACCTGTAAACACAGTGGAAATAAGCAACGCTATGATAGGACTTGTTAGGCTTGCGAGGAATTTATCGAAGCCTGGAATAGTACGCACAGCCGCCATAGAATCACTCATAAGCTCCATACCGTACATCAAAACAGCAAAGCCTATAAATATAATTCCAAGGTCGTGCTTTTTCTCAGACTTGGACATCATTCTAAGCACTATACCTACAAATGCAAGTATCGGCGCGAAGGTCATAGGCTGTAAAAGCGTTATAAAGAAGTTGCCATCACCTATACCTGCAAGACTTAGAATCCAAGCGGTAAGCGTTGTGCCCACATTGGAGCCCATTATCATACCGAATGTGTTGCCAAATTCAACAATGCCTGAGTTTACAAGACCTACAAGCATAACAGTCATCGCTGAGGACGACTGAATTGCAACGGTGATGCCCGCACCTAAAAAGAATCCCAAAAAGTCATTTGAGGTAACCTTTTTCATTGTACGCTCAAGTCCGCCGCCTGCCATCTTTTCAAGGCCTGAGGACATTGTGCTCATTCCGTAAAGAAAGAATGCCAAGCCGCCCACAAGCATCGCGAACATAGTTAAAATTTGTGTTGCCATATAAACCTCCGCTTTAAAATCGGTTAAATATTAAAACGCTATCTTTTCTTCAATATAAGCCTTAAGCTCAGCTATCGGAATGCGCACCTGAGCCATAGTATCGCGGTCGCGAACGGTAACACAGCCATCGGTTTCGCTGTCAAAATCATAAGTGATACAAAGCGGTGTGCCGATTTCATCCTCACGGCGATAGCGCTTGCCGATAGAGCCCGCCTCATCAAAGTCTATCATAAAGTACTTGGAAAGCTCGTTCTTTATTTCCATTGCCTTATCAGAAAGCTTCTTTGAAAGGGGCAAAACCGCCGCCTTAAAGGGAGCAAGGGCTGGGTGAAGTCTCATTACTACGCGCTTATCACCCTTTTCGTCCTCTTCCTCATCATAGGCATTGCACAAAAATGCGAGTGTTACTCGGTCTGCGCCCAAGGAGGGTTCAATAACATAAGGAATGTATTTTTCATTGGTTTCTGGGTCAAAATATTCCATAGGCTCGCCCGAATGCTCAGCGTGCTGGCTCAGGTCATAGTCGGTACGGTCAGCAACGCCCCACAGTTCACCCCAACCGAAGGGGAACAGGAACTCGAAGTCTGTTGTAGCCTTGGAATAGAAGCACAGTTCATCCTTATCGTGGTCGCGAAGTCTTAAAGCATCTTCCTTCATACCGAGATTCAAAAGCCAGTCGCGGCAGAAGCCACGCCAGTAATCAAACCACTCAAGGTCGGTACCAGGCTTGCAGAAGAACTCAAGCTCCATCTGCTCAAACTCACGGATACGGAAAATAAAGTTACCGGGTGTAATCTCATTACGGAAGGACTTACCTATCTGACCAACACCAAAGGGGAGCTTTTTGCGGGTGGTACGCTGAATGTTTTTGAAGTTTACAAATATACCCTGCGCGGTTTCAGGGCGAAGATAAAGGGTTGATGAGCTATCCTCGGTAACACCCTGAAATGTTTTAAACATAAGGTTAAACTTTCTGATATCGGTGAAATCGTGAGAGCCGCAATCAGGGCAAGCGATACCCTTTTCGCGGATATAATCCATCATTTCACTATCGCTCATAGAAGCGGGGTTATCAGATAGGCCGTTTTCGGCTACATAATCCTCAATAAGCTTATCGGCTCTGTGGCGGGTTTTGCACTGACGACAGTCCATAAGCGGGTCGGAAAAGCCGCCCAAGTGACCTGAAGCCACCCATGTTTCGGGGTTCATAATAATCGCGCTGTCAAGGCCTACATTGTAAGGACTTTCCTGAACAAACTTTTTCCACCAAGCGCGCTTGATATTATTTTTAAGTTCAACACCAAGCGGGCCGTAATCCCAAGCGTTGGCAAGGCCGCCATAGATTTCACTGCCTGGGTACACAAAGCCCCTGCCCTTGGCAAGGTTAACTATCATATCCATTGTTTTTTGCGAATTATCCATTTAAAAGTGCCTCCAAAAAATGCAGAATTTCACATATATAATAATAAACAAATTGCGAAAAAATGTCAATAAAAAGATGCTATTTTCTCCACCCTAAACTTGACATATTAATATGTTTAGTTTATACTCTTAAATATAAATCAAAACTTAAAGAGGTGTTATAGTTGGATTATAAAAAGATTGAGCTTCATAATATTGACTTTGAAGATTTTATAAAGGTTGTCGATAAATGCACTGGCGACATTTTTCTTGAAACCGAGGATGGCGATTCGCTTAACCTTAAGTCAAGACTGTGCCAGATGTTAGGTCTTAAAACAATACTTGCCAACACAGAAATCGAGCAGGCTTGGGTACGCTGTGTGAATGCGGACGATGAAACCAAGCTTTTCCGCTTTAACCTCTATGGCGAGATGCCTGAGTAAACAAAATTAGGAGAATTATTATGGATTTTTTAACTTATAAGGGCAAGCCGCTTGTTCGCAAGGGCAAAGAAATATATTACGGTGATATGAGCGAATCTTGTGTGGCAAGATTTGAAATCCTTTCCGCTAAGAAGGACGGCAAGCTTGAAATCGCCGATAAGGTTTTAGTTCAGCTGCTTGACAGTAACACCGATAAGCCTATGAAGGACCGCATAAAGAAGGAGAGCACAAAGGATAACCTTTTTGCCGCTCTTGACCTGGGCTTTACTTGGCTTGAACGCGCACTAAAAGATTAATGTATAGTAAAAGGCTCGCACCTGAAATTAGGTGCGAGCCTTATTCTTTATCATTCTGCCGTATCAGCATATTCGCTCATATATTTTAAAAACATATTATATAATTCCATTGCGTCATCGCTGGTATAATAGTTATCGAAATCATCATAGAACCAAACAGTACCGTCGGTGAATATTGATACGCTTTCAAAAGCCTCATTTTCAATATCGTTAAAGGTTACAGATACGCAATCTTCAGTGGTAAGGCTCTTATTGGTCATAATATATTCTGCATCAAGATACTCTTCCCATAGCTCTGTCACAATTTCAGCGTCATCAATTTGCACTGCCTCCAAAGAATCGTTGGGAACATCAATAATAACATTATCTGCCGAAAACTCTACCTGCTCGCGACAGCCCGCAAAGCAGAGCGCTACAGCACACATCAAAATCAAAGCAATTATTCTTTTCATTATTATACCTCTTTTACATCAAAAAATATTGGCCTATCACACGAAGGGTTGTTCCCTTCTTAAAATCGTATTTATTCATAAGTCTTAGCTTTTGCAATTTGCTTTTTTGCTTCATTGCACAGTAGGCAGAAAGGATTTCTTTTTCCTTTTCACAAAGTTCATCAAAATACCTTTCTTTCAAAAGCTCAGCTTGAATATATGTGGCTTGATAGTTCCTTTTAACCTCATTAATGGTAGCAAGCTTGCGTTTTATTAAAGCGAGGCCATAAGAAGCCTTAGCACCCACCTGATTATCACCGTGCTGGCGGTAAAGCAGAAGCGGCTCATTTATGCACACTATTTTGCCGAAAAGCTGAGCTACAAGAGCTATCCACCAGTCGTGCATAGCGCACTCCGGCGGCACACTGCCGCATTTTTGCTTCAAGGCACGGTTTATCATCACAGTGCAGCCCGTAACATAGTTTTGCACAAGCAAGTGTGGAAAGGAAACCTTATTCTGATAAAGCCGCTGAAACTCGAAAAACGATGGTGCTGTAATATTAAGGCTTTCGTCCGCCACAGAAAGGTCACCATGAACAAGAACGGGTATATTGTGATTATCACCCTCCGCCTTACGCATAGCAGCGAGGGTTTTTTCTATCTTAAAAGGGATCCACACATCATCCTGATCGCAGAACATAATATAATCATCATCGCTCTCATCAAGCATTGCGGCAAAGTTTGCGGCGGCACTGCCCGTGGGCTCGCCCTCTATCACCGAAATTTTTTCGGGATATTTTTTCGCATACTCTTTTATAATTGCGGGGGAATTATCGCGGGAGCCATCATCACGAATGATTATTTTAAAATCCTGCTCGGTTTGATTAAGAATTGATTCTATCTGCTCGGCAAGATATTTTTCGCCGCCATAAACCGCAAGCAAAACTGTAACCACTCTGCTCCCTCCCCACTTTTTTATATAACTATATTATATTTAAAATGTTTAATTGTCAAGACAGTGCATAAACTCCTTTGTTTTAAGCCTCAGTTTCGTTTTGTTGATTTTGAGCGTCCTCACCAAAGATAAGCCTATCCCCTTGAGCCTTGTCGAGTATATCGGCTAAGGACCATCCGTTTTCCCAATCCCTGATAAGCTTCCAAAATTCCTGATGCACCTTTGGCACTCCCACGGTGCTCAAACCCGCGGCGCATTCCACGGCACGCCATTCCACATAGAACCAAATATGGTCGCAAGCATCATCGTGGCTATCGAACACAGCAACAGGTCTTGCATCGAGCAGCTTTATATATTTAAGCGCACTGCTTTGCTGCCGCATTTCTTGCCACGCCAGCTGCATTTTTAGTTTTTCGTACATATCCTGCGTAGTAAACTGACGAGCGGCATCCATATCCGCTTGTGACCACGCATTTTTAACACCATAAAACACCTGCTTAAAGCGAGGCATAACATCCTTGAATTTCCAAGCGCTATCGGCATCATCAAGCATATTCATAATTTTCTTGCTTGCCCGCGCAGATTTTGATACCTTGCGCTGGTAAACTATATATGCGGTTATCGGTGTTCCGCCTAATATAAGGTAGTAAAGAAGATTAATAATCGAGTCCGCCGCCTCTTCATCGGAAACATACTCATCTTCGTAATCCTGCTCTTGCTGAGTGTCGCCGCCGAAATCCCCGCCGGCGCCCGAATAGCCTACAGCCGAAACACAAACAGCGCCGCATATAATAATGCCGCATATAAGCGCCGCAACAAACGCGAATAGTTTTTTCATACGCTCACCCCTTTTAAGGACATTATAGCATAAATCATTAAATAATTCTATAAAAACAGTAACCGCCTTAAGGCGGTTACTGTTTTTAACTGAACTTATTTTGTTTGAGCTTTATCGCTGCAAGAGCAGTGGCTTTTTGATGAACACATATTTGCGTGCGGACAGCCTATGCATTTTACACCGCTCTTTTTTTGCCTTATAAGATATATAACAGCGGCAGCCACGATAATAACTACAACTGCTAAAGCTATATAGTCACCCATAAATATCACCTTTATTTAGCAGATGCCTTTTCTTTGGCTTTAGCCTTTAAGGCAGCTTCTGCCTTTAATTTTTTATCTGTTCTCATAATGAGAGCAACCACTATACACGCCATCAGAGCAACAGCGATAAAACCTGGTATAAAGGCTGCGCCCATCGCGCCCGTTACAATAAGTGTGCCTATCTGGTATATCAAGAATGCAACTGTGTAACCAACCGCAAGCTGGAGACCTATACCGCCCCAAAGCCACTTGGCGCTTTTCATTTCAGCGTTCATAGCGCCGATAGCCGCAAAGCAGGGTGGTGAATAGAGATTAAACATAAGATATGCAAGCGCCGCAGCCTTTGTGAGTCCCATAACTGCCGCAACCTCGCCGGCACCCCCTGTGAGCGCTAACTCATCTGTATCGATAAAGTTTGTTATTGAAAAGCAGACTGCCAAGGTACCCACAACATTTTCTTTAGCGATAAAGCCTGTAACTGCGGCGGCGGCAAGCTGCCATGAAAGCACGCCAACAATGGGAACGAGCAGATAAGCAAACGGACCCGCGATAGAAGCGAGAATTGAATCGCTTGCGGTATCGTTTGCGGCGGTAAGCTTCCAAGTGAAGCTCTGCATAATCTGAACTGCGGTGTTGCAAAGCAGAATAATTGTTGCAGCCTTAACTACATATGCCCATCCGCGACTGCACATAGACTTGAATGCGCCCCAAAGAGATGGAGCCTTATATTCGGCAAGCTCAATGATAAAAAAGGATTTTTTCGCCTTATTGCCTGTGATTTTGTTTACAAGCAAAGCTCCCAAGAAAATAAGCGCGATGCCTAAAAGGTAACAAACAGTGCTCACCCAGCCCGCCTTATCGAAAAACACGCCCGCAAACAGAGCAATTACAGGAATTTTCGCACCACAGGGCATAAAGGGAGCAAGCATTGCGGTGGCTCTGCGCTCGCGCTCGTTGCGTATAGTGCGGCTTGCCATAATACCCGGAACAGCGCAACCAATTGTGATAACAAAAGGAATAACCGACTTGCCCGAAAGGCCGACACGCTTGAATATCGGGTCTAAAACCACCGCCACACGGGACATATAACCACAGTCCTCCAAGAGGGCTATCAGGAAATACATAACCATAACAAGCGGCAAGAAACCGATAACTGCGATAACGCCGCCAATTACACCGTCAACCACAAGCGCTGATATCAGCGGATTTGTTATAAATCCGCCAACCCAACCCTGAAAGGCTTCAAGCCAGGCAACCAGCAGGTCGGCTATAGGCGTGCCAACCCAAACCTGAGAAATCTGGAACACAAGCCACATAACAACGGCAAATATTGGAATGCCGAGCCATTTATTAGTAAGAACTGCATCGATTTTATCGCCGAGGTTCTTCTCGCTTGTGAGCACCTTGCGGCTTTCAACCTGCCTTACTATACCGTTCACAAATGCAAAGCGCTTGCGGTCGGCATTTTCCACCGCCTTTTTATCGGTCAAATCAACCTCACCCTGAACATAGGGTGCCTTTTGCTCACGCTTTACTTGAGCTACCGCCGCTTCAACCACTGCCTTTAAGCCATCAGAGGAGGTAGAAATTGTTTCCACAATGGGGCAGCCCAGCTTTTGAGAGAGCGCCGCCGTGTCGATTACCGTTTCCTTTTTTGCATTGATATCGCTCTTATTAAGCGCTACAACAACAGGCACACCAAGCTCCAAAAGCTGTGTTGTGAAGAAAAGGCTACGACTTAGGTTTGTGGCATCCACGATATTAATAATAACATCAGGATTTTCCTTTTTTACATAGGAGCTTGTGATGCTTTCCTCGCTTGTGAAAGGCGACATAGAGTATGCGCCTGGGAGGTCAACTATTATCGGGCGCTCATCCCCTTGGTAGTATACCTTTTTAATTGGATGTTCTTTTTTATCAACTGTAACGCCCGCCCAGTTGCCAACCTTTTCATTGCTGCCTGTGAGCGCGTTATACATAGTGGTCTTACCCGAGTTCGGGTTGCCCGCTAAAGCAATTCTCATCATAAATCCTCCTAAAACTTTTATAACATGTTACATATGAAGTTAGCAAATGCTAACCAAAAGGCAAAAAATAAATCAACCGCCCAAAAGCAGCAACGATTATAACAATTATAAAACTATAATCGCCTCTGCCAGCTGACTGTCGATATTATATCTACTGTCCTTAATAGAAACGACACATCCACCCTTAAGGTGGGAAACTACCGTGATAGGCTCACCACTGTAACAGCCTAAAGAAAAAAGGAATGCATCAAGCTCTTCATCATCGGTTTCGATGCGCTCGATTATGTATTCTTTTCCTTCCTGAGCATTTGTTAAGTTCATATGTATCCTACCCTCCAAGAACCGATTAGCATATGCTAACTACAAATAATATACCACTTCCACCTCCCTTTGTCAAGGCGTTTTGGAAATTTTTTGAAGATTTTAAGCGGTAGTAACAATAGCTTTTCAAATCTCTCCATTAAAACTTAGAAATAAAAAAGACACACCAGAAGGTGTGTCTTTTATTTGGCGGAGTAGGAGAGATTTGCTCGGCGACTGTCGTCACCGACACGCACCCGCACTTTTCGGTCGTCCACCGGAAGACCGAAATTTGTCTTCGACAAACCGTGCTTTTCAAATCTCTCCATTAAAACTTAAAAATAAAAAGACACACCAGAAGGTGTGTCTTTTATTTGGCGGAGTAGGAGAGATTTGAACTCTCGCGCCGGTTGCCCGACCTACGCCCTTAGCAGGGGCGCCTCGTCACCACTTGAGTACTACTCCGAATGTTGATTTGTATTTATAATATTAAGTTGTGTGCAAAATCGTGTGAATCTGTGCAGTTGATTTGTATTTTTAATATCTAATTTAAAAAAATGGCGGAGAGGAAGGGATTCGAACCCTTGTGGCTTGCGCCAAACGGTTTTCAAGACCGCCTCGTTATGACCGCTTCGATACCTCTCCGTGTGACCAAGTAATTGTATCATAAACAAAATAAATTGTCAACACCCGAAAACAAAATTTATATTGCTATATTTTAAGATGTTTGGTAATATATTATCTAACGACATTATATTTCAGGGGTTAATATGACAGATAATAAGAAACAGCTTTTAGGTATGGCGGCGGCGCTCGGCGCCAATTTAATATTTGGCTTCAGCTTTGTGTTTTCAAAGATGGCACTCAGTGTGGCTCACCCTCTTCTTATATTAGCGGTACGCTTCACAGTGGCATTTCTTGTAATGAATATACTCGTTTTAACCCGCGCGGTTAAAATTAATCTGAGGGGTAAGAAAAAGGGCAAGCTATTGCTTATGTGCATCGCACAGCCTTTGCTATACTTTGTTTTTGAGCTTTACGGTCTATCTCTCACCTCCTCTGCGCTTTCGGGCATAGTTATATCCTTAGTGCCTGTGGGCGTTATACTAATGTCTTCTGCATTTTTGGGTGAAAAGCCGACAGCGCTTCAAATTATTTGTACCGTTGTATCAATTGTTGGTGTGGCGGCAGTTAGCGTGCTTTCTAATGATGGCGGAAAAAACCACATTATCGGAATAGCGCTTCTTGTTTTAACCGTTATTTCGGCATCGGCTTTTAATATTTTAAGCCGCAGCGAATCGGCAAGATTCTCGCCTTTTGAGCGTACATATTTTATGTTCTTGGTGGGTTTTATAGGTTTTAACACTATAGCCGCCGTAACACTTAGAGGAGAATATATTTCGGGATTTATCAGTGCTTTTTGCGAATGGGAATTCGTAATAGCAATTATGTATCTTGCAGTGCTTTCCTCGGTCTTTGCGTTTTTAATGTATAACTATTCCACCACGGTTATAAGCGCGGTGAGGTCATCGTCCTTTTCTAATATCATAACGGTGGTATCTGTGTTAGCAGGGACAATAATTCTTAAAGAGAACTTTTCGCCCGTACAACTAGTGCTTTGTGTACCGATAATTTTAGGTGTATGGGGCGTCAATGCTAAGCAAACTAATAAAAACAAGTAAATTTTGAAATTGGCACTTGACTTTACCACTTAAATGTGGTATATTAGTCAAGCGTCAAAAATGCTGGTGTAGCTCAGTTGGTAGAGCAGCTGATTTGTAATCAGCAGGTCGGGGGTTCAAGTCCGTCCACCAGCTCCATCTTTTCAAGTCTGCTAAAACGGACTTGAAGCCTAAGAGGGTGAGCGGCGTTAAAAAAACATCACGGTGTGATGTTTTTAGACGCGAAGTGCGAAGCGGCTATGCCGCAAGCACGGCAAACTTTTCGAAGAAAAGGTTGCGTCCGTCCACCAGCTCCATCTTTTTTGACAAATTGAATATGGGAGATTTCCCGAGTGGCCAAAGGGGACAGACTGTAAATCTGCTGGCTAAGCCTTCGGTGGTTCGAATCCACCATCTCCCACCAAGCAAAAGAGCATACCTTTATGGTGTGCTCTTTTGCTTTGATAAGATATTGTGATGAGAACCACCAAAGGTGGTTTACGTCGAAGCAGTCCAAAAGCCGCGACAGGCTTTTGGGACTGTGAAGTCTCGAGCAACGCCGATTTTTCGCAACCACTCGGAGTGGTCGAAAAATCAAGGGGCGCAGAGTATCCACCATCTTTTAAAGTAATAAGTAATAGTGAATAGTGAAGAAGTAGTATTGAAAACATATAAAAATAGCACCCGATTCCGTAATGGTTTCAGGTGCTATTCTTTTACAAATTTTAATATATCGCTTACCTCGCAGTCGAGTGCATAGCAAAGCGCGTCAAGAGTTTTTGTGTTTATTGCTTCGCCTTTTTTCATCCTATGCAAGGTGTTTGCAGAAAAGCCTTGCTTAAAAATGAGGTTATATTCAGTTATTCCTTTTTTAAAAAGTGTTTCATAAAACGGCGCATAACTAATCATTTTTTATCACCATTTTAATATTATCATACTTAAACTCTTGACTATACTTAAAATATTGAGTATAATTATACTGGCTTGAATGTATTTCAAGTTCAATTAAGGAGGTTTTATAATGAAAAAATTATTAGTAGGAATTTTAGCCTTTGCAATGCTATTTTGCTTTGCTGGTTGTTTAGGAGCAACAGGAAAAAATATTACCGGCGTTACAACCACAGAGAACATGGTATATTTTGAACCTAAATGTCCTGAATGCAACCATATCGGCAGAACAAAGTCGGTTAATGTTTGCAAAGGCGAAGATTATAACGGCACTCATTTCTGCGAAGAATGCGGCAAGATTTTCGATTTTGCGATAGAAAGATAAATGCATCATTTATGAGAGGCATTATAAAATGAATAATGGAGCAAAAGCCGTTTTAACATTAATTGCGATACTTATGTATGCAATAGGCATTATTTTGTTATTTATAAATATTTTTGGCGGTTATTATTCAAGCAACAACACTACTGTTTTTTGTGGTCTTATGATCGGTGCCACAATACTTGCAGGAATAGTCAAAATGTTTGGAAATGATAATAAAGATGATAGCAAATAATGTTTTGGTATCATAATGGTTCGTAACAGTCAAAAATCCTCGTTCGTAAGAACGGGGGTTTTTACTTTTTCACTATTACCTCTTCACTTTTCTCTTAAATACTCGGATTTTTGGAAAGTAATAGTGAATAGCGAAGAAGTTTCTGTGTGCCTACGACACAAATTTTAAAATATATAGTAGTCCAAGCACATATGCCAATAAATTAATTCACGATTGAAAAATTCAAATTTATGTGATATTATTTACTTAAGAAAAAGAGGGGGATTTTTATGAAAAGAAATTTTAAAAAATTAATTGCCCCGATTATTATTGCAGTGCTTTTGATAATATATTTTATCGCGTATTTTGGCTTTTTAATTACATTATTAAACGGCTTCTTGAAATACCTTTTAGGTGTTTTACCCGTAGCATTTGCTGCGGTTACTGTTTATGTATGTGTTGAAAGAATAAAAGAAATAAGGAGTGGCGAAGAAGATGATCTTAGTAAATACTGATTATATCACTGGCAAGGAATTTGAAATGTTGGGTTTGGTGCGTGGAAGCACAATTCAGAGCAAAAACATCGGCAAAGATATTACACAGAGCTTCAAGACACTTGTTGGCGGTGAATTAAAAGCCTATAATCAAATGATGAACGAAGCCCGCGCGCTTGCGACAAAGCGAATGGTTGAAGATGCCGAACGGCTTGGCGCGGATGCAGTTGTTAATATTCGTTACGCATCGGCTGCCGTTATGCAGGGTGCGGCTGAGGTTATCGCGTACGGCACGGCTGTAAAATTTATATAAGGCACATTTTATGAAATCGCCCGAAGCCTTTTGGCTTCGGGCGATGTTATTTGATATATTCCGCTTTCTTCAGTGAATGCTTTTTAATGGGGAAATAAACAATTTGGGAAAGCTTTGGGCTTTTTTAAAAAACTCCTACTGCTATCAGCACCTGCAGCGTTACAAATGCGGCATAAATCCCCAAAAGCGCCACACCCTGCCAGCGGTAAAGCTTTCCCTTGAATAAAGCGGGAAGCGTCATCAGTGCCATCACAGCCACCATTAGCGGGATTTCAACAAGCTGAGATGTGTTGAAGCCCATAAGCTTGCTTCCTTCGGGAATCACGAAGGGTGAAAGTGTTACTGCCGCGCCCGATACCAGCACTAAATTAAAAATATTAGCGCCGATAATATTACCGAGCGACAACGCGCCGTGACCCTTGGCAAGAGCGGTAACAGCAGTTACAAGCTCAGGTAGAGAGGTGCACAAAGCAACCACAGTTACGCCGATTACTTCTGTTGGAATGCCTGCCATAGTTGCAAGAGAAACCGAAGAGCCCTCCAGCATATCTGCGCCCACAGCGATTAGACCTGCGCTTGCAATAAGCACTATAATATCCTTAAGCAACGAGCCACCTTTTTCGATTTGCGCATCTTCATCGTGCTCTTGTGTGGGGTTTTTAAAGCCGTTGCGAATAGTCATAGCCATATAAACACCGAACACTAACAGCATCACAATGCCAAGCCACCTATCAAAGCGGCCAAATATGTAAGCGGCTATCATATAAATAGCGGCAGACACAAAAAAGAAAATTACGGGTGTAACAACCGCTTTGCGATTAACAGGTGCAGGACGAATTGCAATAGTCAGCGCCGCAATTAAAGCTGTATTGCATATAATAGAGCCGATGGCATTGCCATATGCAATAGCGCCGTTATTATTGAGTGCTGCGGTAACCGATACCATAACCTCAGGAAGCGTGGTGCCGATAGACACAACTGTTGCGCCTATAATAATTTCGGGAACGCGAAAACGCTTGGCTATTCCTACTGCACTGTCGACAAACCAGTCGCCGCCCTTAATCAGCAACACAACGCCCACGACAAACAAGAGCAGGGAGCCCCACAGACCGTCAGTTAAACTGTTGTACCACGAAAAAAATTGTTCAATCACATCACATTTTCCTTTCAAAATAATACACATTAATTATGCCATAAATTGGTGAATTGTCAAGGCGAAAAACATTGAACTTAATAAGAAAATATGATATATTAAAATAAAAGGAGGTTTTTATTATGACAAACGAAACTATGGTTGCGGCAACCGTTTTAATTGTTGTTGCGCTCGCTTATCTGTTTTTATTGGGGTACGCGATTTTTAGCTATGTGCTCACTTCCCTATCCTTGCACACGCTCTCGCGCCGCCGCGGAATTGCAAATCCTTGGCTTGCGTGGATACCCTATGGTAGCTACTGGATTATGGGTGCGCTCGCAAAGGATTATGACAAGAAAAACGGCATGAACCGAAAATGGGATAAGATACTTCTTACACTTTCGCTGATAGCCGCTATTTCCTTTGTTATAATTTATATTGTTTTGCTTATTTTTATGTTTGTGAACATTGCCACGCTTGAGGCTGCGGGCGATAATGTTACATCAGAAATGGCAACCGAGTTTATCGTTCCTCTTGTTATAATTTATGCTGTTCTTGTTATTGTGATGATGCTTATGATGGCGCTACAGGCACTCGTTTATATTTGTACATACAAGATTTTTGAGTCTACCGTACCCGAAAAATCGCTTAAATACTTCCTTCTTTATATGCTTGTTCCATTTGCTGGACCTATTTGCCTGTTCCGCTGCAGAAACTGCGGCTATGAGATGCCGCTTATTTGTGGCAGAGCGCCTGTTATAGATAACTTTGCTCACAATGAGCCAATATCTGAGGATGCGCCCACGCAAGAATAAATCAATATTAAAAATTTTTAAAGCTCCGCCGAAAGGCGGGGCTTTATTTTATTGAGGTTGCATAAATCTGCAGCTTTTGAGGCAATATAGAATTGATATTTATCGTGGAGGAAATTATTATGAAAAGATTTTTATCAATTCTTTTGTGCGCGGTTATTCTAATGCTTCCGTTCTCGCTTGCGGGCTGCCGAGAAACAGCCGAGGTTTATTTTTTAAACTTCAAGCCTGAAAGCGCTAATGTTTACAACGAAATAGCCGAGGTTTACGAACAGGAAACCGGTGTTAAAATCAAGGTGGTAACAGCGGCTGCCAACACCTATGAGCAGACGCTGAAATCCGAGATAGCTAAATCCAACGCGCCCACTATATTTCAGGTGAACGGACCTATCGGTTATCAGTCGTGGGAGGAATACTGCCTTAACATTGAAGACAGTGATTTTGCTTCCCACCTAAGCGATAAAAGCCTTGCCATCACAGATGAAAACGGCGAGGGTGTTTATGCAGTTCCCTATGTTGTTGAGGGCTACGGAATTATTTACAATGATGCCATTATGAAAAAATATTTTGCGCTATCAAACCGCACTACAGATATTTCCTCGACTGATGAAATTACAAGCTTCGACATATTAAAGGCGGTTGTTGAGGATATGACAGCAAAAAAAGAAGAGCTTGGTATTAGAGGTGTTTTCGCCTCTACCTCTCTTTCCTCAGGCGAGGACTGGCGCTGGCAAACACATCTGCTGAATGTGCCGCTATACTATGAGCTTCGCGATAACGAGGACTACACCGACCCCACCATTGCGGGACTTAACTCTAAGGAAATCGCATTCAGATACTCAGAAAATTTTCAAAATCTGTTTGACCTTTATATAAACAATTCGATTACCGAAAAGGCACTGCTTGGCTCGAAATCGACCGCAGACTCTATGGCAGAGTTCGCTTTAGGTCATGTTGCTATGGTGCAAAACGGCAACTGGGCATGGTCGCAGATAGCAGGTGTTAACGGCAATGTAGTAAACAAAGAGGATATTAAATTCTTGCCGCTTTATATGGGCATTGATGGTGAAAAGGGACAGGGGCTTTGCATCGGCACAGAAAACTATATTGCTATTAACAAGTATGCCAGTGAGCAGCAGCAGAAAAAATCGCTTGATTTTCTAAACTGGCTGTTTTCAAGCGAAACGGGCAAAGACTATGTTACAAACCGACTTGATTTTATAACCCCATTTGATACCTTTTCGCAAGATGAGCTTCCCGAAGACCCACTTGCACGCGAGGTTGTGCGCTATATGAATGACGAAAGTGTTCAGACTGTACCTTGGATATTCACCTCTTTTCCGAGTGAAACCTTTAAAGCAGAGGTGGGAAGCTCACTGCTTGAATATGTTCAGGGAAGTGTTGACTTTGAGGATGTCTATGACACAGTAAAGTCATTTTGGAAGAGTGAGCGCGAGTAAATGAGAAATTCACTTAAAAGATGGTTTCCCATCTTTGTTGCCCCCACGCTGATAGCCTTTATGATAGCCTTTTTAATCCCCTTTATTGTGGGGATTTACCTATCGTTTTGCGAATTCAGAACAGTAAGCGACTCAACATTTGTAGGTTTTCAAAACTATATACGCGCCTTTAGCGACAATGCGGATTTTATAAACTCGCTATGGTTTACCATAAAATTCGCGGTGGTTTCGGTGCTTAGTGTGAACATTTTTGCCTTTGCTTTGGCTCTGCTTCTTACCCGCGGTATCCGAGGCACCAATATATTCCGCACGGTATTCTTTATGCCCAATCTTATAGGCGGAATCGTGCTCGGCTATATATGGCAGCTGATAATAAACGGCGTGCTTTATAATTTTGGAGTTTCAATAACCTCAAGTGCAAATTTCGGCTACTGGGGACTAATCGTGCTTATGAATTGGCAGATGATAGGCTATACTATGATTATTTATATAGCGGGTATACAAAACATTCCCACCGCAATTTTAGAGGCGGCGCGTGTTGACGGCGCGAGCGGCGCAAAGGTGCTTTTTAATATCACTATACCCTCGGTGATGCCATCTATCACGATATGCCTCTTTTTAACCATCACCAATTCCTTTAAGCTTTTTGACCAAAACCTAGCGCTTACTGCGGGCGCACCCGCAAAGCAGACGCAGATGTTAGCGCTTGATATTTACAACACCTTTTACGGCAGAATAGGCTATGAGGGTGTGGGACAGGCAAAGGCGGTTGTTTTCTTTATAATTGTGGCATCCCTTGCGCTTTTGCAGCTTTATCTCACAAGAAACAAAGAGGTGGAAAACTGATGAAAAGACTAACACACACCGTCAGCTTTGTTTTCTTGCTGATGCTAAGCTTTGTGTTTCTTATACCCATTATCACTGTGGTGCTTAATTCCTTTAAGAGTAAGTTTTCTATAAGCCAAACGCCCTTTGTTTTGCCAAACAGAGATACCTTTGCGGGGATTGAAAACTATGTTTCGGGTATCTCCGACACGGGATTCCTATCAGCGCTTTTCTGGTCGCTTTTTATAACCGTTTTTTCGGTTGCGGTGATAGTTGTGTTCACGGCTATGACAGCATGGTATATAACGAGGGTTAAATCCCGTTTCACAACCACCCTTTATTACCTTTTTGTGTTCTCGATGATAGTACCCTTTCAGATGGTTATGTTCACAATGTCTAAAATGGCGAATTCTCTAAGGCTTGATAACCCGCTTGGCATAATACTGATTTATTTGGGCTTTGGCTCGGGGCTATCGGTGTTTATGTTTTCGGGCTTTATAAAATCGGTACCGCTTGGAATCGAGGAAGCCGCCACCATTGATGGCTGCAACCCCTTACAGACCTTTTGGCGGGTGGTGTTTCCTATTTTAAAGCCCACCGCGATTACAGTTGCCATTCTAAATACTATGTGGATATGGAATGACTATCTTCTGCCTTACCTTGTTATCGGTAGTGATTATAAGACCATACCGATAGCAATTCAGTATCTCAAGGGCGGCTATGGCTCTGTGGATATGGGCGCTATGATGGCGATGCTTGTTCTTGCAATTATACCCGTTGTAATATTTTATTTAAGCTGTCAAAAATATATCATCAAGGGTGTTGCCGCAGGCGCGGTGAAAGGATAATTCACAATGCACAATGCATAATTAACAAAATTAAAGCACCTGCTAAATTAATAGCAGGTGCTTTAATTTTATTCAATTGCTAATTGCTAATTGAAAATTGTAAATTATTCAGCGGTATACTTCTTACGAGCTACATAGGAAGTGTGCAGGTCGTGGTGAGCCTTGTGGCCGCCGAAACCGTCATACCACTCGCTGTAAAGAGCCTTTACAACGGGAGATTCGTGTGACTTACGGATATGGCTTGCAGCATCCTGATCATAAAGAGCCTTAGCGCGAACTGCCTTTAAGTCAACGGTGTCACGAACAGACTGAGGCTGAATAGGCTGACCGCCGCCGTTTACACAGCCGCCGGGGCATCCCATTATCTCAACGAAGGTCCAACCATCGGGGTTGCCTGCCTTCATTCTATCCATAACAACCTTAGCAGCGCCGCCGCCTGAAGCCACAGCAACCTTAACTTCCATATCGCCAAGCTTAACAGTAGCCTGCTTGAGGCCGTTTGTGCCGCGAACTGCGGTATAATCAACCTCGGTGTTATCCTTGCCTGAAATCCAGTCGTTAGCGGTACGAAGTGCTGCTTCCATAACGCCGCCTGTAGCACCGAAGATAACTGCGGCACCGGTGTCCTCACCGAGCGGATTATCAAACTCTTCGTCAGGAAGAGCGGTAAAGTTGATGCCTGCGCGCTCAATCATTCTGCCAAGCTCACGGGTGGTGATAGCAATATCAACATCAGGTACACCCGCTGCAGACTGATCCTCACGGCCGATTTCGAACTTCTTAGCGGTACAAGGCATAACGGATACGCTAACGATATCCTTTGCATCAATACCTGCTTTTTCTGCCCAATAGGTCTTTATAACTGCGCCTGCCATCTGCTGAGGTGACTTGCAGGTAGAAAGGTGAGCTAACATATCGGGATAATAGAACTCACAGAACTTAACCCAACCAGGTGAGCAGGAGGTAATCATCGGGAGTGTGCCACCGTTCTTAACGCGCTCAACAAGCTCGTTTGCTTCCTCAACAATAGTAAGGTCGGCTGCAAAGTCGGTATCAAATACCTTATCAAAGCCGAGGCGACGAAGCGCCGCTACCATCTTGCCCTCAACATTGGTGCCGATAGGCATGCCGAAGCATTCACCTAAAGTAGCACGGATAGAGGGAGCGGTCTGAACAACAACGGTCTTTGTGGGATCTGAAAGAGCTTCCCAAATCTTATCTGTATCATCCTTTTCAACAAGAGCGCCTGTGGGGCACACAGCGGTACACTGACCGCAGGAGATACAAGGTGTGTTATTAAGAGAAAGGTTGAATGCCTGACCGATATTAGTATCGATTCCGCGGTCGTTAGCGCCGATAACGCTTACATACTGCTCCTCACAAACTGCAACACAACGGCGGCAAAGCACGCACTTGTTATTATCGCGGATAAGGTGAGGTGTAGAATCATCTATTTCATACTGAGGTCTGAAGCCACCAAAGGTGGTCTCCTCTACGCCGTAATCACGGCAGAGCTTTTGCAGCTCGCAGTTGGTAGAACGAACGCAGGAAAGGCACTTCTTTTCGTGTGTGGAAAGGATAAGCTCAAGAGTGGTTTTTCTTGCCTTCTGGATTTTCTCGGTGTTGGTGAGAACCTCCATACCCTCGCTTGCGGGGTAAACGCAAGAGGTAACAACGCGGAAACCGCGGCCCTCATTTACCTCAACAACGCAGATACGGCAAGCACCTATCTCGTTTCTTTCCTTCATATAGCAGAGTGTGGGAATTTCCATACCTGCTGCACGGGCAGCCTCTAAAACAGTGGAGCCCTTAGGCACGCTTACAGCGATGCCGTTTACTTTTACATTAATCATATCCATTTTAAAACGGCTCCTTTCTTATACCTTAGAAATTGCTTTAAACTTACAGTTGCCGATACATACGCCGCACTTGATGCACTTTTCAGCATCAATCTCATAAGAGGGCAGCTTATGGCCGGGTGCTGTGTAATCGGTCTTAGAGATAGCGCTTACAGGGCAGTTGCGCGCGCACATACCGCAGCCGATACACTTATCAAGGTCAACCTTAAAGGTGAGCAGGTCTTTACAAACGCCTGCAGGGCACTTCTTATCAACAACGTGTGCCTCATACTCCTCGCGGAAGAACTTGAGTGTTGCAAGAACGGGGTTGGGGGCTGTTTGTCCAAGACCGCAGAGCGAATTCTGCTTTATGTAGTTGCAGAGGTCTTCAAGCTTCTGAAGGTCTTCAAGTGTGCCCTTGCCCTTGGTGATATCATCAAGCATTTCAAGGAGTCGCTTTGTACCAACGCGGCAGGGTGTGCACTTACCGCAGGATTCATCAACGGTGAATTCGAGGAAGAACTTAGCCATATCAACCATACAGTTATCCTCGTCCATAACGATAAGACCGCCCGAGCCCATCATACAGCCGATAGCGGTGAGGTTATCATAATCAACCTCGGTATCGATAAGGCTTGCGGGGATACAACCGCCTGAGGGGCCGCCTGTTTGAGCAGCCTTAAACTTCTTGCCGCCTGGGATGCCGCCGCCGATATCATAGATAATGTGGCGAAGTGTGGTACCCATCGGTATTTCAACAAGGCCTGTGTGCTCTATCTTACCGCCCAAAGCGAATACCTTTGTGCCCTTGGACTTTTCAGTACCCATAGAGGCGAACCAATCAGCACCCTTAAGGATTATCTGAGGAATGTTAGCGAAGGTTTCAACATTGTTTTCAACGGTGGGCTTGCCGTAAAGTCCCTTAACTGCGGGGTACGGAGGACGCGGACGCGGCTCACCGCGGTTACCTTCAATAGAGGTCATCAAAGCGGTTTCCTCGCCGCAAACGAATGCGCCTGCACCAAGACGGATATAAAGATCAAAATCAAAGCCTGAATCAAAGATATTTTTACCTAAAAGACCGTATTCATAAGCCTGATCGATAGCCTTCTGCAAACGGTCAACTGCGATAGGATACTCAGCACGAACATAAACATAGCCCTTAGTAGCGCCTATTGCATAGCCTGCAATTGCCATAGCCTCTACAAGACAGTGGGGGTCGCCCTCAAGAACGGAACGGTCCATAAATGCGCCTGGGTCGCCCTCGTCGGCATTACATACAACATATTTCTGGTCTGCCTTATTAGGTGCGCAAAGTGACCACTTAAAGCCTGTGGGGAAGCCGCCGCCGCCACGACCGCGAAGACCTGAATCAGATACAACCTTGATAACATCCTCAGGCTTCATTTCGGTGAGAACCTTACCGAGTGCTGCATAACCGTCCATAGCGATATATTCCTCGATGCTTTCGGGGTCGATAACGCCGCAGTTACGGAGAACTACACGGTTCTGGGATTTATAGAATGCGGTATCGTTAAGAGATACATTAGCAGCCTCTACTGCCTCTTCAGCGCCTGTATCACTGTAAACCAGACGCTCAACAGGTCTACCCTTTAAAAGATGCTCTTCAACTATTTCCTTAACATCATCAGTGGTTACTCGGCTATAAAATGTACCGTCAGGATAAACGATAACAACAGGGCCCAGCGCACAAAGACCGAAGCAGCCTGTCTGTACGAGTTTTACTTCCTCGCTAAGACCGTTTGCTTCGATATTCTGCTCGAATGCTTCCTGAATGGATTTGCTTCCCGACGAGGTACAGCCTGTACCGCCACAGATAAGCACATGTGAACGAATCATAACTTTACCTCCAATTATTTAATGTTAGCAATGGTGTATTCTGCACACACCTTGCCACCCTTAAGATGCTTTTCAGTTATTTCCTTTGCCTTTTCAGGTGTCATCTTAACATAGGTAACCTTTTCTTTGCCTGCCTCGTGAACTTCAACCACGGGCTCGAACTGGCAGATGCCTATGCAGCCTGTTTGAGAAACGGAAACCTTTTCCTCAAGGCCCTGCTCGTTTACTGCTTCAACGAAGGCATTAAGCACGGGGCGTGCGCCCGCAGCAATACCGCAAGTAGCCATACCAACAACAACGCGAATATCGCTCGCGCCCTCGCGGATAACAACCTTGCTTTTCATTTTGTCTTTGATTGCCTGCAATTCAGCTAAAGATTTCATTTAAATATCTTCCTTTCCGCAAAATGCTTGCATTTATATTACAATTTAATTTTTGCCTCATTATATGCTTCTTTTAAATATTCCTCTATCCACTTTATAACCTCGAAGCTTGAAAGAGGAACACCCTCTAAAACCTCGCGAAGCTCACGGGTATCAAGACTCACTTCACCGCTATCGGCTTTATGCTCGAATAAAAAGTCGGTATCGGGGTGGCCCTGAACAAGGGTTGTAATCGAGGATATTATATCACCGATAGGTGTAAAATCAAGATGATTTTTATGGAAAACGGCGGTCACTGTTGTGCCGTGATTAGGTGTTTTACCGTCATCTACCACCGAGCTTATTTCTATATTTCCACCAGTTTGCTCAGCCGCTAGTTTTAATAGCGGAATGCCAAGTCCCACATTTCGTGTGGTGCGGGTGGTGTAAAACGGGTTAACAACCGATTTTACCGTTTCCTCGCTCATACCGCAGCCGTTATCCTTTATGGTAAGGGTTAATGTGTCGCCGCTCTCCACAACAAGAATGTGGGTGAGTGTGGCGCCCGCCTTTACCGAATTTTCGGTAATATCAAGAATATTTAAAGATAATTCCTTCATAATATCACCTTAATATTTTGAATAACTGACTTCGCACATAAGCACTGCTATATGGCTCATCATCTAAGCAGAAATAGTTTTCCTTATCGCGCATATCGGTAAGATAATGCGCATCCGAGCTTACTATAAAGGTTTTATCCTCAAGTGAATACTTTTTAGCATATTCATCTTTTTGGGTGCCATCGTGCAGTTCAGCGCACTTAAATTGTGAATCCTTGGGGAATGTACCCAAAACCGATATAATGCCGTTTGACTGGCGGTCAATATGCGCAGGATAACAAACACCGTTATATTTTGAAACAATATCGGGCACATCTTCCACAGAAATTGTGGTGGCGTTGGAAAGCAGATGCTTTTCATACCCGATAACATTATCCTCGCCATCCATTATTTGTTGCTGCCCGAATATATCGGCTCGGTTTTCAATGAGTATTCGCTTTTTATCTATCTCCTCAGAAAAGCTCATCGCCTCATCCAAGTTTTCAAAAAGGCATATGATATGTATATCCTCGGAGGTTGTAAGCTCCATACCCGCAACGGGTATTATACCGTAGCGCGCCGCCGCCTCAAAGAAAGCGGGGCAGTTTTTGCAGGTATTGTGGTCGGTTAGCGCCACAATGTTAAGCCCGCAAAGAGATGCCATACCCGCGATATTGTTTGGGGTATTATCGTCATCCCCGCAGGGGGATAGACAAGAATGTATGTGCAAATCGTAATAATACCTATTCATTACACCATACCGTGTATCTTAACCGCCGCCTCGAATGAAGGTAAGTCGGTTGATAGAATGTTTATTCCCTTTTGGTTTGCTGTGTTAAGCACATCCTCCTCTAAGGTAACACCCTCAGTAAGGAGCACGCAGGCAACATCCGAAAGGGAGGCTACTGCCACAACATTTATGTTGGACATAATAGTTATCCAAACACTTCCCTCGCCCGCTTTTCCCATCACCCAGCTTAGCAGGTCACCCATATATGCGCCTTGTATCTCGCGCTCGGGCTCGGGCAGGCAAAGAGGTTTAAAATTGGTTTCAGCGATTAACTGTTCAACCGTCATTTAAGCTCCTCCCTACATTTTTTACCTAAGGCTATAAGACAGTCCTCAGGGCAGGCAGTTTTTTTAACCACATCTTCTGCGAATGCGCGGCAAGTAGGTGCGCCGCAGGAGCCGCAGTCGATACCTGGAAGTGATTCACGAAGCTTTTGAATATCCGCCATCATTCGCATAGACTCCGCCATACTGGAGCTAAGCCTTGATATTGGCTGGTATTCAGGAAGCTCGTTAAACAAATAATCATCGGGAATATATTTCGATTCCTCAGGACTTAAGAAGTTTTGGGATACGGGAAGGTATCTTCTAAGTGACTGCAACCGAGTTTTTGCAATGTACGGATTCTGCATTGTGAGCACGCCGCCCACGCAGCCGCCCGTGCAGGCATTAAGCTCGATAAATTCAAGCGGCGGTATATTACCGTTTTCCACCTGATCAAGCACTCGGTTTACATTTTCAATGCCATCAGCCGCAAGATAATCTTCATTGAATATGGCGGTTGATTCGCCGCCGCTTGAAGCCCAGCCGATGCCTATCATACCCGATTCCGAGAGCGCCTTTACATCATCCTTGCCCATCGCATTGATAAGCAGGAAATATATATCGCTTATCGAAACCACCTCATCAACGGCGCTTTCATATCCCGCAAAGCCGTTTTTAACATAGCTTGCCTTTGCAGGACAGGGGGATATAAAGCACACGCCTATATCCTCATCCTTAAGCTCAGGATGATTTTCCTTTGCGCGCTTTCGCGCAAGCTTTGCAGCAACCTCCATTGGAGGAAGCATATGTATTATATTCTCGCTCAGTGACGGAAAGCGAAGACCGATAAGCCTTACCACAACGGGACACGCCGAGCTTATAGCAGGCTTTTTAACGCCATCTGTCTTAAGGTAAAGTCTGGTATAAGCAGAAACAAGCTCTGCCGCCTTTGATACCTCAAAAACATCGTCAAACCCGATTTTCAGCAGTCCGTCAAGAACATAATCAACATCATCAAGATTATCGAACTGACCGTAAAGCGTGGGGGCAGGAAGCGCTATCTTCCACTTAAAGCGGTCCATACTTGAAAGCTTACTGCAAACCGCCTTCTTTGCCTTGTGGGGGCATACCCTTATGCACTCACCACAGTCGATACATCTTTCGTTGTTTATAACCGCGTGACCTTCACGAATTCTGATAGCCTCTGTTGGGCAGTGACGCAGGCATGTGGTGCAGCCTGTGCACTTAGAGGTATCCAACAAAACGGAATGTTTATAACCGCCCATAAGCTACCCCCTATTCAAGGTTTACGCGCATAACGACCTTTGTGCCCACGCCTACCTCAGAAGAAATCTCCATGCTATCGGTATATCGCTTCATATTCGGAAGTCCCATACCTGCGCCGAAGCCTAAAGAACGAATCTTATCGGGGGCGGTGGAGTAACCCTCCTGCATAGCCTGATCGATATCCTTGATACCAGGGCCCTTATCGTCAAGTATAATTTCGATATAATTTTCGCACACGCGAACCTCGGCGTTGCCGCCACCCGCGTGAATCACCATATTTATCTCACCCTCATACATCGCGATGGATACTCGGCGTATGATTTCGGGAGAAATGCCTAACCGTCTTAAATTCTTTTTGATTTGTATTGATGCTTGCCCTGCGGATGTGAAATCATCACCATCCACATTAAACTTAAAAACAAGTTCTTCGCTCATTACTTAACCTTGTTCCCTACAAGACCGTTATTATAAAGAATACCGCAAGCCTCATAAAGCCTTTTATCGGTAGCCAGAATAACGATGCCGCTCTCGCGTGCGAGCTCGAGCATCTCCTCGGTGGGTTCTTTAGAGCGAACAAAAACAACACAAACCATATCCATCATAACGGCGGTGCGAATAACCTGAGGATTAACCAGACCTGTGAGCAAAACAGCCTGATCCTTAACATAGGCCAGCACATCGCTCATAAGGTCACAGCCGCATGCAGAATAAACATGGCGACCTATATTCTCCTCACAGCAAAGCACATCTGCTTCAAGCAGCTGCTGCATGGTATCGATTTTCATATAAGTATTTTCCTTTATTCAGCGTATTTAGCAAGAATGCCGTCTACATCATCAACTGTGAGACGACCGTAAACATCCTCGTTAACGGTAAGAACGGGAGCAAGACCGCAAGCGCCTATGCAACGGCAGGCAGTAAGAGAAAACTTGCCGTCCTCAGTGCATTCATCGGCACCGATGCCAAGCTTTTCGCTGAGCTTATCAAAAATATCGCCCGAGCCTACAACATAGCAAGCGGTTCCAAGGCATACAGAAATATTGTACTTACCCTTTGGTGAAAGTGAGAACTGTGCATAGAAGGTTGCAACGCCGTATACCTTTTCAAGGGATACGCCCATACCCTCGGCTATCATTTCCTGAACCTCTAAGGGCAGGTAGCCATAGATATCCTGCGCCTTCTGCATTACCACCATAACATTGCTCTTATCGTGGCAGTTTTCCGCGATAACAGCCTTGAGTTGGGCTTCCTGCTCGGCAGTTCCTTTAAAGGGAAGCTTGCTGATTTTCTTCTTCATTATTTGGTCCTCCTTATGTAAATTACAAAAAGATTGTTATATTTATGTCAATATATGATACCATATTTTTTGTTTTCTATCAAGGGGTTTTTGTGATTTTCCTCTCTTTTTTCTACATTTTTTATAAAAAAATAAAGGTTAGCAAATACTAACCTTTATTTCACTATAAAATTATTAAATTTTTAGGGCTTTTAGTTATATTTTCGTGGGCCCTTTCGGTAACAAAAACCATATCCTCTATTCTTACACCGAAGCGGTTTTCAAGGTAAATGCCAGGCTCTACTGTCATAACATTGCCCGCTTTAAGCACGGCGGTATTTTCAGGAGAAAAGGACGGGCTTTCGTGTATATCAATCCCCACACTGTGGCCGAGCGAATGTCCAAAGCACCCCTCAAAGCCTGCCGAATAAATTATATCGCGGGCGATTTTATCTATATCGCCGCAAGCCGCGCCCGCTTTGATTTTTTCGAGTGCGGAATTTTGAGCTTTAAGCACAGTATCATACACCTTTTTTTGCTCGTCGCTCACGCTACCTACCGCTACGGTGCGCGTCATATCACTGCGATATCCGCCCACCACAGCGCCGAAATCCATTGTAACAAAATCGCCCTTTTGAATTTTTTTATCGGTTGGTACGCCGTGCGGCAAAGAGGAATTTTTGCCCGATACCACTATAAAATCGAATGAAACTCCCTCGCTACCGAGACCACGCATAAAAAACTCCATATCGAGCATCACCTCGCGCTCGGTGCGGCCCGCAGTAATACGCTCGCAGATATATTTAAAGGTTTTATCGGTAAGGCTTTGCGCCTGCCTTATAAGACTTAGCTCGCCCTCGGTTTTAACCGAGCGCATCTCGCCTATCACTCGGTCGAGAAAGTTATCAGATAAAACCCGTATCCCCTCAAAGGCTTTTACATATCGGTTATATTCGCTAACACTTGCGCTTTCGGTTTCGATAAATAAGGTTTTTACCGAAAGTGACCTTGCACGCTCGGCTATCGAAACACCCTTCTGGAATAAAACCACCTTGCAAGAGGTAACAACCTCACACGCTTTTTCATAGTATCTTGAATCTACAAAAAATATAGACTCATCGCAGGTTATAAGCACACTGCCCGCGCTTGTTTTAAAGCCTGTGAAGTAAAAGCGGTTGGCTTCGCTTGTGATAAGCGCCGCCTGTCCGCGCTTGAGCATAGACTGCAATTTTAAAACTCGCTCTTTAATCATCATATCACCGATGATATTATACGATTTTAAAACTATTTTTACAAGAATTTTCTAATATCAAGAGCCAACTGTCCCTCAAGATTTATAAGCCGCTTGGTTATATCCTTGGATTTTTCATCTGCGGCGGCATACTGATTAAGATATTTATTAAGCGACTTAACGCCCATATTGCAGCCATCGGTCATAAGGTCGGCAATGGTGTTATCGGTGTCCTTAAAGCTCAGCTTCATACCCGTTTTCATCTTTGCCATACTCTCTGCCATAAAGTTAGGGTCCTTGCCTTCATCGTGGTAGCTTTGGAGTAGTTCTTGCAGCTCGCGGTCAAGCTTTTCGTGCTCATCCTTGCAGGCATTAAGAAGCTGTTTTAAATCCTTGGATTTAACATGGTCAATAACATCATCTATAGACCCCACGCCCATCTTAATTCCCGCATCACATTCACGCAAAAGTTTAATTGTATCTTCTTGAATCATATAAAACACCTCTTTAAAAGTATTTCACATAATTTAACATATTATTTACACCTTTGAAGTAATTTTTTAAAAATAAAATGCTATACATATACTAACGGAAAAATCCGTGCTATGCATAAGAAAGATGCTATGGTAATAATCATAGATAAGCCGACTTTTTTATGTGATTACGGCATAGTGTGAGACTAATAAAGTCTAAAAACTACTTGAGCGTGGACCAAAAGGCGGTCCACGCTCAAGACAATTTTAGTGAATTATAATATTTTACCGTTGCTATCACCTTACCATCAGGCAACAAAAAGCCTATAACGGTACCCTCAGTGGTTTCGAGTTTACGAAGCTGTAAATTATCGCCCTCGTAGCACTGATTTTTATAGGTGATTTCAATATCGCTTATATCCATTTCATTCCACTGCTCGCTTGAAAACACGCTTGCAAGCGCGCGGATATACGCGGCATTATTCATATGCCCACCGAAATCAATATCGGTAGAGCGCACACGGTATTCAGCAAAGACTTCAGCCGCAGAAAAATCAGCATTCACGCGTGAAAAAGGCTCTATCGGGCAAATGTCATCCGCTATCTCAATATCAGCAGGATAAATATCCCGTGTGGGCTGCAGCTTACCGCTTTCAAGCTCGATTACCGCCCATTCACTCTTTCCAACAACGGCGATTTTGCCGCCGCTTTCGATAATATAATCGCGAACACAGCGCACTCTGCCCGCAGCCTCGGGCCAGGTGGTAACGGTGATATTATCCATCAGCTTCGGGCGGAAGCAGAAGTGTACCTTTGTGCGAACAACTATCCAGAAAAGTCCCTTAGGACCAAGCTCACGGTCGCTCACCTTTAAGGTATCGGCGTGCTTTGTTGCTATATCCATAAATATAGCAAAAGTGTCAGGTATGCTAAGGCGCTTAGTGCTATCGCAGTGGCTTAGCATCACCTTGGTTTCCTCACTATATTTAGCTTTCATATTATAGCGCTGCCTTTATAGCTGCAAGAAGCTCATCATATTCTTCAAAAGCGGGAAGCTCAGGATAATCCGCCTTAATCTTATCGGTGCTTTTAAACAGGAAGCCTGCCTTGGAATTCAAAATCATACCAAGGTCGTTAAAGCTATCACCTGCAGCTATTGTTTCATAGCCTATTGACTGCAGCGCCTTAACGGTTGTAAGCTTTGATTTTTCAACGCGCATTTTATAGCCTGTGATTTCTCCTGAGGGCGCCACTTCAAGTGTGTTGCAGAAAATGGTGGGCCAGCCAAGCTTTTCCATAAGCGGCGTTGCAAACTGTTCAAAGGTATCGCTTAAAATGATAACCTGAGTAATTAAACGAAGCTCATCTAAAAACTCCTTAGCGCCCTGCATAACATCAATTTTTGCAATCGTTTCCTGAATTTCCTTAAGGCCTAAATTGTGCTGCTTTAAAATATCAAGGCGATATTTCATCAGCTTATCATAATCGGGCTCATCGCGGGTGGTGCGCTTGAGCTCAGGTATACCCACTGCCTCGGCAAACGCTATCCAAATTTCGGGGACAAGCACGCCCTCCATATCAAGACAAACTATGTTCATTATAAAAACCTCTTTTCAAAATTATAACAGATAATATGGCATATCATGCCTGTTTTCCTCAAGCACACGGAACTTTTCCTCGTGTATATTATAGATTGCGGCTTTAGTGCCCCCTATCTCCTTTTGAAGCCGCGCGGCGGCTGCCTTGTTTTCAACGCTTACAACCATAGCGGGAACATCTGAAATGCCCAATTCCCGCGCGGCGGCAAGACGGCGCGCGCCGTCGATAAGCCATAATTTACCGCTTGCAGTAGCGCCGATAAGCAGCGGTGACAAAATGCCACGGCGCTCAACACTCTTTTTAAGGGATGCTATATCCCCTGCGTTACCCTCGCTTAAAAGCTCTACCTTTTCTGCTAAAACAGAAGTAAAGCTGGGGGCTGTTATTACCTTTTCTGTGTTTTGTTGCACGGGCGCCTTAACACTTGCGGCGCGCGCTATACTGCTTTTACCTATTGACAAGGGAAATTACCTCCTTTGTAAGCGCCGAGTATTCCTTAGCGCTTCGCGCGCTCGGCTTAAATGCCGCCACCGGCTTGCTGTTATCCTGCGCCCATTCTATAGAGCTATCCACGCGGATATAGTTTTCAAAAAGATGAACACCCTCGGTGCTTTGTAGCGCTTCTATGGTCTGGCGGAAATAGTTTTTACGAGAGTCAACCTTAGTTATAGCCACACCAAGCAACGAAACATCGGGATTGATGCCTTGAACGGTGCTGAAAAATTCAAACATATTGGCAAGGCCGAAAAGTCCCCACGGGCTTGCTTCAACGGGGATAAGCAGGTAATCAGATGCGCATAGCATATTCATTACCCAACCGCCCAGCGTTGGGGGCGCGTCCATAAGGATAAAATCATATTTGCCGCTTTGCTTTACCGACTGCAAGCAACGGCTTAAAATAAGCTCGCGCTGCCATTTGGTGAAAAGCTCATATTCAATGCCGCTCATAAGGGATGAGGAAAGCACCATATCAATTCCCTCGTAAGCGGTGGGGGTTATGTAATCCTCAATGCTTTCCTGACGGCTAACAGCGGTATATATATTTGAGCCGTTTTGCGCGCAGGTGAGCACCTCGTCCTCAGAAAAGAATGAAAGTGATAAATTCATCTGCATATCGCCGTCAATAAGCAGAACCTTATAGCCCATTCGGCTAAGCTCATACCCCATATTGCAGCAGGTGGTGGATTTCCCGCTTCCGCCCTTGTTGTTGGCAAAGCAGATAGTTACGGTTTTAGCCATTTAAAGCACCCTCTTTCATACAATATATAATAACTTTTTTGGTATAAAAAGTCAATTATTTATGATATTTATCTGACAGCATTTCATAGTCTCAAGCGCGGCGTTATGTGTGGCGGGTGTAACGCCCGCACAGCAAGCGGCATCAACCGAAATTTCCCATTCGGGGAAATTGGCTTTAAGCAGTAATGCGTTTGATACAACGCAAATATCGGTACAAAGGCCGATAAGCGTAATATTTGCCTGCTCGCCGTCGCACGCCGAATTTATAAGCCTTGGAAGCTCCACACTGCCAAAGGTGGGTTTTTCCACTGCGGTATATTTCTTACCCTCAAGCGCCTTTTCGATTTTACTGTCAAGCCGCCAGCCATCGGTGCCCTTTATGCAGTGAGGAACGGGCAGCTTTTTACCCTCAGCCGTTTCCATATAATTTTCAAAATGCGTATCATAGGTGACAAATATTTCACCTTCAAATTCTCTGATTTTTTTAGCGGCATTATCCACTATCGCCTGAGCCTCAGCCGTTCCAAGCGCACCGCAAACAAAATCATTTTGTATATCAACAACTATTAAAATATTTTTCATTTTCTTCACCCGTTATTTATTATATCAAAACCGCGGCTTTAAATCAATGCCGCTTTCACCCTCGTCCCGAATTTCACATATATTGTAGAAGGGGTGAAAGACATATGACAAACTGTAACTATAGACCAAGCTGCACATTTGTGAGCATCGCCGCTGCTGTTATTGCGGCTGTGGCTGCCGCAATACTTCAGTTTACCGCTGTTATCACATTAACACCGATATTCTCGATAGTTGCCTTCGGCATCGCTGTTGCATACCTTGCGGTAACGCTTGTGACCGTTTCGACCGCGCGAACCACGCGTTCGGACTGCACTTGCAACACACTGCCCGTGCTGCTTGTGGGTATTCTTGGCACTATTCTTGCCGCAGTTATACTCTTAGCAGTCAGCTTTGCTGCAACAAGCGTTTTGGGCGCTATAATAGTGGGCGCGCTTGCAGGCTTCTTCACATTGATGATAGCCACCACCGCCTGCCTTGTGAAGTGCTTCTCAGACTGCCGTGAGCAGTTCATTGCTGAAAAGGAATAATAAAAGATACAAAAGTAGCGGCACGCTTGCTATAGCGTGCCGCTTTTCGTTTTTAAACCTTTTCCTACTCAAACAAAGGGGTGGAAAAATATCTCTCTGCGGTATCGGGGAGCACGGTTACAACCGTTTTCCCTTTGCCCAGTTTTTTAGCAAGCCGCATTGCAGCCGCAACATTGGTGCCACTGCTTATGCCGCACATAATACCCTCTTTTGAGGCTAAATCTTTAGAAGCTTTAAGTGCTTCCTCGTCCTTAATAATGCAAACCTCATCATATATTTCCTGATTAAGTATTTCGGGGATAACACCGTCACCGATGCCCATTTGAATATGTGTGCCTATAGAGCCGCCCGAAAGAATTGCCGCATTCTCAGGCTCCACCGCCCAGATAACCATATTAGGGTTTTGCGATTTAAGCGTTTCGCCTATTCCCGTTATGGTGCCGCCTGTGCCTATGCCTGAGCAAAAGCCATCTATTCTGCCGCGCACCTGCTCTAATATCTCGGCGCCTGTGCCTATTCGCTGTATTGCAGGGTTGGCGGGGTTTTCAAACTGCTGAGGCACAAACACATTGGGGTTTTCAGCCTTCATTTTTAAAGCCAATTCCAAGCACTGCTCAATGCAAAGGCCGATGTTGCCACCATCGTGAACAAGGATTACCTCAGCACCGTAATGCTCAACTATCTTTCGGCGCTCCTCACTTACAGAATCGGGCATAATAATCTTGCACTTATAACCGCGCACTGCGCTAACAAGCGCCAAGCCTATTCCTTGGTTACCGCTTGTGGGCTCAACAATTATGGTATTTTCATTTAAAAGACCGCGATTTTCCGCGTCGATTATCATATTAAGCGCGGTGCGAGTCTTGATAGAGCCACCCACATTAAGGCCCTCAAACTTAACAAGTATCTCAGCGTCATCAGGGCCTGTCATATGCTGAAGGCGGATAATCGGTGTGTTACCCACCGCATCTAAAATTGAATTACAAATCATCTTAATTCCCCTTTTGGGCTTTTTTAACAGTATATGGCAAGTATATCACATTTGCAACCCTTTTGCATTAAAAAAGTTTATCATTCACTATGGTGCTAATCTGCGCAAATATATCTGCATCATAGCTTGACGGACCTGCGGCATCGGTGATAATGGCTATTATATATGGGGTTTCGCCCTTCCAAACTATACCTGCATCACTGTAAGAGGTCCAGTCTCCGCTGCGGTTGTGGCCCTGCTTATGTGAATACTCGACGCCTTTAAGCGCGGCAGTGGCAAAGTTGCCTGCGGTGTTTGTGCAGGTGTTATAAAGAAATTCAGCGTGGGGCGCATCGCTTAAAAAATAATTATAAATCTCGCGCCATATAACGAGATGGTCACGCGCGTTGGCTTTAAGACTCCAAACCGTGGGCTTTATCTGCAACGAATTGCAGCCAAGCGAGGAAATCCAAGCGTTATAGCCATCACGGCCAAAGAAATCCACCTGCATAAGGTAGCCAACATTATCGCTGATGCTCATACTCTTTGTTATTATGGTGGACATATCAAAAACGGTACCATACGGGCTATACTGCATATCGCCCGTGCCCGACTCATAGTGCTTTTGCTCATAGGTCATCTGTGTTTCGAGTGAGCCAACACCCTTATCCATCTGCAGACAGCAATAATAAGAATATGCCGCCTTAACTGTGCAGGCGCAAAAAATCTCGGCATCGGTATTGAAGCCTACCGCCTTGCGGTTATCAAGGGTATATGCCGCAAAGGATATATTTTTGGTGTATCCCGAAAGCACTGTCTGGATCTCGGATAGTGCCGCAGAATATTCCTCGCCGCGCAAATCTCCGTAGGCGGCGAGCTGCTTGCCGCTCGCGTTCATAGATGAAAGCAGGTCATCATAGGTAACCTCATTTCCCTCTGCCGACTGCTCTTCGCTTGAGGAAACCATAGGTGCAGATGAATTTATCTCACTTTCCGATGAAACCAACTTTTCGCTTTTGCAGCCTACCGCAAATAGTGATATGCACAGCAAAAGAGATGTTAAATTTATTAAACGCCTTATATTTTTCATATAATTCACCTTAGGCTTATATTATCACCTTGTATACAAAAAAGCAAGCACACTGTATCTATAAAATTATTGTAATTTCACATTGATAGGGGTATAATAACAAATAGTTTTAAATAACGGAAGTGTTTATATGCTTATAGATTTTCACACCCACTGTTTCCCCGATAAAATAGCGGGCGCCGCAATATCAAAGCTTGCCCACGCTTCGGGCGGACTTGAGCCCCATACCAACGGCACCGTTTCGGGGCTTGAAGCTCTTATGAATAAAAGCGGTATTGATGCGGCGGTGGTTTTAAACATTGCCACAAATGCACATCAGCAGCATAGCGTGAACGATTTTGCGGCTTCTATTAATGATGAAAGCCATATTTTCTCCTTTGGTTCTGTTTTTCCGGATAGCGAGGATGCACTTTATGAGCTTGAGCGGATAAAGGACTTAGGACTTAAGGGTGTTAAGCTGCACCCCGATTACCAAGGCTTTTTTGTTGATGACGAAAAGATGAAGCCGATATACAAAAAAATATCCGAGCTAGGTCTTATTACCATTTTTCACGCGGGGCTTGATTATGGCTTTGCCCCGCCCTATGGCGGCACCCCCGAAAGAATGATAAAGGCGCTCAAATGGCTTGACACACCCGTTGTGGCGGCGCACTGGGGCGGTGTTAACTGCTGTGAGGAGGTACTTAAGCACCTTTGCGGGCAGGATATTTATTTTGATACATCATTTGGCTACTCGATGATGCCAAAATACTACGCGCAAAGGATAATCGAAAAGCACGGCACCGATAGAATGCTTTTCGGCACTGACACCCCTTGGCACACCGCAGATATGGAGATGCGGCTATTAGGCTCGCTGGAGCTGAGCACAGACGATATGGAAAAAATCAAGCATATAAATGCTGAAAAATTACTACATTTATAAACAATCCCCGAATATCTTTTGAGATATTCGGGGCATTTTTTAGTTCTTTTTAGATTTTAATTTTTTAATACCGGTGAACACAAGGTAAAGCGCAAGCCCCACCGCTATTGCAACCACGAGGTCAAAAATAACGGTTAAAGCAAATGTTATAACAAGCACTATCCAGTCGGTAAAATGCGAAGTTTTTATAATCTTAATAAAGCTTCGCCACTCGCTCATATTATAAGCCACGATAAACAGTATTGCGGCGATAGTCGGCATTGGAATAAGCCCAGCATATGGCATCAAAAACATCAGCACTAAAAACAGCACTGCGGCATGTACCATACCTGCAACGGGTGTTCTGCCACCGTTTTTGATGTTTGCGGCGGTTCGCGCTATGGCGCCTGTTGCGGGTATTCCGCCAAACAGCACCGATGCAATATTGCCCACGCCCTGAGCCATAAGCTCCGCATTGGAATTATGCTTTGAATTTATCATACCATCTGCCACAACACACGAAAGCAGAGATTCTATACCCGCTAAAATTGCGATGGTAAAGGCATCGGGCAGTAACGAAATTATTTTTTCGGTGCTCAAAGAAAAGCCACCGAAATCGACTTTAGGAAGACCTGCGGGTATTGTATAAAGCTCGCCTATTGTGAACACACCTCCGCCGAGCACGGGTACAACACCTACCAAAATCGCGCCCACAATTACCGCAATAAGTGAGGGCGGCACACGCTTTTCAATTTTGGGATAAAAAATGAGTATAGCAAGGCTTATTGCGCCCACCAGCAGTGACTGCCAGCTGAAACTACCTATAAACTCGATGTTTGCCTCTACCTTTTCTATTGTTTCAATAGGCTTTATGCCCTCTCCGTATGTAAGGCCTAAAAAGTCCTTAATCTGCCCTAAAAATATAGTAACCGCGATGCCTGAGGTAAAGCCTGTGGTGATGGTATGCGGAATAAACTTAATTAGTGAGCCGAGCTTCAGCGCGCCCATAATAATAAGCATTATGCCCGCCATAACAGTGGCGATAAAAAGCCCTTGCATACCCGACTTTGCCACTATTCCTGCAACCACCGTTGCAAAGGCGGCGGTGGGGCCCGCTATCTGCACGCGGCTTCCACCCAAGAGGGATACAAAAAAGCCTGCCGCAATAGCGGTATAAATACCGCAAGCAGGCTCCACGCCCGAAGCAAGTGCCAACGCAATAGAAAGCGGAAGCGCGATAATCGCCACTATCACACCCGCAATTACATCATTTAAAAATTGTTGTTTTGTATATCCTTTAAGTGCCGAAAACAACTTCGGCTGAAGATAAAAACTACCCAAAATTATTCCCCTTTTTATTCTTTTTGCACAGTAAAGTATTATATCACTCTTGTAAGTTATATTCAAGAGAAAATATAAAACGGATAACCATAAGGCTATCCGTTTTATATTGGAACAAGAAAAATTTGCAAGACCTAAGTCTTAACTTTTAACGCTTCTATTGCTTTAAGGGAATCATCGTTATTATCGGTTATCAGGAAAATTACAAAAAGGCCATCGCTATAAGCCACTGAATTTTCCATACGAAGGTCGAAATCACGGTCATAAAAGCTTCTATCGCTATGGTTTAAGGTTTCCTTTCTGCGCTCAACAAGCCCCTCAAGAGCATCTATATCCTCCTCGGCTTTAGCCTTTAAAACCACTATTTCATAGGTTTGGGTTCCTCCGCCCAAGAAAATAGCATAGTCACTGAGTAGCTCAAGCTCTTCACACTCTTTAAACTCACCGTCAGCCCAAAGTGAAAGTGAATATGCGTCAAGATTATCCTGAGATTTTAAATAAAATTTATCATATTTTGGTATTTCCCCAACAGTTTGAGCAGCCTTAATAATATCCTCACAGGAAATATCCTGAGGAAATTCCTTTTTGGCGCCACAGGCTGAAAAGCTGGGTATAATGAGCGCTAACATAAGCGATATGCAAAGTAATTTTTTCATAAACTTCTCCTTTACCGCATATTGAGATACGAAATATTCTTGGCGGTGGCAAGCTCTTCGATGCTTTCCAAAATAAGCACGGCATCTATTCCCTCTTGTTCAATAATATTATAAACACTATCGCTATAATATCTGAGATCTATCATGGTCAAATCAAAATGCAGTGCCAGAAATGGCGCTATGCTATCCGCAAAGCTATCGCGGATTATAAGCAAGCGTTGCCTATCGGGTGAATTGCCTTTTATATCCACCCTTGCGTGATTACCGCCTAAAAACACAGCGTATTTATCTGTGGTGTCAAGCTTTGAAAAATCATAAAGGTCAATTTGCTCACCATCAGCAAGCACAGTATATTCAGAATCGTTATTATACCTAAAGAGTATTATCTCATCTTTTTTGGCAAGGTAAAACCCCGATGTGCGCATAGCTGTGCCACAAAATTCATCTGTTATGGTATCCTTGTTAAAAAACGCTTCTTCCTTAGGCGTGTAATCAAGCGCTTCCCCTAATGCTTTATAAGTAAGATAGGCACCCTGTGAGGTATAGTGATGGTCTGTTCTGTAATAGGCATTGCTCTCACAGAGAGTGTCATAAAGCCGGGCTGTGCTAAGCTTTAACTGCTCGGCACTTTTATTGAAATCATCCCAAATCATATAATCATTTGATTTAGGATAGCTTTCGGGCAGAGCTTCTGAAAAAACATCTGCAGTACGAGGCAAAGCCGCTATGGTTACTGCTATGTCAGAGCTACTGGAAAACTCACTTATAATATTCAAATTTTCCTGCAAACGAATGTTTTGGAGGTTGGCGCGCGGAATCAAAATATCACCGCTGGCATATATAACGCCGTTGTTTTCGCATTTGCCCTGCAAAAGCTCACTATAAGCCTTGCAGGCTACAAACAAATCCCTAAATGGAAATTGGTCTGCAAAATATGAAGCAAGGTCGGTTGTATATTCACCTGAAAGCGCATTTTTTGCAGTGATGTTAGGGGCTTGCATCAGCGAGCGGTTTTCCTTTTCAGAAAACTCCTTATCAGGCAGTAACACCAACAAAGCAGCCAATGCCACCAAAATACTACTGAAAGCTATGATATATACCTTATCAAAAAATCTTTTCATCTTTTTATCTTTACTGGATTGTCAATATGTTAACATATTTATCCTCAAGCATCACCTTCAATAGGTTACGCTCGGAATAGAAATAGATTACATAATCGGGGTTACCCGTATAAATTTCTGCCGCAGGGAAGTTATAGTTATTAAATGTTCCCCAGTAAACCTCACTAAAACGATCGTTAATCATATCATAGGCCACCTTGCTAAAGGAGTCACGCATAATAACCGCTTTGGGAAGCCCTGTGCCGTTTGGATTGGTAAAATGCGCCGAAGACTGATTATCACTTGTGAGATAAAGGGCAGTATTTCCGTGATATACTTTTTTCAGTGTTGAAGTGGGCATATTTAGAGAATAAAGAGTGGTTAATTCCTTTATGCCTGTAACTCTGGTTACTCCATCATCAATAGAATTTTCAAAGCCTATATTCTTGGGGAAATTAAAGAAAGCATCTCCGCCGTAAAGCTCAGCGGTGTAAAAGCCCATTTCGGAAACAGTTCGCGGCTTGGCAGCAGGGAAATCCTTAGCAATGTGCTGGAACAAATCGTATGTTCCCCAATATGCGCCATAAGCAGACCAGTGGGAATCCGTGTATTGATATATTTGATAGCCATCTCCGTCATTAGCGTGATTTTTCATAGTTTCAAGCGGATAAATAACCGTGGCACCGCACTGTGTGGCTATATCTGAAAACAGCTTATAAATTCTTTTGCTCGAAGCATCTTTGTATCCATCGGGCACAGTTTCAGGATATATGTCCGCCGAGGTTGGGATTATATAGAAAATGGTTTTAGCTCCCACATCATTTGCCGCCGAAACTATTTTTGAAATATTTGTGTGCGCAGCACTACGCATATCGCTTGTAACCTTATCCGACGAGAGTGAATAGCTTAAAAGCGCACTGTAATAATGCATACGGCTATCCTTGCCCACAACGGCATTATATTCGCCTTCGGTCATATAGTTTCTGTCCATATTGGCGTAACCTATATTTTTCTCTACAGCATTTGAGGCCTCTTTGCCTTTTTCCTTTGCCGTAACCATAAGTGTTGTGGAGCCTGAATATTTAACCTGTGTCATAAAGTAATTTCGACTTCCGCCCTCAAAAGGAATCACTGTGGTCTGCTGAACCTTATCACCTGATACAGTTATATATTCAGTATCCTTTGAGCAGGAGCCACCCACAATACAAACTCCCTTTGCAACCTGCACAGACATTGTAACTGTGGGGCTAACGCTTTTATTTGAGGGGGTTTTTGATTGCGAGCTTGCATTTGATGATGTTCCCTGCGTTTTGCCTGGATTAGTGTCTTTATTCCCACTTGAATCGCTCTGCTCAAGGTCACCACTCAAATCGTTATCTGTATCCTTAGAGGGTCCGCCTTGATGTGTGTTGTCGTTGTCGTTATCGGTATCATCCTCATATTCAACCTGATACTCAACATCAACCGTTTCATCAGATTCGGTATCGGTAAAACCTAAGTTAATATAATCCTTAAAAAGGAATACCGCTCCCACCGTGAGTGCCGCTACCGCAAGCAAAACTGCAACGATTATAGCGATAACCTTTATTGCCTTCTTACCAGACTTTTGTTCTGTTTGGGCAATTTCATCAGTAGCAATTTCCTCAATTGCGGTTTCTTCGTTTACAACTTCCTCGTTATTTACAACTTCTTCGTTATTTACAACTTCTTCGTTTATATTTTCATTATTATTCATAGCCTACTCCTTTTGATGATGAGTGCCCTTTAGCCACCCTTAAAATCTAAAATATAAAAACGGATTATATGATGAGTCAACCAAATATGCGGTGCAAAGCAAGAGTGTGAGCGGTATCACCACACAAAGGCAAGCTCTTAAAATTTTGCTGCCCGAAAACCTTGTGTATATTTTATGGGGCAACGGTGTTGAGGCAATAACCAAGATGCCTAAAAACAGAATTGAACGAACGGTATCATAAACAGCTGCACCCGATACCAACGGCGAAGTGAACATTGCCGATAGGTATTCCTTGGGAGCCGCAAGGTCGCACGAAATAAATATATACCAGCCTAAAATTATAAAAAAGCAGGAATATATATGTGAAAAAACAGATGGGATTTTTTCAAGAATTTTGCCCAAAAATGCCTTTTCTATAATCAATAACGCACAGAAATATAATCCCCATAAAACAAAATTCCAAGATGCGCCGTGCCAAAGGCCTGTTAAAAACCAAACCACAAAAAGATTAAAAAACATTCTATATTTCCCCTTGCGGTTACCGCCAAGAGGTATGTAAACATATTCTCTAAACCATGTCGAAAGCGTTATGTGCCATCTGCGCCAAAACTCGGTTATGCTGCGCGAGATATACGGATAATTGAAGTTTTCAGGGAAATCAAAACCCAACGCATAGCCGATTCCTATCGCCATATCTGAATAACCCGAAAAATCAAAGTATATTTGAAATGAATAAAATATAATTCCGCACCATGCCGCCAAGGCATTTGGTTTTTCCGCCACTGTTGAAACCATCTGCTCATACATAGCACCCGCCGTATTGGCAAGCAGCACCTTTTTCGCAAGACCGCAAGCAAATCTCGCAACTCCGCGAGCCGCACGGTCTAATGAGTGGGTTCTGCTACGAAGCTCATTATCAACATCACTGTACCGCACGATGGGGCCTGCGATAAGCTGCGGAAACATCGTAACATATGCGCCAAAGGAGAGTATATTGCGTTGAAGCTTCGCTTTGCCAAGATATATATCAAGCGTATATGACATGGTTTGGAAGGTATAAAAGGAAATTCCCACAGGAAGTGTTATTCCAAGCGGTTTCAGCGAAGAAAAGGCAGGGATAAGAGCTATATTTTTTATTATAAAATCAAAGTATTTAAAGAAAAACAAGACGCTTAAGTTTAAAACAACACTTGCTATCATCGCAAGCCGCGCCTTTTTAGGTGCGCTCTCACGATGCACCGACACTAAATATCCGCACACATAATCAACAATTATGGAAAAGAGCATTATGAATATGTATACAGGCTCACTCCAACCATAAAATATAAGGCTGAGAATTAAGAGCGCAAAATTTCTGGCAGTAAGATATCTTGCGGGTATAAGAAAATAAATAAGCAAGGAAGCAGGTAGATATAAATATAAAAATTCTAAAGACGAAAATACCATAATTCTCCCCCTTCCAAGCCGTTAACCGCAACCCAAAATATTTTTTATTCTACCAAATAATACTACCATAATTTTACAAATAAAACAATTAAATTACGGTAACAAATAATTACAGTTTCTTAATTTTTCATTAGCCAATGCAAAAAAATTATTTTATTTCGTCTTTTCGCTTTTGCACTGCCGCTTTGCGAAACTCAGCAGGCGTTGCACCTGTATGCTCTTTGAAAATTCGGTTAAAATGCTGAACCGTTTTAAATCCAACCATATCCACTATATCTTTAATGGGCACATCAGTGAAGGCAAGTTGTTTTTTAGATACTGTAATTCGATATTTCATTAAATACTCTATCGCCGTGCAACCGAATTCTTTTTTCATAAGCGCAGTAAGTGAAGTATGGTTTATTCCTGCATTAGATGATATATCCGAAAGAGTAATATTCTCACCGTAATGCCCCTCAATATATAGCACGGCATTTCGAAGCTGCGGATTTTCAATTATAGTTGTATTATCCGCTTTTTGATGTGCTAAACCATAACCTATAAGACCATACATGCGCTCTAATGCAATGATAATCTCCATAAAGTAGGAGCGTCCCCTACAAGACCAATACCAATCTCTTTGCTCGGTTAGCTCCTCAAGCATATAATCAGCAGAATTTTCTATCTTTTCAAGTTGCATTTGGGCGATGGGGATAACATATGTCTTATCTAAAAACGGTTTTAACATAAACATATCGTGAACGCTTGCAATATCACCATATTTTTTAGAGCGCAACAACTCAAAGGTCATATTGATATTTAAAAATTTAGGATGAAAATACACACAAATATATCGAGCTTTTGAATTTGAACTAAGCACAGGATTTTCCAGTTCATTAAAGCATAAAAAGGATGGTGCAGTAGCGATGATCTTCTCGCCTCCAACTTTAAATTCCAGCTTTCCCTTTTTGAGAATAATCAGCAAAAAACACTTATCCTTTATATCGATATTATCGAGTAAATCATCTTTTATACACTCCACAAAGGCGATTTTCCCATCCTTGTGATTTTTGTCAGCAGTAATGTGCTCCACGTTTCACCAACTTAAATTTATTTTAGATTATTTTACCATAAATTTAATATGCAAACAACCAGCAAAAGTTATCCTATTTTAAATTTCTTTTATCTGAAATTAAATATTAACGCTTGTAACCATAATTTGTATTTCAAAACGCTAACGAGGTATTTAATAAACCGAAATTCCAAATTTTGATACAAATATAACTGAGGCATCCACCATAAGGAGGGTGCCTCAGTTTTGCATAATTTTTATTATTTTATCTTATTAAACGCTTCTATCTAATTTTTTTGTTGTCAAGAAAAAAAGACTTGATGAATTCTCATCAAGTCTTTTTTGTGTTGGCATCTACTTATCTTCCCAGGCAGCTGCCCGCCAAGTATTTTCAGCGCAAGTGAGCTTAACTTCTGTGTTCGGAATGGGAACAGGTGGACCCTCACCGCAATCAACACCAACTGTGGCGCCTCAAGTAGGACTCGAACCTACGACAACTCGGTTAACAGCCGAGTGCTCTACCGACTGAGCTATTAAGGCATCTGTGCGTACCTTTCGGTACTATATATTAAACAGTATGCACTGTTTAATGCTGAATATTCAAAAAAATGGTGACCCGTACGAGATTCGAACTCGTGTTGCCGGCGTGAGAGGCCGGAGTCTTAGGCCACTTGACCAACGGGCCACATATATAAACACCAAGGTGTTATAGATAAATTGGTGCACCATCAGGGACTCGAACCCGGGACACCCTGATTAAGAGTCAGGTGCTCTACCAACTGAGCTAATGGTGCATATAGTTCTCACACCCTGAAAACTGAACAAGTAATGGATAGAGGATTGAAAAATAGGTCAAGCCCTCGGTCTATTAGTACAGCCTAGCACACGCATCGCTGCGCTTACACCTGCTGCCTATCAACCCCGTAGTCTAC
>JAZPZA010000011.1:0-36961 GCA_045544435.1 Acutalibacteraceae bacterium | reverse complement strand
AATCCCCCTAAAAACAAGAAACCTCGGTAAAGCCGAGGTTTTTATTATATAAATCTTTAGAACAATCCTGTGATTCTTCCCTTTTCGTCAACGTCAATCTTTTCAGCTGCAGGAACTTTAGGAAGACCAGGCATAGTCATAATATCGCCTGTTAAAACAACGATAAATCCTGCACCTGCAGAAACCTTAACATTCTTAACAGTAACCATAAAGTTTTCTGGAGCACCAAGCTTTGTTGGGTCGTCAGAGAAGCTATACTGTGTTTTCGCAACGCAAATCGGTAGCTTATCGAAGCCAAGCTCGGTAAGTTGTGCGATTTGCTTTTTAGCATTCGGCAGAACTGTAATTCCGTCACCGCCGTAAACATTTTTAACAATCGCTTCAATTTTTTCTTCAATAGTGCCATCAAGCTCATAAGAGAAGGTGAAGTTACCCTTTTCCTCTTCGCAAAGACGAACAACCTCGCGAGCAAGCTCTTCGCCGCCCTTGCCGCCTTCAGCCCAAACATTAGAAAGAACGGTGTTAACACCAAGCTCTTTACATTTAGCTATAATAAAGTCAATCTCGGCGTCAGTATCGGTCGGGAAACGGTTAACGGCAACAACACAAGGAAGCTTGTAAACATTCTTAATATTAGAAACATGGCGTAAAAGATTAGGTATGCCCTTTTCGAGCGCCACAAGGTCCTCGGTATTAAGCTGCTTTTTATCAAGGCCGCCATGCATTTTAAGTGCACGAACAGTAGCAACAACAACCACTGCATCGGGTGTGAGCCCAGCCATGCGGCATTTAATATCAAGGAACTTTTCCGCACCCAGGTCTGCACCAAAGCCCGCCTCAGTTATGGCATAGTCACCCATCTTGAGCGCGAGCTTTGTAGCCATAACAGAGTTACAGCCATGAGCAATATTTGCAAACGGACCACCGTGAACAAATGCGGGTGTGCCCTCAAGAGTCTGAACAAGGTTAGGCTTAATCGCATCCTTTAAAAGTGCTGTCATTGCGCCAACAGCCTTTAAATCGCCCGCTGTTACAGGTTTATCGTCATAGGTATATCCAACTATTATTTTTGAAAGACGCTCTTTGAGGTCACTAATAGAGCTTGCAAGGCAGAAAACAGCCATAATTTCACTTGCAACAGTGATTTCAAAGCCATCCTCACGCGGAACACCATTTACCTTTCCGCCCATACCGTCAACAATAAAACGAAGCTGACGGTCATTCATATCAACACAGCGCTTCCAGGTAATCTTGCGGACATCAATACCGAGCGCATTTCCCTGCTGAATGTGGTTATCGAGCATAGCGGCAAGCAAATTGTTTGCCGCACCTATCGCATGAAAGTCACCGGTAAAGTGAAGATTTATATCCTCCATCGGAACAACCTGCGCATAGCCGCCGCCTGCAGCGCCGCCCTTAACACCGAATACGGGACCAAGGGAAGGCTCGCGCAGAGCAACTGTAACATCTTTACCTATTCTTGCAAGACCGTCGGCAAGACCGATTGTAGTGGTAGTTTTACCCTCGCCTGCCGCTGTTGGAGTGATAGCGGTTACAAGAATAAGCTTGCCGTTCTTTCGGTCGGTATCATTAAGCAGAGATAAATCAATTTTTGCCTTATATTTTCCGTATTGCTCAATATACTTTTCATCAACCTTTGCCTTTTTAGCAATTTCAGTAATGGGTTTCATTTCGCACTGTTGTGCGATTTCAATATCAGATAAATAAGCCATCTTATAAATCCTCCTGCTAATTATTTAAAGTAGCGAACTGCCGCTTCAAACATACGAATATCATAGTTACCCGGAACATTTTTATAAAGTCCCTCGCCAATACGCTCACTATGTCCCATCTTACCAAACACCCTGCCATCGGGAGAAGTTATACCCTCAATAGCGTACATTGAATCGTTGGGGTTAAAGTGAACATCGCTTGTGGCATTACCGTCAAGATCAACATACTGTGTTGCAATCTGTCCGTTTTCTGCAAGCTTTTTAATTAATTCCTCAGAAGCTAAGAATCTGCCCTCACCGTGAGAAATCGGTACAGAGTAAATATCATCCACTTGAGTGAGACTAAGCCATGGTGATTTGTTAGAAGCTATTCTTGTGCGCACAATTCTTGACTGGTGACGCGCAATAGTATTATATGTAAGAGTCGGGCAATTTTCATCGGTATCTATAATTTTTCCGTATGGAACAAGACCAAGCTTTATAAGGGCTTGGAAGCCGTTACATATACCGCACATAAGACCGTCGCGGTTATCAAGAAGATCACTTACACCCTCTTTTACAGCGGCATTGCGGAAGAACGCTGTAATAAATTTACCGCTACCGTCAGGCTCATCACCGCCCGAGAAGCCACCTGGTATAAATATCATCTGCGCTGTTTTAAGCTCATTTGCGAACTTATCAATACTCTGCTGAATGCCTGAGGCTGAAAGGTTGTTAATAACAATAATTTCAGGCTCGGCACCTGCATCGCGAACAGCTTTTGCGCTGTCAAACTCACAGTTGGTGCCTGGGAACGCGGGAATTAAAATCTTGGGCTTTGCAACCTTAATTGCGGGCGCTTTGTATGAATCAGCTTTATATGAGAAGTTCTCCATTGGTGTTTTTCTGTCTTTAATATTGCAAGAATAAACACCTTCAAGCTTATCTTCATAAATACCAAGAAGCTCATTCAACTCAACCGCTTCACTGCCAAGGGTGATTTTTCCATCGTCAACAACAGTACCGATAAGAATGCCGTCATCAATATCTTCTTCGGTTTCAAGCAAGAAGCTGCCGTATGAATAATCAAAGATTTTTTGTGTATTGATATAATCCTCGTACTTAAATCCAAGACCGTTACCAAAGCACATTTTCATAACTGCCTCGCCTACACCGCCTATACCAGGTGTATAGCAAGAAACTGCCTTACCCGAACGCAAAAGCTCGGTAACCTTGTTAAAGGTTGATATGAGAGATTTGGTATCAGGGAGATTTGTTTCCTCATCAATAACAGGACAAAGCATATAAAGCTTGTTGCCTGACTTTTTGAATTCCGGAGAAACAATATCCTTAACCTTTTCGGTTGTAATAGCAAAAGAAACAAGTGTGGGTGGAACATCTAAATCTTCAAAAGAACCACTCATTGAGTCCTTACCACCAATAGAGCCTATCTGAAGTTCTTTCTGTGCTTTAAATGCACCGAGAAGTGCTGCTAATGGTTTACCCCAGCGCTTACCGTCTGTACCGGGTTTTTCGAAATATTCCTGGAAAGTAAGGTAAACATCCTCAAACTTAGCACCCGTTGCAATAAGCTTGCATACCGATTCAACAACCGCCAAGTACGCGCCGTGATAAGGACTTTGTTCGGTTATAAACGGATTATAACCCCAAGACATAACAGAACAATCATCAGTATGTTTCTTTTCAACAGAAATCTTTTGTACCATTGCTTGAATGGGTGTTAACTGATTTTTTCCACCAAAAGGCATAAGAACTGTACCTGCGCCTATGGTAGAGTCAAAACGCTCGGAAAGTCCACGCTTAGAGCACATATTAAGGTCGGCTGCAATCTTTTTATAATTATCAATGAAACTACCGTCAACAGGACCACCGAATGCCTTAGGTGCCTCAGGTGTAATAACAATATGCTTGTCAGCGCCGTTTGAATTCAAAAATTCACGGCTGATATCAACAATTTTCTTACCGTTCCAATTCATAACAAGGCGTGGCTCTGCCTTAACTACCGCAACGGGACAAGCCTGTAAGTTTTCTTCGGCTGCAAGCTCTAAGAAAGCTTCGACATTATGAGGCTCAATAACAACTGCCATACGCTCTTGAGATTCACTGATGGCAAGCTCAGTACCGTCAAGACCCTCATACTTCTTAGGCACAGCGTTAAGGTCAATTTCAAGACCGTCTGCAAGCTCACCGATAGCAACAGAAACGCCGCCTGCGCCGAAATCGTTACAACGCTTAATCATACGGGTTGCCTTAGCGTTGCGGAAAAGACGCTGTAGTTTGCGCTCTTCAGGCGCATTACCCTTTTGCACCTCTGCGCCGCAAGTTTCAACCGACTGCGCATTATGCGCCTTAGAAGAACCAGTGGCACCGCCAATACCGTCACGACCTGTGCTACCACCTAAAAGCACCACAACATCGCCAGGTGTTGGTACTTCGCGTCTTACATTTTCTGCAGGAGCAGCAGCCACAACAGCACCAATTTCCATACGCTTAGCAGCATAACCTGGATGATAAATTTCATCAACAATACCTGTTGCAAGGCCTATTTGGTTACCGTATGAAGAATAACCTGCGGCGGCAGTTGTAACAATCTTTCTTTGCGGCAATTTACCTGGGATTGTTTCAGATACGGGGACTGTAGGATCAGCCGCACCCGTAACACGCATAGCACCATATACATAAGCTCTGCCCGAAAGTGGGTCGCGTATTGCGCCGCCAATACAAGTTGCCGCGCCGCCAAATGGCTCAATTTCGGTAGGATGGTTATGTGTTTCGTTTTTAAAGAGCAAGAGCCAAGGCTCAGTAACACCATCAACATCAACATCGATTTTAACCGTGCAAGCATTGATTTCTTCAGATTCATCAAGCTTATCAAGCTTGCCGTGCGTTTTAAGATACTTAACAGCAACTGTTGCGATGTCCATAAGACAAATTGGCTTTGTTCTGCCAATTTCCTTACGAACGGCAATATATTCATCATAAGCGCTTTGTAAAAGCTCGTCCTCAAACTTAACATCGTCAATAACGGTTAAGAATGTAGTGTGACGGCAGTGGTCTGACCAATAGGTATCAATCATACGGATTTCGGTGATAGTGGGATCTCTGTCCTCACTCTTAAAATAATCCTGACAGAATGCTATATCATCTGCATCCATTGCAAGACCATAGTCACTAACAAATTTTTCAAGGCCCTCACGGTCAAGCTGTAAAAAGCCGTCAAGGGTTTTTACAGTTGTAGGGATATCGTAATTTACCTGAAGAGTGTCGGGCTTTTCAAGCTCTGCCTCACGCGCCTCAACGGGGTTAATTACATATTTCTTTATCTCTCTAATTTCTGCATCGGTAAGCTTTCCGTAAAGCGCATAAACCTTAGCGGAGCGCACTGTGGGACGCTCGCCCTGAGAGATTATCTGAATACACTGAGCAGCAGAATCTGCGCGCTGGTCAAACTGACCTGGCAAAAATTCAACCGCAAATACATAAGCACCGCTTAAATCAACCTCACTGGTTGCAATATCCAACTGCGGCTCTGAAAATACTGTTTTTACAGCATAATCGAATAGCTCTTCAGTTATATTTTCAGCATCATAACGATTTATAACACGAACATCAGTAAGATTTTTTATACCGAGAAGTGCATTTGCATCACTGAGTAACGCCTTAGCCTCATTAGCTAATTCTTTTTTCTTTTCAACAAAAATTCTATATACCAAGACTTATTCCTCCTGCGCCTTTAAAGCCTTTGCGCCAATATCGTGGCGGTAGTATTGATTTTCAAAATAAATCTTATCAACCATCTTATAAGATTCATTTATTGCTTCTTTAAGAGTATCAGCAACGGCGGTAACTCCTAAAACTCTGCCGCCGTTGGTTAAAAGCTTTTGACCATCAGCCTTAGCGCCTGCCACAAAGGTGCTTGACCATATTTCAGCGGGTATGCTCATTTCAAATCCCTTTTCGTAGGAAGTTGGATAACCCTTTGAAGCCATAATTACACAGCAAGCATTTTTATTGCTAAATTTAACCTCAACATCTGAAAGTCTTTCCTCTGTTACGGCCTTCATAATTGTGAATAAATCACTTTCTAAAAGCGGTAATACAACCTGTGTTTCGGGGTCGCCGAAGCGACAGTTATATTCAATTACCTTAGGACCGTTTGGTGTTATCATAAGTCCAAAATAGAGACAACCCTTAAAGGTTCTTCCCTCGGCCTTCATAGCATTCATTGTGGGGATAAAGATTTTATCCATACACTCAGCAGCGACTGCATCAGTGTAATAAGGGTTAGGAGCTATGGTACCCATACCGCCCGTGTTAAGACCGGTATCGTTATCTCCTGCGCGCTTATGGTCCATTGAAGAAATCATTGGAACTACAACCTTACCGTCTGTAAAGGCAAGCACAGAAACCTCAGGACCTGTTAAAAACTCCTCAATAACGATATTATCACCGCTTGAACCAAACTGCTTATCCTGCATCATAGAGATAACTGCTGCTTTTGCCTCATCGCGAGTTGTTGCAATAATAACACCTTTACCGAGAGCGAGTCCGTCAGCCTTGATAACGGTTGGAATAGGCGCTGTTTCAAGGTAATTGAGCGCCTTATTAATATCATCAAACACTTCATACTCTGCGGTTGGAATACCGTATTTTTTCATAAGGTTTTTGGAAAACACCTTGCTACCCTCTATGATCGCGGCCTTTTTATCAGGACCAAAGCAAGGAATGCCTTTTTCCTCAAGCGCATCAACGCAGCCGAGCACCAACGGATCATCGGGCGCTACAACGGCATAGTCAATATTCTCTTTGACTGCAAAATCTGTTATAGCCGCAATATCCTTAGCGTCAATGTTGACACAGATTGCATCCTTGCCGATACCACCGTTTCCTGGGGCTGCATAGATTTCGGTTATTTCCTTATTTTCTTTTAATTTTTTAATGATGGCGTGCTCTCTGCCGCCGCCACCCACAACTAATACTTTCATAAAAACTCCTACGAATTAATGATGGAATAAACGCATTTTTGTGAATGCCATTGCCATTTTATATTTATTACAGCAATCAATGACCACATCATCACGGATAGAACCACCAGGTTGAGCGATATACTTAACACCGCTACGCTTCGCGCGTTCAATATTATCATCAAACGGGAAGAATGCGTCAGAGCCGAGCGCTACGCCGTCAATAGTGGCAAGATATGCCCTCTGCTCATCAACGGTAAAGGGTTCGGGCTTAGTGGTAAAGTATTTCTGCCAATTACCGTCAGCGCAAACATCCTCTTCGTTCTGATTTATATATCCATCAATAACATTATCTCTATCAGGTCTGCCGAGTGTGTCCTTAAAAGGCAGATTTAAAACCTTGTCGTGCTGACGCAAGAACCAAGTGTCTGCCTTAGTACCTGCAAGTCGAGTGCAGTGAATACGCGACTGCTGACCTGCACCCACACCGATTGCCTGACCATCCACCGCATAGCAAACAGAGTTAGACTGTGTGTATTTAAGAGTTATAAGAGCGACTATAAGGTCACGAACTGCGCTTTCAGGCAACTGCTTATTATCTGTCACAATGTCAGAAAGAAGTTCTTTATTGATTTCGAAGTTGTTTCTTCCCTGCTCAAATGTTATACCAAACACCTGCTTGGTTTCCTGAACAGCAGGAACATAGTCGGGGTCAATTTTAACAATGTTATAGTTTCCGTTACGCTTAGACTTTAAAATTTCAAGCGCCTCAGGCTCATAACCTGGAGCTATAACACCGTCAGAAACCTCGCGCTTGAGCATTTTTGCTGTGGTAACATCGCAAACATCCGAAAGGGCAACCCAGTCACCAAATGAGCACATACGGTCGGTACCGCGTGCACGCGCATAAGCACAAGCAAGCGGAGAATCGTCAAGACCTTCAATATCATCTACAAAGCAAGCCTTTTTAAGCTTATCCGAAAGAGGAATACCAACAGCTGCAGATGTTGGGCTAACATGCTTAAAAGAAGTTACTGCGGGCATACCGAGCGCCTCTTTTAATTCCTTTACAAGCTGCCAAGAGTTAAAAGCATCTAAAAAGTTTATGTAACCAGGTCTACCGCATAAAATTTCAATCGGCAATTCACTGCCGTCATTCATATATATTTTTGAAGGCTTTTGATTAGGGTTACAGCCGTATTTAAGTTCAAATTCTTTCATTTTAATCTCCTATATATTTTTATTAACGATTCTTGATTCAAACTCGCCTGTGCTAAGGTCAATATATCTTACAAAAAGAGAAACCTTATTATCGCTATTAAGATTCTTCCATATAATATCGGTCATAGCATCAATATCAACATCAGGCAACTCAAGGGTTTTAGGCTCACCCTCAAAGCTTGGAAGCGGGTTGCCATCGCACTTATAGGTGTGAATGAATTTAGCCTTACCTGCAAGAGGATTTGAATATGCGTAAGTATATCTCTGGCAAGATGCCGCATCACCATCAGCAGATTTAAGAATTGATAAAGCATAATTCATACCGTCTTTTTCAAGACGAACAATTCCTGAAATTCGAGGGGTATAGTTTGGAGCATCATCCTCAAATTCGCGGGTGCGAAGCGCCTGTTCAAAGGTCATTTGCTTATCCATAAGCTCATAAATAGTATCCGTCTGGTCGCCGTTTGTTACAATTGTTTTGTTTCCTAAAACCTTCACAGGTGCATAGATAATCAGATGAGGATCGGTCATTTTAGACTCATCAAAAGCCTGTGTTCTAATACCATTACCATCCTCAACAAAAACACGGTTTCGGCTGTTTTCACTTCTTCCCATAATAAAATAAGCAATTATAGCCTTGCTGGCATCAGCGCTTTTTCCAATTATAATTCCTCTACCGTGATAAGCGAGCGAATTAAGTTCAGTTTCAAGAGTCTTAATTTCCATTTTAAATCCTCCGTTGTTCGTTAAATTTTTCCGTTGCAAAACAGTTCAATAGCCTCGGGCAATATTTTCCATTCGGCTTGTTGCATTACGCGCTTTTGAAGTGTTTCGGGAGTGTCGCCCGCCAAAACCTCAACCGCTTTTTGCAGTATAATCTCTCCCCCATCGGGAATTTCGTTCACAAAATGAACGGTAGCACCCGTCACCTTAACGCCCTTTTGTAAAGCGGCCTCATGAACCTTAAGTCCATAAAAACCCGCGCCGCAAAAGGAAGGGATAAGCGATGGGTGAACATTTATGATTTTTCTTTCAAAGTGAGTGGTAAATTTTTCACTGAGAATTGACATAAAGCCCGCAAGCACAATAAGATCGACACCCAAATCATCGAGCGCCTCGATAATCCTATCCTCAAATGCTTCCTGACTTCCGCACTCCTTTTTAGTTACAACAAGAGTTGAAATGCCAGCATTCTTTGCGCGCTCTAAAGCGAAAGCGTCCGATCTATTGGAAATAACAAGCGAAACCACGCCGCTTTTAATAATACCTGAGTTCTGAGCATCGATAATGGCCTGCAAATTTGTGCCGCCACCAGATACCAAAACCGCGATTTTTTTAGTATTATTCAATGATAACACCCTCATCACTTTCTATAACAGAGCCGATAACATAAGCATCTTCACCGTTTGCTTTAAGGATTTCGAGCGCCTTTTCGGCATCCTCTTTAGCTACAACAATGCTCATACCAACACCCATATTATAGGTGTTGAACATATCGCGCTCACTGATGCCGCCAACCTTTTGAATAAGGTCGAATATCGGTAAAATCTTAAGCGAAGATTTATCAACCTTAACGGAATAACCCTTTGGCAGACTTCTCGGAATATTCTCATAAAATCCGCCACCTGTGATATGGGAAATCGCGTGAACCTTTACCTGCTCAAGTAAAGCAAGCACGGATTTAACATAAATTTTGGTGGGGGTTAATAATGTTTCACCAAGTGTTTTACCACCAAGCTCATCCTTGTATGCTGTAAGGTCACAATTTTCAATATCAAAAACCTTGCGAACAAGTGAAAAGCCGTTTGAATGAACACCGCTTGAAGCAAGCGCTATTACAACATCACCGCTTGATACGGTTTTATTATCAAGAATTTTCTTCTTGTCAACAATACCAACTGCAAAGCCTGCAAGGTCGTAATCTTCTTCCGGCATCATACCTGGGTGCTCAGCGGTTTCGCCGCCGATAAGTGCCGCGCCCGACTGAACACAGCCCTCACAAACACCGCTAACTATTGAAGCAATTTTTTCAGGGATATTTTTACCGCACGCGATATAATCCAAGAAGAAAAGTGGTTTCGCGCCGCAGCAGATAATATCGTTAACACACATAGCAACTGCATCGATACCGATAGTATCATGCTTATCCATAAGTATTGCAAGCTTAACCTTAGTGCCGCAGCCATCGGTGCCGCTAACTAAAACAGGCTCTTCATAGCCCATAGGCAAACCAAAACAGCCGCCAAAGCCGCCAACATCATCGAGGCAGCCAGCGTTTTTAGTTCTTGCGATATGCTGCTTCATAAGCTCGACCGACTTATAGCCTGCAGTAATATCAACACCCGCAGCAGCGTATGCTTCCGATTTAGAATTGTTATGCATAATATTATTCCTTTCCGTTCCAGCAATAAGTGCAAAGGTCACACTCATCTATGCCTATTGCTTCAATGATACCTTCTAAAGACTGAAATTCAAGTGATGCAAAATTAAAGTTTTTGCATATTGCTTCGCGGAGTTTCTTTCCGCGCTCTGTATTACCATCGCTGTATTCATCAATAAATTTAAAGCCCTCTTCACCCTCAAGTTCCATTATAACTCTACGGGCAATAAGCTCCATATCACTTGTAGAACGCGAGAAATTAAGATATTTACAGCCATACATAATAGGAGGACAAGCTGAACGCATATGTACTGCTTTTGCACCATTTTCGTACAAGAAATCAACGGTTTCTTTTAGCTGAGTGCCACGCACAATAGAATCATCAACAAAAAGCAGATTCTTATCAACAATAAAATCGTGCACGGGAATTTGCTTCATTTTTGCAACCTTATTGCGGTCTGCCTGCTTTGCAGGAGTGAAGCTACGCGCCCAAGTAGGGGTGTATTTTATAAAAGCTCTGGCATATTTCTTGCCGCTTCTGTTTGAATAACCGATAGCGTGCGGAATACCCGAATCAGGAACACCGCCCACATAATCAACATCCTGAGCAATACCGTTTTTAATATCGCATTCAGCCATTATTTCACCGTTACGGCACCTCATAGCCTCAACATTTACGCCCTCGTAGGTAGATGTAGGATAACCGTAATAGCTCCAAAGGAAGGAACAAATTCTTTTCTTCTTGCCCGCCGCTTGAAGCTGTGTGATACCATTCGGTGTGATTTTAACAATCTCCCCTGGTCCTAACTCCTTTTCATCGGTGTATCCTAACTTTTGGTATGCAAAGGACTCAAAGGTAACGGCATAGCCGTCCTCATTCTTTCCAATAAGCACAGGAATTCTGCCAAAGCGATCTCTTGCGGCAATTATGGCGCCTTTACTTGTAAGAATCAAAACCGAACAAGTACCGTCAATTTGCTCTTGGGCATATTTAATGCCCTCGGCAAAGGTATCCTTTTGGTTTACAAGCGCCGCAACCAGCTCTGTTGTGTTAACACGACCGCCTGTCATTGCATCAAAATATACACCTTGATGAGCCAAGCACTTATCAATCAGTTCATCAGCATTGTTAATAATGCCTACCGTGCATATAGCATAAGTGCCGAACTTAGAGCGAATAAGCATAGGCTGTGGGTCGGTATCACTGATACAGCCGATAGCCGATGTGCCTTTCATTTCATCAAAGATTTTTTCAAACTTTGTTCTAAAGGGTGAATTTTCAATATTATGTATTTTTCGCTGCAGACCAATTTCACTATCGTATGCAGCAAGACCGCCGCGGCGTGTTCCAAGGTGAGAATGATAATCCACACCAAAGAACACATCCATCATGCAATCCTTATTTGAAGATATTCCAAAAAAACCGCCCATGGTATCCTACTTTCAAATTAATTATGCAAAAAAGAGCTTAGAGAGTGTCATCGGGTCAATGTATTCGCCGTCCTTGTAAACGCGCATATTGCCTGATGCGATTTCATCAATGAGCATTACATTGCCCTCAGGGTCATAACCAAACTCAAACTTAATATCGTAAAGATCGAGGCCTTTTTCTTTAAGGTCATCAGCAACAATTTTAGTGATTTTCTGAGTCATATCCTTAATATCGTCATACTGCTTGTCGGTCATAACACCCAAAGCCACAAGAGCATCCTTAATTACAAGCGGATCGCCCTTTTCATCATTCTTAAATGTCATTTCAACATAGGCAGGAAGGTCAGCGCCCTCTTCAATATAATCACCGTAGCGACGAATAAAGCTGCCAACTGCCTTATAACGGCAGATAACCTCAAGACCGTGGCCGAAAACCTTAGCAGGAAGAACTTCCATTGTTGTATCTTCAAGATTTGCGCTTACATAGTGGGTATTGATGCCCGCTGCGTTAATTTTTTCAAAAAAGTAAATAGACATACGAAGGTTAACATCGCCAACGCCTTCAATTGTAAGGCCAACGGAATTTTCACCTGGATCAAAAACGCCGTCTTTACCGGTGCAGTCATCCTTAAACTTCAAAAGACAGTTGCCATTTTCGAGCGCATAAACATTTTTAGTTTTACCAGTGTACAAAAGCTTGTTTTCCATTTTTATTACTCCTTAAATAAATTATAGATTTTCCATAACAGCCTTGTCCTTTTGGAGAACAACAGCCGCATCGCTTGCGCGCTTTTTATCAAGCTTAGCCGCAAGCTCTTTATCATCAACCGCAATAATCTGAGCGGCAAGTAAAGCAGCATTGGCGCCGCCGTTTATTGCAACGGTGGCAACGGGTATGCCTGTAGGCATCTGAACGGTAGAAAGCAGAGCATCCATTCCGTCAAGATTAGATGATTTACAAGGGATACCAATAACAGGAAGTGTGGTATTAGCGGCAATCGCTCCCGCTAAATGCGCCGCCATTCCTGCTGCAGCAATTAAAGCGCCAAAACCATTAGCCCGCGCATTAATTGCAAAATCCCTTGCCTCTTGTGGTGTTCTGTGAGCAGAATAAATATGAACCTCAAAGGGTATTTCAAGGGCTTTTAGAGTATCAGTGGCTTTTTTGATTATGGGTAAATCACTGTCACTGCCCATAATTATTCCGACTTTTTTCATAATATTTACCTCCTAAAAAGCAGAAGGGCACACTCGGACTGTAAAAGTTCAAGTGTGCCCAGACGGTCGGCTTAAAAATATATATTCTTCGTTCCTCAGTGGTGCTCCACAATTAATTCCGTCAGTCACAAAGAACAGTACGAATAAGTACACGAATAGTATAACATTTTACCTTTTTTGTGTCAAGGTAAAAACAGTAAAATTTATGACATTTTTGTCGAGAAAATTGGCATTGTTTTTGTGCAAAATCAAGCCTTTGTTTCGCAGTAAATACAACGATAAACTTTATTCTCTCTATCGGTCAACTTAAAGATGTGTTCTATCTCCTGCTCGCAACTTGTAATGCATCTTGGATTTTTGCATTTAATAACATTTGTGAGTGTTTCAGGCATATCGATTGTACGCTTTTCAACAAGCTTGCCGTCCTTTATTATATTAACTGTTGCTCCTGGGTCAACAAAGCCTATAACATTAAAATCAACCACTATATCCGCATCAATTTTAATAATATCCTTTTTCCCCATTTTTTTGCTTGAAACATTTTTGATAATCGCAACCGAAGCATCAAGTCTTTCAAGCTTTAAAAGCTCATAGAGGCGCATTCCCTTGCCAGCTGAAATGTGGTCTATAACAATACCGTTTAAAATAGAATCTATTTTCATATTGTTCCAGCCTCCTTCAAAAGCTTTAAAATGAGCGCCATTCTCATATATTTTCCGTTAAGCACCTGTTTAAAATAGCAGGCTCTCGGGTCGTTATCTATCGCAACGCTGATTTCGTTAACACGCGGCAGCGGATGAAGAATTGATAAATCCGCCTTTGCATTTTTAAGCTTATCAGGAGTTAAGATATAACTATCCTTAAGTCTTAAATAATCCTCCTCATTAAAGAAGCGCTCGCGCTGAACGCGTGTCATATAAAGGATATCAAGCTTTGGCATCACAGACTCAAGGTCGCATGTTTGCTCATATGGAATATTGTTTTTTTGCAAAACATCCTTTTTCACATAGCTTGGCAGCTTTAACTCTTCGGGTGAAATAAGCACGAAATTTATATTGCTGTAACGAGATAGCGCATTGATAAGCGAGTGCACCGTTCTGCCAAATTTAAGGTCACCGCACAGTCCCACAGTAAGATTATCAAATCTGCCCTTTTCGCGACGAATGGTAAGTAGGTCGGCGAGAGTTTGTGTTGGATGGCAATGACCACCGTCTCCCGCGTTTATAACAGGCACCGAAGCGTTGTTTGCGGCAACAAGTGCTGCGCCCTCTTTAGGATGGCGCATTGCAATTATATCAGCATAGCAGCTAACAGTTTTAGCAGTATCAGCTATACTCTCACCCTTAGCCGCGGATGAGCTTTGTGATTCAGAAAAGCCTAACACATTTCCACCAAGCTCATACATAGCCGCTTCAAAGCTCAGTCTTGTTCTTGTGGACGGCTCGAAAAAAAGTGTTGCGAGCTTCTTGCCATCACAAATATGAGCGTATTTCTTTGGATTTTCGATTATGTCAAGCGCGGTTGAAATTAACTCGTCAAGCTCGGTTACTGTTAAATCTAAAATATCAATAACGCTTTTCATTATGTTCTCCTTTGAATTATTCTTTAGCGCCGTTTATTGCAAGATAATTCTTTATTCTTTCAACATTTTCGCGGTTGGCTTCATCCTCTTCAAGATATTCGATAATATCATAAACATCAACTACAGAATATACAGGGAAGCCGAATTCCTCGCCTACCTCTGCCATAGCAGATTTTTCGGTCTGACCCTTTTCCTTGCGGTCAACCATAACAAAGGTAGCCGCAACCTTTGTTCCCCTGAGAGATGAAAGTATTGCCATACTCTCTCTTATTGCAGTACCAGCGGTTATAACATCCTCAACTATAACGATTTCTTCACCCTCTTGCGGCTTGTATCCAACAAAAACGCCGCCTTCGCCGTGGTCCTTTTCTTCCTTACGGTTGAAGAAGAAAGGTACATCAAGACCGTTTTTAGCAAGTGCTACTGCAACAGAAACCGCTATCGGAATGCCCTTATATGCAGGTCCGTAGAGAACGGTTTTCTTATTTCCTACCTTTTCAAAGTAAGCCTTAGCGTAAAATTCGCCAAGCTTACAAATCTGTTCGCCTGTTTTTATATCGCCTGCGTTTATAAAATAAGGGATTTTTCTGCCCGATTTTGCAGTGAAATCACCGAATTTAAGCACGCCTGCATCCTCTAAAAATTTAATAAATTCTCTTTTATAGCTTTCCATAACTTTTTCTCCCTATTAATCAACGAATTCAGCAATACAGCGCTCATAAGCTGCAACGGGATCAGCAGCGGCGGTAATTGGTCTGCCAACTACTATATAGTCAGAGCCGATAAGCTTTGCTTGCTCAGGTGTCATAACACGCTTCTGGTCACCAACATCACCATCCGCAAAGCGAACACCAGGGGTAACGGTTAAGAAGCTACTGCCGCAAACCTCATGCACCTTGCCTGCCTCAAGCGGAGAGCAAACAACACCGTCAAGTCCCGCTTTCTTAGCATTTGCGGCATAGTGCATAACAACTTTATCGATAGGCTCTTTTATAAGCAAATCTGCTTCCATACTCTCTTGGTTAGTAGAAGTAAGCTGAGTTACTGCAATAAGCAGAGGCCTTGTGCCGTCTTTACGGGTAAGACCTTCAATCGCAGCCTCCATCATAGCTACAGTGCCGCCTGCGTGGAGATTTGTTATATCCACATCAAGGTTAGAAAGCACGCTCATTGCCTTCTTAACTGTGTTTGGAATATCGTGCAATTTTAAATCCAAAAAGATTTTATGACCGCGCTTTTTAATTTCTTTAACTATCGATGGACCCTCTGCATAAAAAAGCTCCATACCGATTTTAACAAAAGGTTTTCTGCCGGTAAACTTATCAAGAAATTCGAAGGTTTTTTCAGCGCTCGCAAAATCGCAAGCAATAATAACATCCTTACCCATTATTTAACTCCTCCTATAATATCACTTAAATTATCAATTCCGTATTTATTCATTGCCACAGGCAAATCGTTTATAATATCGCGGCAAGCATAAGGATTAACGAGGTTTGCGGCACCAATTTCTACTGCGGTAGCGCCAGCAAGCATCATCTCGATTACATCTTCTGCGGTGGAAACGCCACCCATACCAATAACGGGTATATTAACCGCTTGCGCCACCTGATAAACCATACGAACTGCTACAGGAAAAATTGCAGGACCAGAAAAACCGCCCATTTTATTAGCGATAACGGGTTTTCTTGTCTTAAGGTCTATTCGCATACCAAGCATAGTATTTATAAGGCTTATACCGTCAGCGCCCGCATCTTCGCAAGCCTTGGCAATTGCTACTATATCGGTAACATTAGGCGAAAGTTTAACAATTACTGGTTTTGTTGTTACCTTCTTAACCTCTCTTACAACCTCGGCTGCAGCTTCGGGACTCGTTCCAAAGCTCATACCGCCACCGTGGACATTAGGACAGCTAACATTAACTTCAAGCCATCCAACTTGATTTTGCTTATCAAGTTGCTCGCAAGTGTATGCGTAATCCTCAATAGAAAAGCCACTGACATTTGCCATAACGGGCTTATTGAAGCAATTTTTTAGCTTTGGAAGCTCTTCAGCAATAACCTTTTCAACGCCTGGGTTTTGAAGTCCCACAGCATTTATCATACCTGAAGTGCATTCTGCAATTCTTGGCGTGGGGTTGCCAAAGCGAGGGTCGCGAGTAGTACCCTTAAACGAAAAAGTGCCGAGGCAGTTTATATCATATAATTCCGCAAATTCATATCCAAAGCCAAATGTTCCTGAGGCAGGGATTATTGGGTTATCAAGCTCTATGCCACATAAATTCACGCTTAATTTTCCCATAAAATCTCCTCCTTTTTCATAACAGGACCATCCTTACAGATTCGTTTATAGCCTGTAATGGTTTTGCAGCTGCAGCCCATACAAGCGCCAAAACCGCAACCCATACGCTCTTCAAAGCTTAACTGACCGCCGCTTTTTGCAGTCTTATAAATTGCTTTAAGCATAGGCTCGGGACCGCAGGTATAAAAGTATGAATAATCATCAGGATAAGCGTCGGTAACGAAACCCTTTACGCCGTAGCTACCGTCGGCAGTGGCAACCGTTACATCACAGCCGAGAGCGCGAAATTCATCCTCATAAAAGATTTCGTCCTTAGTGTTAAAGCCTAACACAACACAAACCTTTTTACCCTCTGAAACTAATTTCTTAGCAAGCATATATAGCGGTGGCACGCCTACTCCGCCGCCGAGTAACAACGGTTTATCACCAGAAAGTGATGTATCGTAACCGTTACCAAGACCCGTAAGCACATCTAATTTTTCACCAACACTCATCCTGCTCATATTTTCTGTGCCGTGGCCTACTACTTTATAGATTATTGTAACAGAGTTTTCATCTTTATCGCAGACCGAGATTGGCCTGCGAAGATAAAAACCGTCAAGCTGAATGTTTATAAACTGACCGCAAGCGGTAATATCACTGACATCACCTATAAGTCGCATTCTGTAAACATTACTTGTAAGCGGGGTATTTTCCGCAATTTCAAAAACACCTTGTTTCATCTTTATGCCTCACTTATGCATCGATAGTTGAAATGGTAAGGGTTGTTTCCTCAAGAACATCAAGCAACACCCTAACAGTATCAAGAGAAGTGAACATAGTTACATTGTTTTCGGTAGCAAGTCGACGAATCTGATGACCGTCGTTTGCGGTCTTTGTGGCTCCAATATCGCGAGTATTGATAACATACGCGATATGACCTTGGCGAATTGCCTCAGGAATTTCATCGGCTTCCTCACTGATTTTTCTAAGAATATGTGTGCGAATTCCGTTTTCCTTAAGGAAGTTCGCAGTACCCTCGGTAGCCTGAATATTAAAGCCTAAATTATAGAAGCGGCGAACAAGCGGTAATGCCTCAGGCTTATCCTTATCAGCTATTGTAACAAACACAGTGCCGTAATTCTGTAAATGTGTACCCGAAGCTTGAAGTGCTTTATACAAAGCGCGATTTAGCTTATCGTCATAACCGATAGCTTCACCAGTGGACTTCATTTCGGGTGATAGATATGCATCAAGACCCTTAATCTTGTTGAAGGAGAACACAGGAACCTTTACATAATGACGCTTTTTCTCTTGAGGATACAGGTCAAATATTCCCTGCTCCTTTAAAGATTTGCCGAGAATAACCTCGGTAGCTATATCTGCAAGAGAATATCCTGTTGCCTTTGAAAGGAACGGTACTGTTCTTGAAGAACGGGGGTTAACCTCGATTATATAAACATCGTCGTTTTCATCAACAATGAACTGAATGTTATAAAGACCTATAATTCCAATTCCAAGTCCTAATTTCTTAGCATACTGTAAAATTGTGCCTCTTACCGCATTGCTGATACTGAATGTTGGGTATACGCTTATCGAGTCACCCGAGTGAATACCCGTGCGCTCAACAAGCTCCATAATGCCTGGAACAAACACATCTGTGCCGTCGCAAATAGCGTCAACCTCAACCTCTTTACCTTGAATATACTTATCAACGAGTACAGGCTTATCTGCATCAATTTCAACAGCAGTTTTAAGGTAATGGCGGAGCTGCTCCTCATTTGACACTATCTGCATTGCTCTACCGCCCAAAACAAAGCTTGGACGAACAAGCACGGGATAGCCGATTTCTGCGGCTGCCTTAACGCCATCCTCAATCTTTGTAACAGCATGTCCCTTTGGCTGAGGAATATTAAGGGACTGGAGTATCTTTTCAAAGCTATCTCGGTTTTCTGCGCGCTCAATAGCCGCGCAGTCGGTACCGATAATCTTAACTCCCCTATCCATAAGAGGCTGAGCAAGGTTAATCGCTGTTTGACCGCCAAGTGATGCAATAACACCTTCGGGCTGCTCAAAATCAACAATAGCCATTACATCCTCAGGTGTGAGTGGCTCAAAGTAGAGCTTATCAGCGGTTGTATAGTCGGTAGAAACGGTTTCGGGGTTATTATTTATAATAATTGCTTCATAACCAGCGCGCTTAATAGTTTGTACAGCGTGAACTGTGGAATAGTCAAATTCAACGCCTTGACCGATACGAATAGGACCTGCACCTAAAACAATTATTTTCTTTTTATCGGTAAGTCTTGATGCATTTTCACCAGTATAAGAGGAATAAAGGTATGCAATATATTTGCCGGTGTGAAGCGTATCAACCATCTTGAAAATGGGCACGATACCGTTTTGCTTGCGCTTATTATAAATCTCAATTTCCTTAACTCCCCAAACAGAAGCTATATACTCATCAGAGAAGCCAAGTATCTTAGCCTTGCGGAGAATATCAACATCACCCGCATTGTTTTTAACGAGGTTTTCCATATCTACGATTTTCTTGAATGATTCGAGGAAAAGCTCGGTTATTTTAGTAACCTTGTGGAGCTTTTCTATCGATACACCGCGGCGAAGCAGTTCAAAAACAGCATAGATATTATCGTCTTTGAATTCCTTGAGATAGTCGAATATCTCAGCATCACTCATATCGTCAAATTTAGCAATATGGAAGTGGCAAACACCCGTTTCAAGTGAACGAACAGATTTGAGCAAGCATTCCTCAAGTGTGGAGCCGATACCCATAACCTCACCTGTTGCCTTCATCTGTGTACCCAAGGTGTTGGGCGCATCAGCAAACTTATCAAATGGGAAACGCGGGAACTTAGCCACGATATAATCAAGGCGTGGCTCAATAGCAGCGGTACCGCCTGCTACAGGAATTTCATCTAAATTCATACCAAGAGCAATTTTTGCAGTTACCCTTGCTATCGGATAGCCACTTGCCTTTGAAGCAAGTGCAGAGGAACGCGAAACTCTTGGGTTTACTTCAATAAGATAATATTCGCTTGAATACGGGTTAAGCGCAAACTGAACATTGCAGCCGCCCTCTATTTTAAGCTCGCGAATAATCTTAATTGCACTGTCGTTAAGCATTTTAAGGTCGTGGTCGTTAAGGGAAAGTATGGGAGCCACAACCGCAGAGTCACCTGTATGAACACCAACTGGGTCGATATTTTCCATACCGCAAATGGTAATCGCGTGGTCGCTTGAATCACGCATAACCTCAAATTCAATTTCCTTATAGCCCTTAACAGACTTTTCAATAAGAACCTGATGTACAGGAGAAAGCTTAAATGCGTTGATGCCGATTTCAACAAGCTCTCCCTCATTATTAGCAAAGCCGCCGCCTGTGCCGCCTAAAGTAAATGCAGGGCGAAGAACTACAGGATAGCCAATTCTGTTAGCCGCCTGTTTAGCCTCTTCGATGCTATAGGTTATTTCCGACGGTATAACAGGCTCACCTATCGACTCACACATTTCCTTGAACAGCTCGCGGTCTTCCGCACGCTCAATACTTTCGCTTGAAGTACCGAGCAGTTCAACACCGCACTCTTTTAAAATGCCCTTCTTTTCGAGCTGCATTGCAAGGTTAAGACCTGTCTGACCGCCGATACCGGGAACTATAGCATCAGGTCTTTCAAAGCGGAGTATCTTAGCCATATATTCAAGGGTTAACGGCTCCATATAAACCTTATCAGCTATGGTGGTGTCGGTCATAATGGTAGCGGGATTAGAGTTGCAAAGGATAACCTCATAACCCTCCTCCTTAAGCGCTAAGCAAGCCTGTGTACCTGCATAGTCAAACTCTGCCGCCTGACCTATTACAATAGGACCAGAGCCTATAATCAATACCTTTTTAACATCTGTTCTCTTTGCCATTTAAGTAGCCTCCTGAATATATCAAATTATCTTTTATTTACTAAAAACTGTCTTGCCATCGCAAACCGTTAGATAGCATTTGCCATAAAGCTCCATACCCTCAAACGGCATTGCTTTGCCTTTTGATAAGAAATCCTTTGGGTCAACAGTAAATTTTTCGTTTAAGTTCCAAACTGTATAATCGTTATTAAGCGGTATGTTAAACCTCTTTCGAGGATTAATTGCCAAAAGCTCAATTAATCTTTGAAGAGTTATTACATTTTCTTTTACCATTTTGGTATACATTATCGGGAATGCGGTTTCAATACCAACAATACCGAAAGCGCTCTTTTCAAGGCCTTTTGATTTTTCTTCCTCGCTATGTGGCGCGTGGTCGGTAGCAATCATATCGATAGTACCGTCCTTAATGCCCTCGATAAGTGCTAGGCGGTCCTCGCGTGAGCGAAGCGGCGGGTTCATTTTAAATTTACCGTCCTCTTGTAAATCGTTTTCATCCATTATAAGGTAGTGCGGCGCAGTCTCGCAAGTAACATCCACACCTTCGGCTTTTGCCTTTCGGATAAGCTCCACACTCTCCTTGCAGGATATGTGGCACACATGGTATGAACAGCCAGTTTCGCGAGCAATTTCTAAATCTCTTGCTATCGGTCCCCATTCGCTTTCGCTGCATATACCACGATGGCCGTGTGCTTTGGCATATGCACCGTCGCGGATATATCCGCCCCGAAGAAGTGAATTATCCTCACAATGAGCAACAATAATTTTGCCTAAAGTTTTAGCTTTAAGCATAGCCTCACGCATAAGAGAAGCCGACTGCACACCGCGACCATCATCGGAAAAGGCAATAATTTTATCGCGCATAGAGCACATATCTGAAAGCCTTTCACCATTTTGTCCCACAGTTATCGAAGCATAAGGATAAACATTAATTACTGCATCATTTTCAATAATTGATAACTGTTGTTTTAAGTTTTCAACACTATCAGGCACGGGTTTTAAATTAGGCATTGTGCAAACAGCGGTATAACCGCCATGAGCCGCCGCACGCGAGCCTGTGGCAATGGTTTCTTTATAAGAAAAACCCGGCTCACGAAAATGCACATGCACATCGCAAAAACCGGGAAAAACAATATATTCGTTATCAAAATTAGAGGCAGTAACAGCGGGCAATAATTCTGTGTTTACATTAGGAGAGAAAGACATATCGCCATCAAGCTTAAAAATTGTCGCTTTAACTGTCTTAGCCATTTTGATTTTTCCTTTCTAAAAAAGATAAAAGCCCCACCGATTTCGGTAAGGCTAAGGTATACAAAAGCATCAGATTACACTAAAGTGCAACCCAATATTTACATATATCATAATCTTACCGATATCTCTGTATCGTTTTAAAGATTTATCTTATATATATTAACACACATATAATCAGTTGTCAATGTAAAAAGAGAAATAAATTTAATCTAAATCACAAATATAAACTGCAGTTTCACCGTCAATTTCCTCAATCTTAACCGAGACCTTTTCGCTGAGTGAGGTTGGAACATTTTTGCACACATAATCCGCCCTTATCGGAAGCTCTCTGTGTCCCCTGTCAACAAGCACCGCAAACTGAAGTGAGTTGGGTCTGCCATAAGCAAAAACAGCCTCCATAGCGGCGCGCGCGGTTCTTCCTGTAAAAAGCACATCATCCACTATAATTACTCGCTTATCCTCAATATCACACGGAAAATGGCAGTCACCCGCAAGCTCTGCCTTATCAGCATCAGAAATATCATCACGGTGCTTGGTAATATCAAGATAACCCACAGGCACCTCAACGCCTTCAAAGCGTAAAATATTTTCAGCAAGAATAGCAGCCAAGGGTATACCACGGCGTTTAACACCCAAAAGGCATACATCATTAACACCTTGGTTATGTTCAATTATTTCATGTGTTATTCTTGCCATTGCTCTGCCGATGGCAACCTCATCCATAATTTTAGCTTTAGGCTTCATTAAAACACCCCAAAACAAAAAAGTCTTGCCAAGATATAGCAAGACAAAATATAAAAAATTATACATTTCAGTTATCTTGCCGATATCTCTGTATCGTCTTAAAGATCAATTAAATATTAACACAAGAAAACATATTTGTCAACAACTGCCAAGCCTCGTTATGCATATATTTAAATGATTAATATTTTGGGGTGAAAATATGTTTTTAAGTATGTTTTTGCAGATGATTTCAAATATTTATTATTTGGCGCTGCATGTAACTGGAGCAGGTTCTTTTCCGCCGCCACTCAAGGCAAAAAAAGAGCACGAGTTACTTGAACTAAGTTCCAAGGGTGATATGAATGCGAGAAATGAGTTAATCAAGCATAATTTGCGCCTTGTAGCGCACATTGTAAAGAAATATTACACTAATGGTTGTGATCAAGATGATTTGATATCCATTGGCACTATAGGACTTATAAAAGCGGTTGATAGCTTTAGAAGTGATAAAAAAATAAGGCTTGCCACCTATGCGGCAAGATGTATTGAAAATGAAATTTTAATGCATTTCAGAAATCTTAAAAAAAGTGCTCAGGATGTTTACATTAGCGACCCCATTGATACGGATAAAGACGGGAATTCGCTATCCTTTATTGATATAATCGCCGACGACAGCGATGTTGAGGAAGAAATTGATATAAAATTAAAAATAGAAAAGTTAAGGGTAATACTCAGCGATACCCTAGATGAGCGCGAAAAACAGATAATTGATATGCGCTATGGCCTTAACGGTCAAAGCGAACTCACTCAGCGGGAAATTGCAAAAAAGCTTAACATTTCACGAAGCTATGTATCAAGAATTGAAAAAGCTGCGCTTGAAAAACTGAGGAAAAGGTTTTAAAAAAAGGATGGCATCAGCCATCCTTTTAAAGTATTATTTCTTTTTAATAACGGGCTTTCCGCTATCTATAGTATCTGCAGTAATGATAATTTCATCGATACTCTCATCCGAAGGGGTGTCAAACATAATGTCCTGCAGCACACCTTCAATTATTGAGCGAAGTCCGCGAGCGCCTGTTTTTCGTTCAATGGTAAGGTCGGCAATTCTTTCCAGTGCTTCCCTTTCAAACTGAAGCTTCACATTATCCATTGCAAATAACGCCTGATATTGCTTAATTATTGAGTTTTTAGGCTCGGTCATTATGCTAACAAGCGTATTCTTATCCATAGACTTCAACGCCGTTATTACAGGCAGACGACCAACAAGCTCAGGAATAAGGCCAAACTTTACCAAATCCTGATGCGTCGCAACCTGCGCCATTGCCTCAGCCTCAGCACTTTTGGGTGACTTCACTGCGGCGCCAAAGCCTAAGCTGCTACCACCCATACGGCGTTCGATTATCTTTTCAATACCATCAAAAGCGCCTGCACATATAAACAGAATATTAGTTGTGTCTATCTGGATAAACTCCTGTTGTGGATGCTTTCTACCACCCTGAGGAGGTACATTTGAAACAGTACCCTCAAGGATTTTGAGCAGTGCTTGCTGAACGCCCTCACCGCTTACATCGCGAGTGATGGAAGCATTTTCGCTCTTCCTTGCTATCTTATCGATTTCATCGACATAGATAATGCCATACTGTGCCTTTTCGATGTCATAATCAGCCGCCTGAATGAGACGAAGAAGGATATTTTCAACATCCTCACCAACATAGCCTGCCTCTGTTAGGGTGGTGGCATCGGTTATTGCTATCGGCACATCAAGAATTTTAGCGAGAGTTTGAGCAAGCAAGGTTTTGCCAACACCTGTGGGGCCTAGCATTAAAACATTGCTTTTTGCAAGCTCAACATCTTGAGAGTTATTTTTATAAACTCGCTTATAATGGTTATAAACCGCAACCGAAAGGGTTTTCTTGGCTTCATCCTGACCGATTACATATTCATCGAGCTTTGCTTTAATTTCCTGAGGCTTAGGTAAAACCTTTTCCTCTTCCTTTTTAGGTTTCTTCTTTGCTTTTGAAAGATTTTCATCATCAAAAAGCAAGGAGCTACAAAAGCTGATGCAACCGTCACAGATATATACTCCAGGTCCCTCCACAAGGCGGGTTACCTCGTCCTGCGTTTTACCGCAGAACGAACAGCGAATTTCCTTTTCAATGTCTTTAGGCATTAAAAAACCTCTTATCTCTTAGTAATGACCTTGTCAATAAGACCATATTCAGCGGCTTCTTGCGCAGTCATGAAGTTATCGCGCTCGGTATCCTGCTCAATAACCTCTAATGGCTTGCCTGTGTTTTCGGCAAGAATCTTATTCAGGTTGCTTCGGATATGCTTTATATGGTCAGCATGAATAAGAATATCTGTTGCCTGACCTTCGGCAGAGCCTAAAGGCTGGTGAATCATAATTTCACTGTTTGGCAAAGCATAACGCTTACCCTTGGTGCCTGCTGAAAGCAGAAATGCACCCATAGAAGCCGCCATACCCATGCAAATGGTGCTTACATCGCACTTTATATATTGCATAGTATCATAAATTGCCATACCCGCAGAAACAGAGCCGCCTGGGCTATTGATATAAAAGCTGATATCTTTATCTGGGTCTTGACCTTCAAGATAAAGCAGCTGTGCGATAATCACACTGGCAGAAGCATTATCCACCTGATCATTAAGCATAATAATGCGGTCGTTTAAAAGCCTTGAAAAGATGTCATAGGAACGCTCTCCACGGCTTGTTTGTTCAACTACATAAGGAACTAAACTCATATCCATAATATACCTCCTATACCGAATAGTATGAACAATTTAAAAAATTTATAAACAGATTATTCTTCTGTTTTCTTTGCAGCAGCCTTTTTAGCAGGAGCCTTTTTCTCTTCTGCCTTTTCGGGTACTGCATCAGTGATAACTGCATTTGACTTTACAAAATCAATTGCCTTGCTAACAGCTACATCCTTCTCAATTTCAGACTGCGGGATTACAGCCTTAACCTGTTCGATATCTACGCCGTAGCCCTCAGCGAGCTTCTTATATTCCTCTTCAACAGCCTTTTCATCAGCCTTAATACCCTCAAGCTCAACAATTTTTTCAAGAGCAAGACGATACTTAACCTGCATCTCTGCCTGAGGACGGAATGTGTTTCTGAAATCCTCAATGGTGCTGCCTGTATACTGTAAATAAAGGTCAAGGTTCATACCCTGTGACTGCAGACGGTATGCGAAATCCTCAACACACTGGTTAAGACGGTTAGTAAACATAGCCTCGGGAATTTCACCCTTGATACCATCAACTATCTGCTGAACGAGTATATTCTCAACTGCCTCTTCAGCAGCCTTCTTCTTGCGCTCTAAAGCCTTTTTCTTAATATCAGCCTTAAGTTCTTTAAGAGTATCAAATTCGCTTACATCCTTAGCAAACTCATCGTCAATAGCGGGAAGCTCACGAATCTTGATTTCGTGAAGCTTAATCTTGAATACTGCGGGCTTGCCTGCAAGGTCTTCTGCACCATATTCCTCAGGGAAGGTTACATCGATATCAAACTCATCGCCGAGCTTCTTACCGATTATCTGCTCCTCAAAGCCTGGAATGAACTGACCAGAGCCAAGCTCTAAAGAGTGACCCTCTGCCTTGCCGCCATCAAAAGCAACACCATCAACAAAGCCTTCAAAGTCAATAACAACGGTATCGCCCTTCTTAGCAGCTCTGTCTTCAACAGAAATCATACGGGCATTGCGCTCAGCCATAGCCTTAACTTCGGCATTAACCTCAGCAGCGTCAACCTTAACAACGGGCTTTTCAGCCTTAAGGCCCTTATATTCAGCAAGCTCAATCTCAGGATATGTGGTAACGCTAACCTTAAAGTCAACGCCATCCTCCTTAGAAATGGAAACAAGCTCGAAGTCCATTTTATCATCAATGGTCTTAAGACCTGATTCTTTAATGGCCTCTTCAACTGCATCAGCATAGATAAGGTTTAATGCATCCTCAAAGAACACTTCTACACCATAATAGGTTTCGATAATGTGAAGTGGTGCCTTACCCTTTCTAAAGCCGGGCACATTGATTTTCTTGCCGTTCTTGCGATAAGCCTCTTTAATGGCCTCGCGGAACTTTTCACCGTCGATTGTGATTTCCAGCTGATAACGATTTGTTTCAAGCTTTTTTGTTTCTTTTAAACTCATTTTTTATACCTCCGCATAAATTACAGAACATTATAACATAGTATTTATAAAATTTCTACCACTTTTTGCTATTTTTGATAATTTATACAAAATTTTCGCAAGTAGAAATAAATATCGGTGTAAAATCATTGCAATCACAGGAAACAAGACGCATTTTTATATCTCCCAGAGTTGATATAATCTTATTCGCTCCTTGCCCGTGAATATGTCCATAATAAACCTGAGAAATTTCATATTTATTAAGCGTTTCAATTATTTCCTCGCATACAAAATCACCATATGCGGGAGGATAATGAAGAAACACCAAAGGCTGTGCGCCTGAATACACAGCAGCTTTTATAGAGGTCTCAAGTCTGCCACATTCACGCTTAATTACCTTTTGGTCCTTTTCGCCTGTACCATCATAAATCCAGCCGCGTGTTCCACATATAGCAATTTTTCCGTCCGTAAAGCAATTATTATGCAAAATCTTTATTGTGTCAAATTTATTTTTTTGCAAAAATTCATTTATTTTTGTAACGGTGCTCCACCAATAATCGTGATTACCCTTAAGTATTATTTTTTTACCAGGTAAGGAATTAATAAACTTAAAATCCTCAATGGCTTCTTCAAAGGAAATCGCCCACGATATATCACCGCCGATAACAACGGTATCATCATCATTTACTAATTTTTTCCAATTATGTTGGAGTCTTTCGATATGGTTTTCCCATCCGTGAAAAATATCCATTGGCTTATTAACGCCTAAAGATAAATGCAAATCAGAAATTGTGAATAAATTAGAAATGGTAAGCACCTCCTTACATAAAAATCTCTTAGCTGCAGATAATATTTATGGCTAAAAGCCGGAAAGGAATGAATAAAATGAACGATTGTAAAACAGAAATGTGCATCCGTTGCAGTGTTAAGAACTGTGTTCACCACACCGAAAACGACTCCTGCTCTGCAGGTAACATTCAGGTTGGAAACCGCACAGCTTGTACATGCAGTGAAACCTGCTGTGACACCTTTAAAGCAAGACAGTAATTCTTTCGCAATAATATCCGACTCGCCAAGAGTCGGATATTATTATTTTAATCAATTTTAAGACACGCACAAACCGCTTTATACATATCCTGTTTTTCGAATATATCTTTAAAGCGAACAGTGGCGTTTTCAAGCTCAGCTATTGGAACGGGAATTTCTGTGTTAGTGCAGTTTGAAAGCAACTTTACAATATCAAATTCGTCAGCACCCTGTTCATCACTTACCGCAGAAAGCACGCTCTTTGCAAATTTATAGGGAGAAGCGGTTGATGCAATTAAAACAGGTTTTTTATCGCCCGTTTTCGAAACATACTGCTCGTATGCATTAATTGCAACAGCGGTGTGAGTATCACTTAAATAGCCATAATTTTCGAAAGTTTTCTTTATGGTGGCAAGTGTTTGTTCATCATCACAGCAAGCCGCATAGAAAATTTTCTTTAAATCGGCTTTAATATCATCAGTTACCTCAAATTTGCCGCTATCTGATAGTTGCTTTTGAATTGATGCTACATATTCATCATCGCCGCCACAAAGCATAAACAGCATTCTTTCAAGGTTACTTGAAATTAAAATATCCATCGAGGGTGAAATTGTTGTGTAAAACTCGCGATTTCTATCATAAACACCTGTATTTATAAAATCAGTTAAAACATTATTAGCGTTAGAAGCGCATATAAGCTTATTTACAGGAACACCCATCTGCTTTGCATAAAATGCCGCAAGGATATTACCAAAATTGCCTGTGGGTACGACAATATTGAAGCCTTGTGAAAGGTCATCACCTTTAGCGAGCATATCGCAATATGCAGAAATATAGTAAATTATCTGCGGAGCAAGTCTACCCCAGTTAATTGAGTTAGCCGAAGAAAATTCCATTCCGTTTTCACTAAGTGTTTTCTTAACATCATCATCTGTAAATATTTTTTTAACTCCCGACTGCGCATCGTCAAAATTGCCGCGGATAGCACAGACATGGACATTGTTGCCTTTTTGAGAATCCATCTGAAGCTTTTGCATCGGGCTTACACCCTCGCTTGGATAGAAAACAATTATTTCGGTATTTTCAACATCCTTAAAGCCTTCAAGCGCCGCTTTACCTGTATCACCAGAGGTTGCAACAAGTATTACGGTTTTCTTACCGGTTGAAATCTTTTTGGATGAGGTTGTTAGTAGGTACGGAAGCAGCTGCAAAGCCAAATCCTTAAACGCGCAGGTGGGACCATGCCAAAGCTCGAGAATGTTAATGTTATCGCCAAGAACTGCTATAGGCGCGGGCTTATCATCATCAAAGCTTCCAAGATATGCACCGTCAACACATTTTTTTATTTCCTCATCGGTAAAATCAGTAAGATATTTTTTGAGTACATACTCTGCTCTTCCTACATAATCAAGGCCTGAAATCTTATCAAAATCCTCACTTGTAAGCGCAGGGATACTTTCAGGAACATAAAGTCCGCCCTCAGCAGAAATGCCGTGGGCAATTGCAAAAGCAGATGATACCTTGTTTGATTTGTTTCTTGTGCTTATGTAATCCATCATATTTCCTCCATAGGGGTTATTATAGATATTTTATATTATAGTTTTACTTTTGTCAAAGATTATTAAAGAAATTATAAGCATTCTTGAAAAATATTTTTTCAAGAGTATTAATATCGATACCGAAGTTAATTAGTTTTTTATACAGAGTAGTCACCATTGATGTATCAGATAATTCCTTATCCATTTTAGCGCCATCAAAATCAGAGCCTATCGCAATATTGTTCTCACACCCCAGCTCGAGCATATGGTAAATGTGTTTATATATATTTTCAAAAACATCACCCTCACCTAAAAATACAGGATATAGGCAAAGACCGATTACGCCTCCCCTTTGAGCAATTAATTTAATTTGGGTATCTGTGAGATTTCTGTTATGTGCATTTATAAAATCACAGCAGGAATGTGTTGCGATAGGAAATTCAGCATATTCTATCGCATCAAAAAAGCTTTCACGGTTAAGATGCGATAAATCGGTGGCAATTCGATTATCATTAAGAGATTCTATTACCTGCCTACCAAAATCCTTAAGCCCGCCATCACAAAGTGCGCCAGAAGCGATAGTGTTTTCACCATTCCAAGTAAGAGTGAGGGCTTGTATTCCGTCATTTTTAAGTGTTTCAACACGACTTAAGTCATTTTCAATAACCACTCCGCCTTCAACAGTTAAAATCGGTGACAAATTTTTAGGGGATTTTTTTAACTTAGACTTAAAATCACAAAGAACCGATTTATAATATTCAAACGGTTTTTTCATATCATCCTTCACCCAAACAGCAAAGCATTGATACCACTTTTCAAACTCGTTTCCCTTATCATAAGATACAGCAAGACTTTCGTCATTAAGATCGGTGTTTCTGTTGTAACACTCAGATGGTGTGTCACAATGGAGGTCGAAAAAATTCATAATTATCACCTTAAAAAGCCGAGTTAATATAATTTAAGCTATAAACTTCTTGACCATCCTCGCTTTTAGTAACAGTAACCTCTGCAACATCTATTCTGGCGGGCAAATCACTGGTAAAACGCTTCATAAACATAATAGCAGCATTCTTTGTTCGGCGCATCTTTTGATAATCTATTGAATCCATACCGCTAACAAGCGCATCCTTCCGCCTTGTTTTCACTTCAACAAAAGCCACACATTCGTGATTTTCTGCAACTATATCTATTTCGCCGTAGCGTTTATCACGCCAATTGCGTTTAACAATTATGTAGCCGCATTTTTTCAAATACTGCGCAACAAACTCTTCGCCCGCACGGCCCAATCTTGCCGCCTCTTGCTTATCTAAGTACATTTTTTAAAAAAGACAGGCGATGCACTTCACAAACGCCGTGCTCACGGATAGCATCATAATGTGCTTTTGTGCCATAACCCTTATGTTTTGCAAAACCATACTGAGGATACTGCTTATCATATTCTAACAGTAATCTATCACGGGTTACCTTTGCAAGTATGGAAGCCGCTGCTATAGAATATGATTTTGAGTCACCTTTAATCACAGTATCGCAAGGTATAATAATACCCTTAGGCACGCGATTACCATCAATCAAAGCATAATCAGCCTTAACAGAAAGTCCTTCAATAGCGCGATTCATAGCTATAAAGGTCGCCTCAAGGATATTGTGTTCTTCTATTTCCTCCAAAGTACCATAGCTGATACTATAAGCAACTGCATTTTGAGTAATTATATCATAAAGCTTCTCGCGCTTTTTTTCGCTTAATTTTTTAGAATCGTTTAATCCGTCGATTATTAAGCCATCAGGCAGAATAACTGCCGCCGCGCATACAGGGCCTGCCAGTGGGCCTCTGCCCGCTTCATCAACGCCGCAGATATACTTATATCCCTTAGCGCGAGCTTCTATTTCGCAAGAAAAATCAGGCATTATCAGTTATCCTTTCGAGAGTAATTTTACCTATTTTGCAGCTTCTAAATTCCTCAAGCAGCATATTGGCGGCGCGCTCACTATCAACTTCACCGCCGCGAATAACCATTCCTCGTTTTTTGCCAAGCGCGCAAAGCGCATCGTATGGCTCCTCGGGGAATTCGCTGATACCATAACGCTCAAACAAAAGCTCAGGATACTCCGCAATAAGAATTTCAAGCAGCCGCATTCCCAGAAGCTCGGTATCAATTATTCTATCTGTAACAGCCCCTGTAAAGGCTAAATGCTCGCCAACAGTATTATCATCAAATTTAGGCCAAAGAACACCTGGGGTGTCAAGTAATTCCAACTCTTTATCAATGCTAAACCACTGGTTTCCTCTTGTAACACCGGGGCGATTCTCAACCTTTGCCCGCGATGAGCCTGCAATTCGGTTTATGAAAGAGGACTTGCCAACATTTGGTATTCCAACAACCATAACTCGAAGCGGCTTACCCACCATTCCTTTTGCTCGGTATGCCTCCAGTTTATCTGCCAAAACAGTTTTAACAGTATCCTTAAACGCAGAAAGACCTTTACCACTTTTGCAGTCAACAGGAATCGCAAGAATTCCCTTTAACTTATAGTAAGATATCCATTCGTTGGTTGCTTTAGCATCCGCCATATCGCACTTGTTAAGCAGAATAAAATGCGGTTTATCACCTATAATACCCGTCAGGTCGGGATTCCGACTGCTGACGGGTATTCTCGCATCAACTATTTCAGCAACCGCATCTATTATTTTTAGCTGTTCAGTGATTTGTCGGCGGGTTTTTGCCATATGACCTGGAAACCACTGAATAGTCTGCGTGTTGCTCATGAGCTAAGTCCTCCTATTTTACTGAAAGGCCATATTCTATAAATGGCATGGCCCAAAACATATCTTGTATCTATCATACCATAGTTGCCGATTCTTGATGAGCGGCTATCAAGTGACTCATTTCTGTTATCTCCTAAAACAAAAATACAACCTTCATCTACCGTTACAGGAAATACAACATCATAAGCAACATTGGTTGGCGTTTTAACATAGGGCTCTTCGAGCGGCTCGCCGTCGACATAAACAATTCCCGCTTCAAAATCAATATCAACCGTCTGTCCTTCTGTGGCTATAACACGCTTGATAATGGGCAGACTGCTTGAATTCACATCAGAAACGCTGTTATCAATATTTCTTGATACAACAACTATATCGCCCACTTTTGGAGTATAGAAAAAATTCGTGATTACCACTCTTTCTCCGCCGATAAGGGTGTTTTGCATTGAATCGCCGTCAATAGTAGCGATGCGGAATAAAAAACTAAAAATCAAAACCACAGCTATCATTGCCACAACAAGCACATCAAGCCAATCAAAGATATCCTTAACTGTATCTTTGGTAACTACAGCCTTGTTAGTAACATCTGTATTTTCATTATCATCAATATAAAAGCCTTCATTAAACTCATCCACAAAAAACACCACCCATCATAAAATACAGCAAAGGGGGAACAAGGCATAAGCCCCGTCCCCCTCTCATTGAAGTCAAATTAACCGATAAGCTCCTTAAACTTAGCAGCCTTACCAACTCTGTCACGCAGATAATAAAGCTTCGCTCTGCGAACTCTACCGCGTCTTACAAGTTCGATCTTAGCAATGATAGGTGAATGAAGTGGGAATACACGCTCAACACCTACGCCGTAGGAAACACGGCGAACGGTAAATGTTTCAGAAATACCGCTGTTATTCTTAGCAATAACAGTACCCTCAAATACCTGAATTCTTTCCTTTTCGCCTTCCTTGATTCTTACATGAACCTTTACAGTGCTACCGATTTCTAGATTCGGTGCATCAGCCTTAAGCTGAGAAGCAACAAGCTCTTTTACAGCATCCATCGAAATTTTCCTCCTTAAATTTTTTCAGATGTTCATTAGCCAAAATCGCCAGAGGACCATCCGCTTCAATGTCGATAGTTCGGCATCAAACCCACCTTTTAAGGCAAGGTGAAATCAAATGCTCAAATATATTACCACAACTTCTTATAAAAATCAAGCATTTTTTTAGAAAATTAAGGATATTCCTTTTCAGGTGTGTCAAGCTGCTCATAAATCTCTAATATTCTGGTGATAGCATCACTTCCATCAACTAAATACTGTGTGCCATCCGAATCAGTAAAAATCTTTTCACCCACAGTGTAATTAAAACTCTGACCATCAATATTAAGTTTTATCATAACATTCCAGCCACCGTTAACTTCATCTTCAAGCGGAGTTTTTTCAATATCTTTAAACAAAGATAAAACCTCATTTATAATGTTAACACTATCGGTCGTTTTGCATTTTGGCGGTGAGGGCATTTTAACAATCGTCATTTCCTGTTTTAAATCTTTTTCAACGCGAACTGCAGTACACGCGGATAAAAAGAATATTAAAACAAAGCACAAAATGATAGAAAATATCTTTTTCATCTTAAACTCCCCTTTCATACATAATACTTTTAAAAATACCATAGGGTTTCATTTTTTATAAAATTATACCATTTATATGCCATTTTTACAAGCGAATATAAAATTGGGTATTGACAAAACCCAGTGTTTGGTGTGATAATATGATTGATGTATTGTGTACATATTATATTTTAATATTGGAGTTTACTTTAAATGCGTGTTATAACCGGCACCGCTAGGGGTAAGCGTCTTATAACTGTTCCGGGCGATGATATAGTAAGGCCCACTTCCGAAAAGGTTAAGGAAGCTCTTTTCAGTTCTATTCAGTTTGATATTGAAGGTCGGCGAATTCTTGATTTGTTTGCAGGCTGCGGTCAGCTGGGTATTGAAGCCTTAAGCCGAGGCGCTAAAAGCGCCGTTTTTGTGGACAGTAATGATGCTTCGCTAAATGCGGTTAAGAAAAACCTTGAAAACACCGGTCTTTCAAATCTTGCAAAAACATATAAAAGTGATTATTCTGCTTTTGCAGTTCGCTGTATAGATAAATTTGATATCGCCTTTTTAGACCCTCCATATAAGCAGGGGCTATTAGAGGATGCTTTAAAAAAGACAATTCCGCTTATGAGCGACTTTGGCAAAATTTTCTGCGAGCATCCAATTGATATTAAATTGCCTGATGCGATTGATGGATTTTGTATTTACAAGGTATATAGATATGGCAAAACTGCTATAACGGCATATAAAAAGGAAGTGGCAGAAAATGAGTGAGCGCATCGCCGTGTGCCCTGGTAGCTTTGACCCGATAACAATGGGGCATTTGGATATCATTACCCGCGCCGCCGCTATGTTTGATAAAATAATAGTTGTTGTTATGAACAACTCTAATAAGCATTATTCCTTCTCTTCTGATGAAAGAGTTGAAATGATTAAAAAAGCGGTTTGCGACCTTGATAATGTTGAAGTTGATATGTATGACGGGTTGCTTGCGGAATATGCCGCAAAGGAAAATGCCTGTGCAATAATCAAGGGTTTGCGTGCTATGTCTGATTTCGAATATGAATTTCAGATGGCACTTACCAATAAAAAACTTAATCCCAATATCGAGACCCTATTTCTTACCACAAGCGCTCAAAATATGTATTTGAGCTCGAGTATGGTAAAACAAATAGCCAGTATGGGCGGCGATGTTTCTGACTTCCTCCCTGCTGCTATTCACGATGATATAATCAAGCGCATATCGTCGGCAGAAAATTAAAACCACAAGTTATTAAATTACGGAGGATGAATTAAAATGACACTTGACGAATTACTTGAACAGTTTGATGAGGTTCTTGACAGCGGTATCAAAATACCCGGCAAGAAAACAGTTGTGGATGTTGAAAAATTACGCGCAGTTGTGGACGATATTCGCCTTAATATCCCCAGCGAGATAAAGCAGGCTCGCGGCATCGTTGCTGACCGTGCTGACATCATCACCACAGCTAAGCGCGAGGCTGACGGTATTATCCGCAGCGCTGAGGAGCGTGCTAAGGCAATGGTTGCTCAGGAAGAAATTGTTAAGATGGCTCAGGAAAAGGCCGCTGAAATCATTTCTAACGCTCAGGGCAAGAGCAAGGAGATGCGCCGCGCAGCTCAGGACTTTGTTGATGATATTATGCGCCGCGCAGATGAGGGCCTAACCGCAAATCTTGGCGAAATTCGCAAGACACGCGCAGCGCTCAAGCAGCAAATACCCACAACAAAATAATTAGGTGCTAAAAAACGACCTGCCCCCGACTATTAAGTCGGGGGTTTAATTTTGCACCTTTATTTGTTCATCTAAAATCATTGGATAGCGTATCAGTTCAGTACCGCCCAAAGCGACTTTATGCATATCCACCGCCGTTATCTGATGGTTATTATAGGTTGTGTAGTAATAAACTCCTTTATCTGTGTTACAGCAAGAGGTATATATTGTGATTTCATATTCCCCATCTGATACTTCACAGCAGCCTCTGGTCTGGCTTACTGCACCTAAAATGTGGAAGAATTGACTAACACTTTCTGTTTCTCCACTATCGCAAGCAGAGTTCAGTTTTGTAAAAGCCGCTCTAACAAAGCGCGATTGTGATGAAAGGTCACCAGGTAGACCCAACGCACCCATACCTCTGCTATGGGGCTGTAGGTTCAGCTTCTTAGAAAAATTATTCTTAGGAGCTTTCGTGGATAAATACATATAATTATTAAGATTGAATAATTGTTCGTTAAAAGGAGGATTATTTGTGAGCACACCTACCGGATTATCATAGATTTTTAAACCTTCTTTCACAGATTCAACAGTTATCGCTTCATATCTATCGGCTATAAGCCAGTGGAGCTGAGCAACCTGCAAAGCATCGCTAAAAGGTGTGTTTAAAAGATTAATATTTTCTAAAAGTCCTCTCGCTTGCTTCACAGTGTCACACTGACTTAATATCCAAGGTATAAATTCAAATTGGGCGATATTATCCTTATTATCTGTTTTTTGAAAATAGTGGGCATTACCAACAAAATTCAGCGCCGCCACCGAAAGGCCTTTTTCGTTCACTGCATCATAATAAAGCGGATAATTATCAGCTATATGTGCCACGCCGATTAATGCATAATGATTTTTAATTACACCGTTATTGCGAAAATTGAATGTGTAGTTTCGTGGAGTTATCACAATCTCCTCACCATAAGAAAATTCATAATCCAATGTTCTGCCAAAATAAAAATCATTAGTTTTAAAGCCAAGTGCAGTGCACATACAAAGACCTCCCCACCCATTTTTTATATTTTGGTCAGGAAAAGCTTTAATATACAAAAAAGCCACACTAGGGAGACACTTCGTAAAGAAGTGTTCTCCCTACTTTCTTTTTATATTAAAAATTGACACTCTCAGGTTGAAAGTGTCATAGTGGGTTACATACTTTGAAAATGGTAACACTTGCCGAAAAAACAAGATTTCTTTTTCGGTCGGTCAAGTTATATTGCAAACTACTGTTTGCAGTGATATTTTTGCCTTACAGCAAAAGTGATATAAAAGCCTACGGCTTTTGTGATATTATATTCGCCATAAAAACTCGGCGTAGCCGAATATCACACGGCATAGCCGTATATCACTGCGGAGCAATATCACTCGCCGATAGGCGAATATAACTGAG